>JAODAX010000074.1 GCA_025463675.1 Naasia sp. | reverse complement strand
TACCGCCTGATGGTCTACCCCTTGGTGTTCGGCAGCGGAAAGAAGCTGTTCGCGGACGGCTTCGCTCACAGTCGATTCACGCTCGTCGAATCGCGAACCCTCGGCACCGGCTCGATAGTCACGACCTACCGGCGGGCCCGGGGGGATTAGCCCAAGGTGAGGCGAAACCAGTTCGCGGCAGAGTGACACCACTCGAGCGCGAAAACAGTTGCGATGACACCACGGTGGTGTAAACATGGTGTCGTGAACCTCGACTCGTACGTCGTCGACCTCCGGCGTCAACTTGCAAGCGCGGCCGCCAGCGGCGACGATGCGACCCGTCGGCTCGCTGAACAGCTGAGCGTGTCCCTGGATGCGGCAACCCGGATGATCCTGTTAGAAGCGCTGAGCGAGGCGGCGGCTGAGATCACCCGCGATCTCGCCCCCGGCTCTGTCGAGGTGCGGCTGCGCGGTCGCGATCCCGAGTTCGTCGTCTCCAATCCGGCCGAATCGGACTTCGCCGAGCGCGACGAGCTGCCCACCGTCCGGCCCGCGCTCGAGGACCCGGATCCCCGCGAGGATGCATCGACCTCGCGGACGACCTTGCGGCTGCCGGATCAGCTCAAGACCCGGGTCGAGAAGGCCGCCGCGGAGGACGGGCTCTCTCTCAACACCTGGCTCGTCCGCGCCATCAGCGCCGCGGTCGAGCCGAAGAGCAGGCGCGCGGCCCAGCGGAACGCACGAGGCGGTGACAGCTTCACCGGCTGGGTTCGCTGACACCATCCGCCGTCATCCCCCGCCGACCGCCGGCGGGTCTCTCAGTCACGCCCGGATCGCGGCGTGCCCGCATCATCCACCCCCAAACAGCACAGACCACGCAGGCGAGAAACGGAACAGCATGTCCACCTACCCCACCCCCGAGCCCATCTCGGTCGACGTCGAACTCGGCATGGGCAGCGTCGAGATCAACGCCTCCGACCGCGCAGACACGATCGTCGAGGTGACGCCCGGCAATCCCGCTCGATCCGGAGACGTGTCGCTCGCCGGTGAGGCGACCGTGCGCTTTGCTGACGGGCGGCTGACCATCTCGGTCCCGAAGCGACTCAACCTGATCGGCCCGGGGGACACGGTCGATGTGCGGGTGGACCTGCCGACGGGATCCCAGGTCGCCATCGCGAACGCGTACGGCAACATCCGTGCCCGCGGCCAGCTCGGGGCGACCCGAGTGACGGCAGCGTATGGCGACATCGTTCTCGAGCACGCCGGCGACCTCAAGCTCAAGTCACCGCACGGCGGTGTGGAGGTCGACGTCGTCGCCGGCGACCTGGACCTCACCGCCGGACACGGGCACCTGCGCATCGGCCGGGTGGACGGCCGCGCCGAGGTTCGGGGCTCCCACGGCTACATCGAACTGGGCGTCGTCGACGGCGAGATCGACGCGCGAACATCCGGAGTGATCACCGTCGGACGCGCTGGGACGAACACTGCCATCCGCACGGCGTACGGCGCACTCCGAGTGCGGGAGGTCGGCGGCGGGACCGTGCGGCTCGAGAACGGCTACGGCACCGTCGAGGTCGGAGTGCCCAACGGGACCGCGGCCTGGGTGGACGCGGCCTCGCAGCATGGGCGGGTCCGCAACGAGCTCGAGTCAGGCCCGGCGCCGGATGCGACGGGGCGAACCGTCGAGCTGCGCCTGCGCTCCAACTACGGCGACATCTTCCTCCACCGCGCTCCAGCCACCTGAACCAGCTTCTTTACTCAACGCAAGAGAAGGGAACGATCAACATGACACCCCCAGCGATCAGCATCCGCGGCCTGCGCAAGTCATACGCCGCCGCGACCGTGCTCGACGACGTCGACCTGAGCGTGGACGCCGGCACCGTCACGGCCCTGCTCGGCCCGAACGGCGCAGGCAAGACGACGACCGTGCACATCCTCAGCACCCTCGTGAAGCCCGATGGCGGAACTGCATCCGTCAACGGATCCGATGTCGTCCGCGACCCGGACGGGGTCCGCGCGGCGATCGGCCTCACGGGCCAGTTCTCGGCCGTAGACGCCCTGCTCACGGGAGAGGAGAACCTGCTGCTGATGGCGCGCCTGCGCCACCTCGGCGCGAAGCGCTCGAAGAAGCGGGCCGTGGAGCTGCTGGAGCAGTTCGACCTGGTGGAGGCCGCCCGCAAGCCGCTCGCCACCTACTCAGGAGGGATGCGACGCCGTCTCGACCTGGCGATGACGCTGGTCGCGACGCCGAGCGTCATCTTCCTGGACGAGCCGACCACCGGGCTCGATCCGCGCAGCCGCCACACCATGTGGGACATCGTGCGGGGCCTGGTGGCGGATGGGACGACCGTGCTGCTCACGACGCAGTATCTGGATGAGGCCGACGAGCTGGCCCACCGCATCGCCGTGCTCGACGGCGGACGCATCGTCGCTGAGGGCACTCCGGACGAGCTCAAGCGGCGGGTTCCCGGCGGGCACCTTCGCCTCAGGTTCGCGGATGAAGCGGCGCTCGCGGCCGCATCAGGCCTGCTCGAGGGCTCGTCTCGGGACGACGCCGGGCTCGCGCTCAGCGTTCCGAGCGAGGGCGGTGTCGGGGTTCTGCGCAGGGTGCTGAACCGCATCGACGCGGCGGGCCTCG
>JAODAX010000059.1 GCA_025463675.1 Naasia sp. | reverse complement strand
CAGTGGGCCCTTGCCGAAGCGGACGGCGTGCGCACCCCCGGCGAGGCCGTCGGCGAACACGGTCCCACTGGCCACGCCGGCGAAGCGCGGGAAGTCTCCGAAGACCGCTTCGGCCAGCAGGCGCGAGCAGCAACAGCGCGCGCAGGTCCACCGGGTCCAGCTCGACGGCGATGCGCAGCAGCTGCTCAGCCTCCTCGAGCGCCGCGTCGTCTTCTGAGAGCGCGCCGGATGCGAGCGCCCGTCCGAGGAGACGGATCTTGTCGTCGTCTCCGGTCTTGATGGCGCCCTCGACCGCAGAGCGGAAGAGGTCGCTGATCCGCTCGTCTTCCTCCATAGCCTCGAGGAGGTCGCCGAGGTCAACGTCGTCGGCGGCGGCAGCGCTCATGCGCTCTACGCGCTCACGGTCCCGGACGTAGACGTCGTCACGCCAGTGCGCCAAGTTCTTGCCCACGCCCGGGATGAAACGAAGCATGGCCTGGACGTGCGGGTCCGGCCTCTCCGGCGCCGCCGACTCAGCCATCTGGCACCTGCCAACTAGTAGTGGAACTCCTCTTCAAGGTCGCCGTTGCGCGGGCGCTCCGCTGATCCCTCTTGCGTTCTGTACAGAATAACGTACAGTCCGAGGAGGCCCATAGGGGGCCGTGAAAGGGAGCCAGCATCCATGACCACAGCCAGCTTGACCGAAGTGAGGGACCGTCTCGCCGAGGTTGTGAACGATGCGCTTGCCGGGCAGGAGACGGTGATCACCCGCAACGGAAAGCCCGTTGCCATCGTGCTCGGGTATGACGAGTACGAAGGCCTCGTTGAGACGCTCAACATCCTCAGCGACGACGACACCATGGCCGCCATACGTGATGCCGACGCCGAGTTCGGCGAGGCCGGTGTCTGATGCCCGAGTTGTCCAGTCGAGCGCGCCGCGACATCGAGGCGTTGCCTCCTGCCCTGCGTAAGAAGGCGGAGGAGCTCATCGCACGGCTGGACACTGAGCCGGCACTAGGCAAGAAGCTCCTCGGGCCGCTCGAGGGCATCCGCTCGACCCGGCTCGGCCGGGCGCATCGCGTGCTGTACCGCGTTGAAGGCGCCGCGGTGCGCGTCCTGACAGTCCGCCCACGCAAGGACGCCTACCGCTGATGAACGAGCTTGCCGCCTCGGGGCCGGAGCGCGAGATCTTCCTTCGCGCGTTGCGGGAGTACCAGGAGGGATGCGAAGCGCCGGCCCTGCGACCGGAGTGCCCGTTCTCCGTGCTCATCGAGCCTGGCCAGCGCGGGTGCGACGAGGAGTGCGTGACCCTCCTGGCCGAGCACGACGCTCCTCCCCCGCACGAGCAGGTGGCGATCGGCAGCGGCCTGGCCCTCACACGCCGGATCCCGCGCGCACGCCGAGGTCCGGCTGCGACCGACCGCCCCTACGACCCTTCCGAGGAGTACTTCTCGGATGAGGGATCGGGCCGACCGATGCACGAGTGGTCGACCGTCAGCCTGATGATCCTGGTGAAAGAGAACGTCTCAACGGGCTTCATGGCCCGAAGCCTCGGCGCCCCGGGCGCCGTCCGCGCCGCGATCGAGGAACTTCAGCTTCGTGGTGTCGACGCCGACCGCTTCCTCCGCCTCGGTCTCGGCCAGCACATCGCCGACGGTCTTCTGATCTCCCTGGTCTTCTCGGTCATGGTCGAGGCCCACGGCGTCGAGGACTACGCCCCGCCCGCCATCCCGCAGGCGTGGAAGGACGTCTTCGAGACGGCCGACCCGACGGCCGGTGTCCACGACGTCGATGGTCCTTACGTGCAGCTTCACTCGAGTCTCCACGAGCATCTGCTCGGCTGGTTGCACCTGGCGTCGTTGGACGACGTGATCGACCTGATCGCGCCCTCACCCTCAGACTTCACGGCTGCGGCACCGCTGGCCGACGAAGATCTTGACATCCACGTGTGGATCGCGGATCGCCTTACAAAGGTCTATCTCGGCGACTGGGCGCTGTCGTCGCTGCGTCTCGAGTGGCGCTATCAGCACGGGCAACTACCACCGCCGCTCGACCCGCAGCTCATGAACATGCGTCGGATCAACGAGAACGACCTCGCCCGGTACCTGGTCGACGCCTCCTGCCAGCAGGAGGTCACGCAGGCCCCCCGCCGGGTGGACGCTGACCAGTTCGTGAACACCGCGTTGGACCTGCTCCGGGACGGACGCCGTGCGGCGGCCGCGGCCCTGTTCCACACGATCGTTCAGAGCGACCCGGGAAATGCCGCCGCCGCGAACAACTTCGGCTTCTGCGTTCTCCCTGAGAACCCTGAGCTGGCTCTGCAGTACCTGATCCGCGCGGACAAGTTCGGCTACAACAGCCCGATTATCAACATCGCCAACCGCGTTCTCGCGCTACACCTCTTGGAGCGACACGCTTCTGCGCTCGCCCTCGCAGAGCAGTGGTGGGTGGAGCGACCGACCGATGAGATAACCGGCAGCGTCTATCTGTGGGATCTCAAACGGCTGACTTTCACCGAAGCCCACGTGACGCACACGGAGCCGGCCAAGTACATCGCCGAACTGGCCCGTCGGGTTGCTGCGCGGACCGATGACGCGGCAGCCGAGGCTACGTGGAACAGCCGCATCGCGTCATTGGCCGCCGACCCGCCCGCGGTCTGAGCTCGGGTCCGCCAGCAGGTCCTCAAGGGCGACCCTCGTTGCGTCGTCGCCGTCTGGGAAGAGGTGGCCGTAGGTGTCCGTCTCGACGATCGACGCGTGCCCCATCCGGGCCTGTATGACCCGAGGGTGGAGCCCGGCGGCTATGAGGTGCGAGGCGTAGGTGTGCCGCAGGACGTGGAAGCCGAGCTCGCGCGGCAGCTTGGCCGCCTCGAGGGTCGGTTTCCAGACGGTGTCGTTGAAGTGCGACCGCTGCCAGAGCCGGCCGGACCTCGGCGTGAGGAAGAAGACGTCGGCGTCCGGGCGCTCCTCGAGCACCTGCGACAGCGCGCGGGTGACGGCGTCGGGCACCGGCAGGCGCCGGCGGTGCTGAAGCGCTTCGGGCCGGTCGATCAGGGAGCCGAGCAGCTGGAAGTAGCGGGTGGCGCTGAGGTCGAAGAGGTCACGGATCACGGTCTCCTTCGCCCCGGCGTACTTCCACCACTGCCGCTCGAAGGTGAGGACTGCACGATCGCGCTCGTCGAGCTTAGCCATGCCGCTGCGCGTGAACCGGGCCGGCGAAGCCGGTGTGCTCCCACTTCCATCGCGCGATTCGTGGCCCGACCCACAGGCTGTAGATGCCCAACGTGATGATGATCAGCAGGAACCACTTGATCCACAGGCCGAACAGACCGAAGCCGCTGCCGTTGAAGGCCATCTGCTGGCCGTCGATGAACGAGTGCTTCGCGCGCCAGCGCTCCCGCAGGACCAGCGCGAAGGGGTAGCAGATGCCAAGCGTGACCACGGTGATGAGCAGCGCGAGCAGCGCGGTGCCGATGTAGGTGCTCGCGCCGCCGTCGAAGGCGAACTGGCGACCCCCGCGAGGTCCGGCATCGGGGATGGTTGCGAACGCGCCGGGGGGCGGTGGTGCGATGCCGGACGGCTGCGCGTAGGACTGCATCGCGACCGACGGCGCGCTCTCGGCCGGCTGGTAGTCGGGGGTCTGGGGGTTGGTCATGCTGCTCCTTCTCGCCGCGCGCGCACGAGGCGCAGGTACCCGGCTTCGTCGCCGGTGAGATTCCGCGGGTCGAGGCGGTCTTTCAGGGTGTCGAGGTCGACGACGAGGTGCTCGGCGCGATGTGATCGGAGTCGTAGTGCGTCACCGCCAGCCACTTGACCGAGCCTGCGCCCAGGCTGGCCAACCCGGCGTTGATCTCCTCGACGCTTCCGTCGCCGGCGTCGATGATCCCGACCTCACCGCAAGGTCACTGGAACAGGGCGGCGTCGTTCTGCCCTACCGCCAACCGTATGACGGTGAGGTCCCCAGCCGCCGTGGCGGGAGAAGCGATGAGAGCAGGCGCCACCAGCGCGGCGGCGAGGGCCGGAAGTGCGAGACGCAGACTCAGACGCACGGTTGATCCTCTTCATCGGAGGCCCTGGGCTCGCGGCGGCGGGCGTCAGGGGCGCGGCTTTCGCAACGCAAAACGGACCGTAGGTGACGTAGCAGCCCGCGTCAGCCGAACCAGCCAGTTCCGGTCGCACGCTGTCCATCCAGGGCCCAACAACAGTCAGCGCCCCTCGTACCGTCACCGTCGTGACCTCAGATCCTGTGCACACCTGCCTCACGCCGCAGTTCAAGGACGCTGCGAACGGCGGCGATGCCTCCTGCATCGACCTGCTCGCGCGGTTCCCCATGCAGCCACCCCCACTCTGCGATGGCTGCAGCGCCTGGATGGGTCGCGCGATGAACGCCTACGCCGGGCGGGAGATCTTCCGCTTCCGCGCCTGACCGCTCCGGCCCCCCTCGAGGACGGGGGCCGGGCTTCGTCACCCACGGGCGCTACGGTCACCGGCGGAGGGTCGAGGCTTGAGCATCAGGAGCGCCTCGTGCCCGTCTACCGCCTCACCGCCCCCGGCCAACAGCCCGAACTGCTCGAGGCCGACTATGTCCGCGACGAGGGCCTCACCCTCTCCCTCCGCGGCACCGCATGGGCCGGCCGCGGGACGCCGTCGTCCGGCGCGTCAACCGCGACGTCCTAGTCGAAGAGCCAGACCCGCTCGACGTCTGACGCCGGCACCCACCCGAGGTGGTTCCAGGCCTCGGTCCGCCACCGCAGGTACACCCGGTCGCCGCGCCAGCCCAGCACCAACCCGTCGCGCAGCTCCCTGCGCACCAGCGCCCGGACCGCAACCGGCTGCGTCGCGGCCGTGGACGGCGGCAGCGGGCTGTGGACAGGTTCCTCCGACACCGGACCATCACGCAGGCTGAGCAGGGTCCCGGCCGGTCGACCACCCCCGCCGAAGTAGCCCCGGCCCTGCCGGCAAGCCACGTCAGCGGAACGGCGCCGGCCGGGACTCCGACGTGGGTCCCCCGCGGGTCCCCAGGTTCATCTGGGCCCCATCCGGGTCCCCAGAAGCGGCCGCAAGCCGACGACAAACGATGAAGCCCGACGGCCCGCGCACCGGCCCTGACCTGCAAGGATGCTGTTCTTGCAGGTCAGAGGCCGCGCGAGGTGGGGCGAGCCGGCCTGTAAGCCGGGCACAGTCCCAGATTCGGCTCCGCCGCAGGTCAGAGGGGGTGCACCGGGTAGCCCGGCCGCGGTCAGGCCGTGAACGGGCCGTGATCTTCATCGAAGCGTCTTCGGGAAGCTGGTCGACGGCATCCGGTCCTGGTCGAGGACCTATCCCCCGTTGGGCACGCGCCGCAGGGGGCGCCGCTCCGCTACGCATCGCCGCTCGCCGCCGCATCCTGCTCGCCCGCGTCGTCGCGCCGGAAGGCACGATCGATCACCTGCCGGGTCTTCTCCTCCGAGGTCGGGAACAGGTGGCCGTAGGTGTCCATCGTCTCGGTGATCGAGGCGTGGCCCAGCCGTTCCTGGATCACCTTCGGATGCTCCCCCGCCTCGATCAGCAGCGACGCGTAGGTGTGGCGCAGAACGTGGAACCTGGTACCGACCGGGAGTCCCGCCTTCTTCAGCGCGGCCGTCCAGATGCTGGAGTGGAAGCTCGTGCGACGGATCCCCTCGCCGTTGCTCGCGGCGGTGAAGACCAGGTCCATCGATCCGCCGTCGGGGAACCCGGCGATGTGCGCCGCGAGCTCGTCAGCGACGACCTGAGGCAGCGGCACCGACCGCCGGCTCCGGGCCGTCTTCGGCGGCGCCAGGAACGGCGGACCGCCGGGTAGCAGTTGCAGCTGCTCCTCAACGAGGACCTGGCGTTCGAGGAACCGCACCCGGTCGCGGGTCAGACCGAAGATCTCGCCCTGGCGCAGTCCGAGACCGACGGCGCAGGTGATGATCACGCGATATCGCACGGGCATGGCGGCGTACAACGCGTCGACCTGATCCATGTTCAGCGGGATCACCGGCGTGGCTGTGGCCTTTGGCAGGGCGATTCGGACGCATGGGCTGCTGGCGATGAGCCTGTCGGCTGCGGCGCTCTTGAAC
>JAODAX010000057.1 GCA_025463675.1 Naasia sp. | reverse complement strand
CAGTGGGCGGAGGCGGCCGAGCGCGTCACCATCCACCTCGACCCCACCTTCCGTAACAAGGACCGCTGGTACGGCCGGCATTTCCACGGCATCGCGGTGACCTATGCGCAGGTCGTGGCGGACGCCGCGCTGCACCGTCGCCTGACCGAGGGTGGGCGGTCCCTCGTCATCCTGGACGAGGTGCACCACGGCGGCGACGCGCTCTCCTGGGGCGACGCGATCCGCGAGGCGTTCACGCCCGCGACACGCCGACTGTCGCTGAGCGGCACGCCGTTCCGCTCCGACACCGCGGCGATCCCGTTCGTCGAGTATGTGCGGGACCGGGAGGGCATCCGCGTCTCGCGGACGGACTACGACTACGGCTACGCGCGGGCGTTGAAGGACGGGGTCGTCCGGCCGGTCATGTTCATGGTCTACGCCGGCTCGATGCGCTGGCGGACCACCGCGGGCGAGGAGATGGAGGCGAAGCTCGGCGAGGGCAACACCAAGGACATCACCTCGCAGGCGTGGCGCACGGCCCTCGATCCGCAGGGCGACTGGATCCCGTCGGTGCTGCGTGCGGCGGACCGCCGGCTGACCGAGGTGCGCCAGGGCGTGCCCGACGCAGGCGGTCTCGTCATCGCGACCGACCAGTTCGCGGCCCGCGCCTACGCCCGCATCCTCCAGGAGATCTGCGGCGAAGACGTCACCGTCGTGCTCTCCGACGAGAAGGCCTCGAGCGACCGGATCGCGGAGTTCTCCGCGAACACGAAGCGCTGGATGGTGGCCGTCCGGATGGTGTCGGAAGGCGTCGACGAGCCGCGTCTGGCGGTCGGCGTGTACGCGACCTCGTCGGCCACCCCGCTGTTCTTCGCTCAGGCGATCGGCCGCTTCGTCCGCGCCCGTCGCCGCGGCGAGACGGCATCGGTGTTCCTGCCCAACGTGCCGACCCTGATGGCCCTCGCGAACGCCATGGATGCGCAGCGCGACCACGCCCTCGACCGGCCGCGCAACGAGGACGAGAACGGGCTGGATGAGGACGCGCTCACGGCAGCGAACCGGCCCGAGAAGGCCAAGGACGACCTCGGCCAGGAGTTCACCTTCGAGGCGGTCGGCTCGGAGGCGATGTTCGACCGCGTCGTCTACGAGGGCGGCGAGTTCGGCTTCGAGGCGGAGACGGGCAGCGCGGAGGAGTTGGACTTCATCGGCATCCCCGGCCTGCTCGAGCCGGACCAGGTGCGCGAGCTGCTGCAGCACCGTCAGTCGAGGCAGGAGCGGCGCCGCAAGTCGCGACCGGCCGAGGTGCGCGCCGAGGACCCGACGCCGCTCTACCGCAACATCAAGGAGCAGCGCACCCTGCTCAACAGCCTCGTGGGCATGTGGGCGAAGCAGACGGGGGAGTCGCACGCGATGGTGCACGCGGAGTTGCGCCGGATGTGCGGCGGCCCCGCGGTCGCCCAGGCGAGCGTCACCCAGCTGCAGAAACGCATCGAGCTGCTGCGCAAGCGGATGGGCAGCCACTGATGCGCTCCGCACCACCGGTGAGTTGCCCAGTTTCCGGGCAAGTCGGTGGTCAGTTGCCCGAAAACTGGGCAACTCGGCGGTCCGGGGAGGGGTAGTGCAGACCTTTCTGCCGTACCCGTCGTTCGCGGACAGCGCCGCCGTGCTCGACACCGCGCGGCTCGGCAAGCAGCGCGTCGAGACCCTGCAGATCCTGCGGGCCTCGCTGCTGCCGAGCTACGGCTGGCAGAGCCATCCGGTGACGCAGATGTGGCGGGGCCACGTGCCGGCGCTGACCGCCTACGGCCTGGCGACGATCGACGCGTGGGAGCAGCAGGGGCACATCGACAGCACCCGGCACCTGATCGAGGAGTTCGCGCCCGAGGTCGTCGGTGTCGAGCAGGACGAGCTGGCCGCCCGCGGGCTGCTGCCGCCGTGGATCGGTAACGAGTACGTGCATCGCAGCCACCGGTCGAACCTGATCCGCAAGGCCCCCGAATTCTACGGGCCGCTGTTCCCGGGCACGCCCGCCGACCTCGACTACGTGTGGCCGGAGCCTCCGAAGGACCGCACCCTGCCGCCCACCGGGCGGCCGCTGCTCATCGTCCGGCCCCGCACCGAGGCGGAGCTCGAGGACTGGGTCGAGGAGGGCATCGTCGCGGTGGGCGAGCGGTCGCCGCTCGGCCGCGACACGCCGAAGTGGCGCGCGCAGGTGGCGGTGTTCCTGGAGACGCCCGAGCCGGGCACCGAGATCGGCGTCCTCGTCGGCAACGGCCACACGGTGCACCGGGCCACGATCACCGGCACCGTACACACGCGCGTGCTGGAGGGCGGCGCGCTCCTCGTCCGCGCCGCGGCCTACGGCGACAGGCTCAGCCGCACCGACTTCGCGCCGCCTGCGGCTCTCCAGGATCCGCGCACCGTCTTCCAGGCGCGCCTCCGCCCCGACCTCGGCTGAGCTGACGGAGGCCCCTCAGCCGAGTTCGGCGAGGAGCGAGGGCAACTCCTCGAGGACCTCCCGGGCGAGGAAGCCCACCGGGCCCACCCGCGCAGCGAGGCGATCGCCGGCTGCCGCGTGCAGGTAGCCGGCCCAGCAGGCCGCCTGGGCGGGCTCGGCGCCCCGCGCCCGGATCCCGGCGAGAGCGCCGGCGAGTACGTCGCCCGAGCCCGATGTGGCCAGGCCGACCGGGCCGGTGGTGATCTGCCAGCGGCGGCCGCCGGGCTCGGCGACGATGTCCATCAGGTTGACGACGGCGCCGTACTGTTCGGCGATCTCGGCGGCGTCGTCGGCGAGATCCCCGGCGTCGCGGCCGAGGAGGAATTCCGCCTCGGTCGTGTTCGGCGTGAGCATCAGCCGGCCGGCGAGCCGTTCGCGCGCGTCCTGCTCCTTGCGCAGCGGCCCGAGCGCGTAAGCGTCCAGAATGATGGGAGTGTCGGCCGGCGCGAGATGCGCGAGCGTGCGGATCAGGGCGGCCGCCTGTACGGGGTCGTCGAGGCCCGGACCCGCGAGGATGACCGAGGCGCTGGTCAGCTCGTCCTCGATCGCCGACAGACCGGAGCCGAGCACGGCGCCGGCCGAGGTCTCGGCCAGGCCGGCGACGCCGGACTCGGGTATCGCAACGGCGACCGCCGTCGACGTGCTCTCCCCGACGGCGATCGTCAGCCGGCCCGCACCGACCCGGAGCGCGGAGATCCCGGCGAGCATCGCGGCGCCGGGGGTCCGCCGGGCGCCGCCGATGACCAGCACGTCGCCCTTGTCGTGCTTGGAGCCGCTCGGCTCCGGCAGTGGCCAGTCGCGGAGGAACGCCGGGGTGACCGGCTCCGGGCGCTCGGTCGGCCGGTTCCCGCGGTCAGCGCTGCTCGGCATGTGCGGTGCTCTCGCTGCTCTCTTGGACGGTCACAGGTGCGCCCTCGTCGCGGAGGTGCTCGGTGTCGCTGACGTCCTCCGCGGTCCACGGGCCCTCGCCGCTCGGGCGCAGAAGGCGGGTGATCGAGGCGTTCGGCACGGGCGTCTTGCGGCCGATCTCCACGATGGTCTCCTCGTCGAGCCGCTCGCAGACGTAACGGAACAGGCGGATGACGGCGTCGTGGCAGACGACGAGGACCCGCTTGCCGTCCTCGTCGCGGTCGACGTCGCCCATCACCGAGCGCAGCCGGAGGGCGACGTCGGCCCACGACTCGCCGCCGGGCGGCCGGTAGTAGAACTTGCCCACCCAGCGGCGGCGCTGCGCCTCCTCCGGGTACAGTCGGGCCACCCCGCGCCCGGTGAGCGCGTCGATGATGCCGAGCTCGCGATCGCGCAGCCGCTCATCGAACCGCGGAACGAGGTCGAAGCCGGCGGCCTCGATGGTGAGTTCCGCAGTCTGCCGAGTGCGGCGGTAGGGCGACGCCCACAGCGCGTCCGGTCGCTGCTCGGGCGGCAGCTCGGTCAGGTGCTGGCCGAGCGCCCGCGCCTGCTCGATGCCGGCGGGGCTGAGCACCACGTCGGGGTCGCGGGCCGGGACGGGGATGCGGTCGATCTTCCGGCGCTCGGCGGTGTTCGCGGCGACATTCGCCTCGCTCTCACCGTGACGGACCAGGAGGAGTTCGACGGCACCCATGGAGCGACACTAGCCCGGGCGCTCCCCCGCCCCGGGCCCCCTTGCGGCCTGGAAGAATGGGCGGGTGACGATCGAGGGGACCCGCCGCGAGCCGAGTGCTGCGGACGTGCGCCGCTGGCGGCGCTATCTCGCGGACGAGCAGGCGGAAGCCCGCGTCTACCGCGATCTGGCGGTGCGCCGGACGGGCGAGGAGCGCGCCATCCTGCTCGCCCTCGCGGACGCGGAGGGCCGGCACGAGGCGCACTGGCGGGGGCTGCTCGGCGACCGGCTGGCCCGCGAGCCGCGCGTCGACCTGCGCACCCGCGTCCTGGGCTTCTTCGCTCGCCGCTACGGCTCTGTGTTCACCCTTGCGCTGATGCAGCGGGCCGAGTCGCGGACGCCGTACTCGGGCGATTCCGATGCGACGTCGCAGATGGCCGCCGACGAGCGGATCCACGAGGAGGTGGTGCGCGGCCTCGCCGCCCGCGGCCGGAGCCGCATCTCCGGCACCTTCCGGGCCGCCGTGTTCGGCGCGAACGACGGGCTGGTCAGCAACCTCGCCCTCGTGCTCGGCGTCGGCGCCGCCGGGGTCTCGCCCGCGACCGTCCTACTCACCGGCATGTCCGGGCTCCTCGCGGGTGCGCTGTCGATGGCGGCCGGTGAGTACGTCTCCGTGCGCAGCCAGCGCGAGCTTCTCGCCGGCTCCCGGCCGAGCGCGGCCGCACGCTCCGCCATCCCGGACCTCGACGTGGATGCCAACGAGCTCGCCCTCGTCTATCGGGCGCGCGGGATGAGCGAGGCAGACGCGATCGAGCACGCTGCCGACGTGCTCGGCGGCCGCGCGGGAATCGGCACCGATACCGGCTCGATCGACGTCGTCGACGAGTACGAGGCCGTCGGCTCGGGCCGCAGCGCCGCGATCTCCAGCTTCCTCTTCTTCGCCTCCGGCGCTCTCATCCCGGTACTGCCCTGGCTGTTCGGGCTGAGCGGGCCGCCCGCGGTGATCCTCGCGTCCGTCCTCGTCGGCATCGCCCTGCTCGCCACCGGTTCGGTAATCGGCATCCTCTCCGGCGCGTCGATCGGGCGCCGGGCGCTGCGGCAGCTGACGATCGGCTTCGGCGCGGCCGCCGTCACCTACCTCCTCGGCCTGCTGTTCGGCACCGTCGTCCTCTGATGCCGGACACCGATCGCGCCCACCTCGCGCTCGTGAGCGGCCACGTTCAGGGGGTCGGCTTCCGGTGGTCGGCGATGCGGCAGGCGGGGCGCCTCGGCGTCACCGGCTGGGTGCGCAACCGCGCAGACGGCCGGGTCGAAGCGCACGTCGAAGGGAACGCCGACGCGGTGGACGCGATGCTCGCCTGGCTGCACACCGGCCCGTCCGGCGCCCGGGTGGACACGGTCGAGGTGCGGGACACCGATGCCGAAGGCGGCGACGCCTTCGCCCTCCTGCACTGAGCGGCCACCTCTTTCCCTCAACAGGCCAACTTCTCCTCAACAGGCCGGGCGGGCTGGTTCCAGCCTGTTGGCGGAAGGTCGGCCTGTTGGGAGACAGGGGGCCGGAGGTTCAGCGGAAGTCGCGGGAGAGACTTCGGGCGCCGACGGAGAGCACCTCGAAGCGGTCGGCGATCACGTTGATCACGCCTTCCGCGCTCCGCTCGAGGACGCCGCGGATGATCATGGCGGGCGCCTCGCGTGCGATCCGCCGGTAGCGCTGCCAGACGCCGACGCTGCAGACGATGTTCACCATGCCGGTCTCGTCCTCCAGGTTGAGGAAGGTGACGCCCGCCGCGGTCGCCGGCCGCTGCCGGTGGGTGATTACGCCGGCGATCTCGATCCGCCTGCCCGACTCGGCGGTGCGCAGGTCGACGTAGCGGAGCACGCCGCGGGCGTTCAGCCGGGGCCGGATGAACGCCATCGGGTGTTGATCGGGGGAGATGCCGGTCGACCACAGGTCGGAGGCGACCTGCTCGGCGGGGCTCAGCATCGGCAGCAGCGGCGGCTGCACCCACACGCCGCTGCCCGGCAGGTAGTCGGGATGCTCGAGCGCGGCGGCGCCCGCTCCCCACATCGCCTCCCGCTGGCCGAGGCCGAGCGAGGTGAAGGCGCCGGCCGCGGACAGCGACTCCAGCTGCGGCGCACTGAGGCCGACGCGGCGGGCGAGATCCGCCTGACTCGTGTACGGGCCGTTCCGCTCCCGCTCGGCGACGATCCGCTCCGCCAGCTTCTTGCCGATCGAGGACACTTCGGCGAGCCCCAGCCGCACCGCGTGATTGCCGTCGCGGCGGTGCTCGGCGTCCCGCACCGGGGCGGTCGGGTCGAACCGCTCCGACACGGGCGGCTGCTCCGCGTCGAGGCAGGAGGCCATCCCGCTCGGGCCAGGCCGGCGGGCCTCGAACTCGCCGGTCGGCTCCTCATCGAGCGCGGTGCGTGCACCACTCTGCGCGGTGCGAGGCACCGAGCGCGGTGTGTGCACAGACCGCGCCGGGTGCCTCGTACCGCGCTCGGTGGAATCCGCCGCTGCCGCTTCCAGGTCGAGCGGCTCCAGGTCGGCCGCCACGCCGGAGCGGAGGATGTCCGGGCGGCGCACCTGCACGCCGTGCCGGCGCGCGTCGGCGGTGAGCGACTGCGGCGAGTAGAAGCCCATCGGCTGGGCGCGCAGCAGGGCGGCGAGGAAGATCGCCGGGTAGTGCAGGCGCACCCAGGCGCTCGCGTAGACGATGAGCGCGAAGCTGATCGAGTGGCTCTCGGCGAAGCCGAAATCGGCGAACGCCTCGATCTTCGCGTAGATGGAGTCGGCTATGTCGTCCGGAATGCCGTTCTCCTTCATCCCCGCGTAGAGCTTCTCGCGCAGGGAGTCGATCTTCTCCAGGCCCCGCTTCGAGCCCATCGCGCGGCGCAGCAGGTCGGCGTCCTCGCCCGTGCAGCCGCCCACCTCCATCGCGATCTGCATGAGCTGCTCCTGGAAGATCGGCACCCCAAGGGTGCGCTCCAGCACCGGCTCCAGCTTCGGGTGCAGGTAGGTGACCTTCTCCTCGCCGACCCGGCGTCGCACGAACGGGTGCACCGCCTTGCCCTGGATGGGGCCGGGCCGGATCAGGGCCACCTCGACGACGAGGTCGTAGAACACGCGCGGCTGCAGGCGCGGCAGGGTGCCCATCTGCGCGCGGCTCTCCACCTGGAAGACGCCGATCGAGTCGGCGCGGCAGAGCTGGTCGTAGACGCCCTGCTCCTCCTTCGGGATCGTCTCGAGCGTCCACCGCTCGCCGACGTGCTCCGCCGCGAGGTCGAAGGAGTACTGCAGCGCCGCGAGCATCCCCAGGCCGAGCAGGTCGAACTTCACGAGCCCCATGTAGGCGCAGTCGTCCTTGTCCCACTGCAGCACGGTGCGCTACTCCATGCGGGCGTGCTCGCTCGGCACGACCTCGCCGACGGGCCGGTCGGAGAGCACCATGCCGCCGGAGTGTATGCCGAGGTGCCGCGGCGCCT
>JAODAX010000095.1 GCA_025463675.1 Naasia sp. | reverse complement strand
GTCGGGCGGTCGCGAGCAACTTCTCCACCGTCGGAAGCGCCGGTCGGTGCATGGACGCGATAATTCCGCGGTGCAGAACGTAGCCGGTGAGCTCTTCGAGCAACTCGCCAGGACCGGTGAACACGGGGATGTCGCGCCCGCCGAGCACCGCGACGACTTCGTCAACCGATCCGCCGAGTGCGAGCACGGAGCGCGGCTCATGGCCGGATCGCAGCGCTCGCTCGAGCACGAGGAGCGATTCGGCGAGGTAGAGCCCGTGCTCGGATCCGCGCGACTTCTTGAGCGCGACATCCGTGAGGTGGGCAAAGTCGACGAGCCTCGGGTCGGCGAGGTCGGTGATGGGGATGATCATTGCAGGCTGAAGACGGCTACCGTATCGCCCTCGTTCGTGCCCACGAGCACGGAACGCCCATCTCCCGTGATGAAGTAGCGCACGTTCTCGAGCTCGTCGTTCCAGTCGCGCACGCGACTGGGCGGCACGTCGAAGAGTTCGACAAACCCGTCGCCGGTGAAGGCCGGGTCGACGACTCCATCGAAACGCACTTGCCCGACGATGTAGACAGATTGCTCGCGCGGAAGCTCGCTGACGGCACCGGCCGCGATGGAGACATCCATTGCGTCTTCGATGCTCGCGGTCGAGACAACGGGGACGCGGGATGCGGGGTTGAAGAGGCTGACCACGAACCCGATGGCGGGTGTTCCGACAGTGACGACGGCCGCGGTGATGCCGCCAAACGCGAGCCCGATGGCCACGAGGGCGGCGACGAGCGGCCACACGCGTTGCGGTTTATCGTCGACCTCGACCTCGTCGTCGAAGACGCTCACGTCATTGTCGACATCCGTTGCCGTGTCGATCACTGCGTCGTTCGTCACGTGGCTGGGGCGAGCACGTATTTGGTCTCGAGGTATTCGTGGATGCCCTCGGATCCGCCCTCGCGCCCCACTCCCGATTGCTTGACGCCGCCGAATGGCGCGGCCGCGTTGGACACGACGCCGACGTTGAGGCCCATCATGCCCGTTTCGAGGCTGTCGATGAGGCGCAGCCCGCGCGCGAGGTCTTGAGTGAAGGCGTAGCTCACGAGACCGTATTGCGTGTCGTTGGCTTTGGCCACGGCATCGGCTTCGTCGGTGAACGTGACGATCGAGACGACGGGGCCGAAGATCTCTTCGCGAAGGATGTCGCTGCCCGCCGCTACCCCCGTGACGACCGTCGGCTCGTAGAAGCTGCCGGGCCCTTCGACGCGCTTGCCCCCGGCGACGACGGTTGCTCCGCGCTCGACGGCGTCACGCACGAGTTCGTCGGTCTTGTCGACCGCTTTGTCGTTGATGAGCGGGCCGATGGTGATGCCCTCTTCGGTGCCGCGGCCGACGCGTAGCGCCGTGACGCGCTCGGTCATTCTTGCCGCGAACTCGTCGGCGACCGACTCGTGCACGAGAAAGCGGTTAGCGGCGGTGCAGGCTTGCCCGATGTTGCGGAACTTGGCGAGCATCGCTCCGTCGACGGCTTTGTCGAGATCGGCGTCTTCGAAGACGAGGAAGGGGGCGTTGCCGCCGAGCTCCATCGACGTGCGCAGCACGTTGTCCGCCGCCTGCTTCATCAGCACCCTGCCCACCTCGGTGGAGCCGGTGAAGCTGAGCTTGCGCAGGCGCGGGTCGGCGAGAATCGGCGCGGTCAGGTCGCGCGAGCTGGACGTGGTGACGATGTTCAGCACGCCGGCCGGGAGACCGACCTCCTCGAAGATGGCCCCGAGGAACAGGGTGGTGAGCGGGGTGAGCTCCGGCGGCTTGATCACGACGGTGCAGCCGGCCGCGAGCGCGGGCGCGATCTTCCGGGTGGCCATCGCGAGCGGGAAGTTCCACGGCGTGATGAAGTAGCACGGGCCGACCGGGTGCTGGGTGACGATCGTGCGTCCCGTGCCCTCCGGGTTCACGTTGTAGCGGCCGGTGATGCGCACGGCCTCCTCGCTGAACCAGCGGAGGAACTCGCCGCCGTAGGTGACTTCGCCGAGCGCCTCGCTGTACGGCTTGCCCATCTCCATGGTCATCAGGAGGGCGAACTCCTCGCGCCGCTCCTGGAGGAGGTCGAAGGCGGCGCGCAGGTAGTTGCTGCGCGTGCGGGGCGGCGTTGCGGCCCATGCGTCCGCGGCGGCGACCGCCGCGTCGAGCGCACGCATTCCGTCATCCGGCGTCGCGTTGGCGATGGTGCACAGCACGTCCCCGGTGGCCGGGTCGCGCACCTCGATGGGGCGCTCCGCCGAGCCGACGACCCACTCGCCTCCGATCAGCAGTCGATCCGGAACACGCTCGAGCAGAACCTTCTCATCGGCAGCGGACACGCGGAGACCTTCCTCTAGGCGGGCGCCTCCATCGTAGTCAGGACCGGGGAGTGTCCGATGACCGGCCGATGCGCACCCCTTCGCCCGCCAGCTCGCGGAGGCTGCGCTCGCTGGATTCGACGGCCACGCCCGCGACGAGGTCGGTCAGCACCCGCACCCGCCGGCCGTCGCGGGCCGCGTCGAGCGCGGAGGCGCGCACGCAGTAGTCGGTCGCGATGCCGACGACGTCGACGTGGGTGACTCCGCGCTCGTCAAGCAGCACGGAGACGCCGCGGCCGTCCCCGGCGACGCCGTCGTAGATGGAGTAGGCAGGCTCACCCTGCCCCTTCTTGACGTGCACGTCGATGGCGTCGGCGGCGAGCGCGGGGTGGTAGTCGGCCCCCGGGGTTCCGCCGACGCAGTGCACGGGCCACGTCTCGACGTAGTCCGGGTCGGCGTCGACGGCGAAGTGACCGCCGTTGTCGTTCGTGCCGTCGTGCCAGTCGCGCGAGGCGACGACGACGTCGTACCGGCCGCGGTTCGCGACGAGGTAGCGGGTGATGCCCTCGGCGACGGCCGTTCCCCCGGCGACGCCGAGCGCCCCGCCCTCGGTGAAGTCGTTCTGGACGTCGATGATGAACAGCGCCGAGATCATGCGGGAATCCTAGGGGCCGGAGTACGGGGCCCGACAGCGGCGCTCCTGCGAGGATCGTCGTATGCTGCCCCGCCGCTTCGCCCAAATCGACGTGTTCTCGTCCGAGCCGTGCCGTGGCAACCCCGTAGCGGTGGTGATCGACGCCGACGACCTCGACGACGCCGCGATGCAGGCGTTCGCCCGCTGGACGAACCTGTCCGAAACCACCTTCCTCCTCCCGCCGACCACCGCGGAGGCGGATTACCGGCTGCGGATCTTCACACCAGGCGGCGAGCTGCCGTTCGCGGGTCACCCCACCCTCGGCAGCTGCGCCGCGTGGCTGGGCGCCGGGGGCCGGCCGCGCACAGCGGACCGCATCGTGCAGGAGTGCGGCATCGGGCTCGTCGAGCTGCGGCGTGACGGCGGCTCCCTCGCCTTCGCGGCCCCGCCCCTGATCCGCAGCGGCGAACCGACCGGCGACGAGCTGGCCGCGGCCGTCCGCGCCCTCGGAGTCGACCCCGGCGCTGTGCGGGCCGGGCAGTGGGTGGACAACGGCCCCGGATGGCTCGCGCTGCTGCTCGACAGCGCCGCGACCGTGCTGGCCCTCCGCCCCGACTTCGCCGCGATGGGCTCCCTCAAACTCGGCGTGGTCGCGCCATCCCCCGCCGAGGGCGACTCCGACTTCGAGGTGCGGGCGTTCGTGCCCGGCATTGGCGTGCCGGAGGACCCGGTGACCGGCAGCCTGAACGCGGGTCTGGCGACCTGGTTCCTGGGCGCCGGCATCGCCAGCGGTCCCTACGTCGCTGCGCAGGGCACGGTGCTCGGCCGCGCGGGCCGGGTTCGGGTCACGCCGGCGGGCGGCGCGATCTGGATCGGCGGCGCCACGAGCACCGTCATCTCCGGAACGGTGCTGCTGTAGCCAACCGGTTCTCTGCGCGGGATGACGGTGCCCGGGGCGGGTACGGCGGAGGGCCGCGGTCAGTGGTTGGAGAGGTTGTTGCCGCAGTCGTATGCGGCGGCGGCCAGCGCGTCGATCGCCTGCTTGGCGTTGTCGGAGACGTGGCCGAGCGCGTAGATCGCGAACGTGAGCGGGGTGCCGTCGGCGGCGCGGATGATGCCGGACAGCGTGTAGCCGTCGTCGATCCACCCGGTCTTGGCGAGCACGGCACCGTCGGCGCGTGAGCTCGCGCCGGCGAAGCGGTCCGCGTAGCGCAGCGACCCGGTCTGCCCGGAGACGGGCAAGCCGTCGTGCACCGCCCAGAGCGCCCCCTCCTGGGCATTCACACTGCGGAACAGCTCGGTGAGGTAGGAGGGCGGGATGGCGTTGTTCCCGCTCAGTCCCGAGCCGTCGGCGACCCGGATCTCCGAGGTGTCGATCCCGTAGGCGGCAAGGCCGGACGTGACGCCGGCCTGCAGGGCGCCGAAGGTGTTGCCGGCGCCCGCCTCGATCGCCGTCACGCGGGCGAGCGCCTCGGCGATCGTGTTGTCAGAGACGATCAGCGTCTGCTGCACGAGCGTCGACACCGGCTGGGAGTGCACCTGGCCGAGGACCGTCGCGCCCGCGGCTGCCGTGCCGGGCGAGGTGGTTCCCGCGCCGAGCGCCGCCGCGAACGCCGCGCCCGCGCGACCGACGGGATCGTCGCTGCGCGGTGAGGTGCTCTTATACGGGTCGTCGCGGTCGCCGTCCACCATGAGGGCGGTGACGCGGGCCTGGTAGCCCATCGTCAGCTCCTTGCGCAGCCAGCTGGGCTCCCAGGTGTCGCCGCCGAAGTAGGTGGCGTCGAGCAGAACGGTGCTGATCGGGGTGCCGACCGTCGCCGGGTCGGCGTTCCAGGCTGCGCGCACCTGGGCGGCGAGATCGTCGAGGTGCGGGGCGCCCGCGTACGTGCTGGCCGAACCGGACGGGGTGCGCGAGAGGGTGGGGTCGCCGCCGCCGACGAGGACCACGGTGCCCGGCTCCGTGCCGCGCAGCACGGTCGTCGTCAGCCGTCGATCCGGGCCGAGCACCGCCAGCGCGGCGGCGCTCGTGAGCACCTTCATCACGCTCGCCGCGCGGTTGGGCGTCGTGCCGGCGCGGTCGAAGAGCACCTCGCCGGTGTTCGCGTTCACGAAGCGTGCCTGGAACTCGGCGAGCCGGCCGTCCGCAGCGGGGCCCGCGATCGAGCAGGTGCGGACGGGCGCTGCGGGCAGCGGAGCGCTCGGCGCCGGCCGCGCCTCGAGGCTCGGGCTCGGGCTCGGGGTGGGCGCCTGCTCCGTCGGCCGCGGTGGGTCGGTGTCGGACACGCTGGCCGCCGGGCGCGGCGCGGTGGCGGCACCGGCGGCCGCCGCACCGCCGAGCGCCGCGACGTAGAGGATCGCCGCCGCGACGAGGCCCGCGGTCGCCCGGGGGTTCAGGCGGGGCGACACCGGAACAGTCTAGGCAGGGCTCTCGCCGGGGTAGCGGAGACCGATGCGCTCGCGCACGGAGTCGAGCACGTCCATGACGAGGACGCTCTCGGCGGGCGACAGGTGCGCGCTCGCCGTCTCCCCTGCCCGGATCAGCCGCTCGGCTTCGAGCGCCTGATGCTGCATGCCCCGGCCCTCGACGCTCGACTCGTAGCGCTCGACGACCTCGTTCACGTTGTCATACACGGTGAAGCCGGTCGGCGTGTACCAGACGGGGTCGATCTCGATCCGGCCGAGCGTGCCGAGCACGGCCGCCCGGTTGGGGCCCCGCGTGTCGAGCGCGGTGTGCAGCACCGACTGCCGGCCGCCCTGGTGCTCGAGCAGGATCGCCGTCTGCCGGTCGACGCCGGTCGGCGTGAACGCCGCCGTCGCCGACACCGAGGTGGGTCCGCCGAGCACGTCGATGGCGAAGGAGACCGGGTAGACGCCCAAATCCAGCAGGGCTCCGCCGGCAAGCGCCGGGTCGTTGAGCCGGTGCGTCGGGTCTTTCGGGAGGTCCTGATTGTGGTCGGCGATCACGGTCCGCACGTCGCCGAGCGTGCCCGCGTCGAGGATTTCGTGGATGCGGCGCATGTGCGGCAGGAACCGGGTCCACATCGCCTCGAGGATCAGCAGGTTCCGCTCGGCGGCGAGCGCGGTCATCTGTCGCGCCTCCGCGGCGTTCACGGCGAACGGCTTCTCGACGAGGACGTGCTTGCCCGCGTTCAGGGCGAGCAGCGCCGCCTGCACATGGCCGGGGTGCGGGGTGGCGATGTAGACGATGTCGACGGCCGGGTCGGCCACGAGTGCCTCGTAGCTGCCGTGCCGGTTGGGGATGCGGAACCGCTCACCGAAGGCGTCGGCCGACTCCTGCGTGCGGCTGCCCACCGCGACGGCGGTGAGGCCGGCGACCGCCAGGTCGCTGGTGAAAGCCGCGGCGATGCCGCCGGTGGCGAGGATTCCCCAGCCGATGCTCTGCGCCATGGGATGTCCCTTCCTCGCCTGCGGGTGATGCCGTCCCACCCTAGTGACGCAGGGCGCCGCTCAGCATTCCGTCCAGCGGGCGGAGGCGCGGACGAAGCTCCGGGGCTCGTCGGGGGGCCCGCCGTGCACCGCCGCGAAGGCGATGCAGACGCGGTCGAGGCCCTCGCTGGCCTCCGGGCGGTACAGAGAGGCGCGGTGCGTGGGCGAATCCCACCACTTCTCGGCGAGAACGCCCGCGGTGTTGTCCGTGCCGCCGGCCAGGTTGCCGTCGCAGCCGGCGACGGGCACCCCGTCGCTGCGCGCGACGCCGTCGTGGCCCCAGGCGCTGGCCGGGTCGTCGCTGGGGTCGCCGGCCATCCAGGCCAGCCGCTCCTCCAGGCACAGGTCGTGCACGAAGTTCGTGGCCGGCAGCGGAGGCAGGCAGTTGGCCGCCCGGATGCTGTTGTAGGCCACCGCGAACTGCATGAGGTCGTCCGCGGTGGTGCCGCGGGCGGCGCCGTCGAAGTACTCGGCGCCCGGCGCGTCGAGATCCGCCGACTCCGCTGCAGGAGCGCAGCCGGCCTCGAGCGCGAGAGCGGCGGCGGCGCCGCTCTCGCCGGGAACGACGCGGGAGGGCAGAACGGGCGGGACGAGCGCGAGCAGCACGGCGACCGCCGCCGTGGCGACCGTCGATCCGAATGCTCTGCCCATGCGCGCTGTCCCCCGACGGCTGCCACCCACCGGTCTCGGCGGCGTGCGGAATGCGCCGACTTCCCCACGGCGCGTCCCCCGAATCTAGGCGGCGCGCCCGGTTCGGGACAAGGGGCCGGACCAGCCGCTTTCTGGGGACAAGGACTCAGCGCGCTCCCGCGGGCAGCACACCGGCCGCCGGCAGGAGTTCGCTGCCGAGGGTCGCGAGGTCCTGTTCGACGAGCGCCAGATGGTCGAGGACGGCACGGGCGACCGCCTCGCCGTCGCGCGGTTCGGCTCCTGCGGCATGGAAGTTCACCGCCATCGCACACGCCGCGAGCCGACCCTGGATCGGCCCGTGCAGCACCGCCCGCAGGCCCTCTCGGGCGCGCTCCTCCTGCTCCCGCGCCGAGGCGTCGGAGTCGGCCCGGCGCGCCTCCGCGAGCCCGATGGTGCCGAACAGGGCGCGGTTCGCGCCGGCGCAGCCCATCGCTCCGGAGAGAAGCGCGGCCGAGTAGAAAAGGCCGAGCGGCAGCACGGCGATCAGAAGCAGCTCGAACGCCTCCAGGTGGTCCCAGTCGAGGGCGAGCAGCAGCAGGCTGCCCACCGCGGCGGACGCGAGGTAGCGCAACGGGACGAAGCGGAGCGGGCCGATGCCCCTGCTCGCCGGGCCCGCGATGCCGGGGCCGAGGGCGAGCGCGATGCTCGCCCCGGTGAGCGCGACGGCGAGGTTGACCGCCAGCTGGGGGCGCCCGGCGTGCAGGGCGATCGGGAGGGCGACCGCGAGCAGCGCCAATCCGCTGGCGCCCGCCCACTGGACGGGGCGACGCCACTCGAAGTCGAGCGCGACGGCGAGCGGCGCGGGCACCTCCGCGCGTCTCGGAGCAGGGGCCGTCGGCGGTTCGGCGGCCCGGTCGACGGTGGAGCCGACGAGTGCCGTGAGCGCCGAGAGCCGGTCGCCGATCCGGGCCATGGCGTCCGCGTCCGGCAGGCCGCTGGCACCGCCGGTCACCCGGCCGAGCGCCTCGCGGATCTCCCGCACGGCGGAGAACACCGCCCCGCTGACCGAGTACAGCAGCTGCGACCGGATCTCCTCGCCGGTGCGCTGCGCGCGCACCCGCGCGTCCTCTTGCGCCGTCTCCGTCTCGGTGAGGGCGCCGAGCAGGGCACGCCGAACGGCCAGCTGGGTCAGGAAAGCGCCGGCCAGCGGCATCCACACCCAGGCGACCCCGAGCCAGAACAGGAGCCTGCTGCCCACGTCCGGGGAGTGCCCGAACGCCATCGCGACGAGTGCGCCGGCACCCGCGCGCGCCGCCCCGATGGCGCTGTACACGGCGAATGCGGGCAGCAGCGGAAGCGTCGCCCCGCTGCGGTGCAGTGCGGCGCCGAGCGGCAGGGAGACCACCGCGGTGGCCAGCTGCTGCGCGATCACCGAGACCAGGATCTGCCCCGCGGTGGCGCCGGGTATGGCCAGCTCGTGCACGACGACGAGAAGCGCGACCGGCAGCGCACCGAGCAGCCAGTGCGCGGAGTCGAACGCCTCCGCAGCGCCGAGCGCCTCCCGGATGGTGAGGAGGCGCCGGCGGTCAGCGGACGGTGACACGGCCCTGCTGCCAGAGCCGGACCGCCTCGACCCGGGTGTTGGAGGAGTCGCTCTGCTCGAGGCCGAGCGCCGCGTACAGGCGGGTGAGCATCGTCTCGGCGGCGCGGACGGTGGTGCCGCGGTGAGCCGCCAGCGCCTTCGTCGACGCGCCGCCGGCGAGCATCCGCAGCACATCAGCTTGAGCGGACGTGAGCGCGACGATGTCGGTGTCGGGGTCCGCCTCGCCGGCGTTCCACCCGGTGCCGGCGATCGCGCCGCGCACCGCGTCGGCGAGGTCCTCCACCTGGCGCAGCGCCGACTTGACGAGGTACACCGCACCGGGCGGCAGCCCGCCCAGGTCGTCGACCGCCAGCTGCGGGGCCCGGTGTGCGGACAGGACGACCAGGCCGATCCAGGGGTAGTCGCGGTGCACCTCGCGCAGCAGGGCCGCCCCCGACTCGCCGTGCCCGAAGTCGAGGTCGCTCACCAGCACGTGGGGGTCGGTGGTGTCGACCAGGCTCAGCGCCTCCGCGACGGTCGTGGCGCCGTGCACCTCGAAGCCCTGGCCGCGCAAGCCGCCCGCGACGAGGGAGACGGTGAAGCTGTCGTCATCGGCGACGACCACCCGCAGGCCCTCGCTCATCGGGATTCCGCCCGAGCGTCGAGTGCGTCGCGCACGGCGCCGAGGAGCTGGTCGCGGGTGAACGGCTTCTGCAGGAAGCGCGCCGGATGCTCGGCCCGGCGCAGCTCCGTGGCGGTGTCGGCGTCGAAGCTGCTCATCGCCACCACCGGCAAACCCGGCGCGAGGCTGTCGACACGGCGCACCAGCTCGGCTCCGCCCAGGCCGGGAAGGAGCATGTCGGCGATGAGCAGGTCCGGCGCCTCCTCCTGGACGAGACGCAGCGCCGCCGCCCCGTCACGGACCCGCACGGTGCGGTAGCCGGCGCGCTCCAGCATCTGGCCGGCCAGCTCGCAGACGTCCTCCTCGTCGTCCACGAGGAGGATGCGCTCGCCCCGACCGGTCACCGCGATACCGGGTTCCGCCGGGCCGCCGGGCTCGTCCGGAGCGACCGGCAGGCGCAGCGTCATCCTGGTGCCCGCCCCCGGGCAACTGTCCGCCTCGAGTTCGCCGCCGTGCGCACGCACGATGGCGATTGAGGTCGACAGCCCGAGGCCGGTGCCCCGGCCGATGGCCTTGGTCGTGAAGAAGGGCTCGAACGCGCGCTCGACGACATCGGCCGCCATCCCCATGCCGGTGTCCGCCACAACGATGGTCAGCCGGCGGTCGTCCGCGGTCGCCTCGATCTGCAGTCGGCCGCCGTCCGGCATGGCGTCGCCGGCGTTCGTGATCAGATTGACGAGCACCTGGAAGAGCTGCGTCGCGTCGGCGTTCACGGGCGGAAGCTCGGCGGGCGCGTCGACCGTCACCGCGATGTCCTTGGCGAGGGTGCCGCGCGCGAACTGCGCGACCTCGTCGATCAGGGCGCTCACGTCCACCGCTCGCCGCTCGGCGCCCTCGCCCCGCGCGAACTGCAGCACCTGCCGGATCAACTCGGAGCCCCGCTTCGCGCTCGCCTCGATCGAGTCGACGAGCGCTCGGCGGCCGGGATCCACGTCGTCCGCCAGCAGCTGCGCGCCCATCAGAATCGGCGTGAGCACATTGTTGAGGTCGTGCGCGATGCCGCCCGCGAGGGTTCCGAGGCTCTCCATGCGCTGATTGCGGTAGCGCTGCTCCTCCCCGCTGCGCCACTCCGTGATGTCGGTTTCCACCGCGAAGAAGGAGGTCGGGTTGCCGTCCTCGTCACGCAGTACCTGCCATCTGCAGTCGTGCAGGACGATGCTCCCGTCCCGCTTGCGCCGGCGCAGCTCGCCCGACCAGTGGCCGTCCCGGCGGAGCGCCGCAGCCGCGAGGTGCAAAGCGTCCTGGTCGGCATACAGGAACTCGGCGACCCGGCCGTCAGGCAACTCGTCGATCGCCCAGCCCGAGGCCTCCTCGGCGCTGCGATTCCAGTACAGCGGGCGGCCATCGAGGTCGCCCACCATGATCACGTCGGACGCGGCGTCCAGCATGGCCGCCTGCGTCCTGAGCCGCGCGGTCGTCTGCTCGAGGCGCATCCGGTTGGCCTGGTCCTCGGTGACGTCGCGCACGTGGATGGCGAGGCCGTCGTCGATCGGATAGGCGACGACCTCGAACCAGGAGTTGAGCGGCGGGTAGAAGTCGCGCGCGCTCGCCACCGTGCGCTCGGTCATCGCGTGCCGGTACGTGTTACCGAAGGCGGTTCCGGCGAGCTCGGGATAGAGCTCCCAAAGGTCGCCGCCCACGAGCACCGACGCGGGCTTGCGGAGGTAGCGCTGCCCGGTCTGATTGGCGTAGAAGAACCGCCAATCGCGATCGAGGAAGAGGATTCCGGTGCCCATCTGGTCGAGCCGCGCAGTGAGCCGGGCCTCGATGCGCTGGGCCTCCCGCCCCCCCTCGACCACGAGCGTGACGTCGGTGTACGCCCCCTCGATCCGGGCTACGCGGCCGTCGGCACCGAGCACCGCTTCACCTACCATGCGGACCACGGAGTCGCCCATGGTCCGGGCCGTGACGTCGACCGGCTGGCCCGTCCGCAGCGCGCAGTCGAGCGCCGCGCGAACCGCCGAGGCGTCCCCCGGCGCGAACGACTCGGGAATCCAGTCAACGTAGCGGCGACGGCGGCCCGACGCCCCCTGCGGAGCCCGGATGCCCTGTGTCACGCTCGCGAAGCCCGTCGCCGCGTCGATCTCCCAGCCGCCGAAGGCCGCGAGTCGTCCAGCGATGCGAAAGATGCTCTCAGCCCGCTCGTTCCAGTGCAGCGCCCGCTCGAGGTCGGAGGCGCCCCGCGCCATGCCCAGCACGGCCACTGCCTCGTGGCGCTCGTCCCGCAGCGGCACCAGGGTCACCTCGACCGGGATCTCGTCGCCGAAGGCGGTGATGCAGCGCGACGTGTAGCGGCGGCTCTCCCCCGCGGCGGCGGCGTCGCGATTCGCGACGCCCCGCGCACGATCGTCGGGGTGTACGGCGGTGCCGACGAAGTCGCGGGCGAGGATGTCCGTGGGGTAGCCGGTGAGGTCAGCCATCCGGGCGTTGAGGCGGTAGGACCCGTCGGCCAGGTCGTAGAGGTACGCCGCGTCCGGATGCCCCTCGAAGAGCACGTCGAAGCCGGAGCGTCGCAGCGCGACGTCGGTGGCGCCCATCTCAGCGCACGCGCCCCGCGACGGCGCAGCCGAACCGCTCGAGCTCCGCGTCCAGCTCGGCCAGCCCCACGGGCTTGGCCAGGTACGCGGCGCCGGCGCCCACGGCCTCGGCCGGTGCGGCCGTGGTTCCGCTCATCACAATGACGCACGCGGCCGGCACAAGCAGCCGGGCGGCGTCCAGCCGTGCGGCGAGGGGCGGGCCGGGCATCGCACCGTCCATGAAGATCAGGTCGAGATCCGTCGAAAGGCCGCCGATCAGCTCAGCGCCGTTCGCCGCCTCATGCACGATGTAGCCTCGCTGCTCGAGCGCACAACGCAGCACGTAGCGCACGAGGGCGTCGTCATCGGCGACAAGTGCTTGTGGCATGACTGTCCCCCTTTCCATGGATCCTCGGCGACCGTAACCCACGCTCCACCGAACGGTTCCACGCCGCGCCCGGGCCCCCGCGCACCCCTTGGTCCGCTCTTCCGAGGACCTTCGCTATGCGAACAGGGGGACAGCCGCCCGGCTTGCACCCTGATCTGACGCTCGCAAAGGATAGGGGATCGGACGATCGGGGGACAGCATGGTCAGCACGCCCCGACGCGCGGCGACGATCCCGCTGCCGGACGCGCATTTCGCGCCGTACCCCGCATCGCCGACGTTCTCGGAGAGCCGCCAGCTGTGAATCTCTCCCTCTTCGCCCCGGCGCTCGACGCCTGGCACCGGCATCTCCGTGCCTACTGGGACACGATCCCCCGGCCCCGGGATGCGCCCGGCTCCTACGCGGCCGGCACGAGTCCCGATCGCGTCCTCATCGTCGGTACCGGTCCGGCCGCCGGCTGGGGCGTACTGAGCCACGACCTCGCCCTGCCGGGGCAGCTCGCGCGCCGCCTCAGCGAGCGCACCGGCCACGGCGCCGATGTGGACCTGGTCGCCACCCCGTTCATGACGATCGGCAACGTCGCGCGCGAGCTCGCCGACACGCGGCTCTGGCGGTACGACGCCGTCGTGGTCGTGCTGGGCGTGCCGGACGTGCTGAGCCTCACCCCCGTCCGCGACTGGGAGGAGCGCCTCGAGGCGCTCCTGCGCCTGCTGAACAGCTCGTGCTCGGCGAGCACCCACATCGTGGTCACGGGCATCCAGCCGCTGCGCTCGGTGCGCCCCCTCGACACACCGATCGGCGCGCTTCTCGACCGGCGGGGACGCCGCTACGACTGTGTCACCGCCGCACTCGTGCGTGGTCGCCCCCGGGTGAGCTTCGTGCCACTCGAGCTCGGTCCCGATTCCGCGGAGGGGAGCTCCTCGCTCTACGCGGAATGGGGCGAGCGGATCGCCGAGGCGCTCGAGGTGCCGATGCGCTCTGGCAAGGATCACGTCCACCGGCCCGCCGATGCCCTGCGTCACGGCGCGGACGATGAGGCCGAGCGGCAGGGCGAGCTGGACCGAATGCGGGTGACGCAGGAGCCGGGCGGCCCGGCGGTGCACCGGATCGCCGCACTCGCACGGGAGGCGTTCGGCACCCGATACGCCGCGGTCACCCTCATCGACGGCGAGCGCCAGGTGTTCAAGGCGAGCGTCGGCCGCGACGCGGAGGACATGCCGCGCGTCGACTCGTTCTGCACGCACACCATCCAGCGCGAGGGCACCATGGTGGTCCCCGACGCGCTGGTCGACCCGCGCTTCGAGGGCAGCGCAATGGTGCAGGGCGACCCGCACATCCGGTTCTACGCGGGCTACCCCCTCGAGTCTCCGGGCGGCTACCGCATCGGTGCGCTCTGCGTGTTCGACCCTGACCCGCGCGCGGACGCCGAGATCGATGTCGCGCTCCTGCACTCGCTGGCGAAGCTCGCCGAGCGCGAACTCGCGCTCGAGGCCCGCCGCACGGCCCGCGACGCGGAACCGGCGCTCAGCGCGCCGCCCAGAGCAGCCCGCGCTCGATGATCGTCCGCACCGCCGGGTGCCGGAGGGTGCGCAGGTCGTGGCCCGGCGTCGAAACGAACACGCGCCCGCTGCCCCAGGCGCGCGTCCACACCGCCGGGCAGGTGACGGGGCGCGACCACGGCCGATCCGGCCGCGGCGGGTGGGTCGTGGTGGCGAGCACGTCGTTGTAGTCGTCGGTCAACACCCAGTACTGCTCCGTGACCAGCTCGAAGTCCACGAGGCCCGCCGTGATCGGATGCTCCTCCGCGGCCGGCAGCAGCTCCACCCGGTGCGGCACGTAGTTCCGGCCCGGCCCGGTCTCGCCCGGCGCCGCGTGCGCCTTGGCGGGGTGCGCGGCGAACTGCCCGCCGACGAGGTGGAGGTAGTCGGAAGTCGCCCGGTACGAGTCGGCGATCCCGCCGTGCCAGCCGGCGAACCCGGTGCCCGCACGCACCGCCGCTTCGAGGCCGCGGAACTCATTGTCGGCGATGGTCGACATCGTCATGCACTGGACGATCAGGTCGACGCCCGCCATCCGGTCCGGATCGGCATATGGTGCCGATGAGTCGGCCCGGTCCACCTCGAAACCGTTGGACTCCAGATGCGGGATGAAGAATTCGGTGGCCTCTACAGGGGCGTGCCCGTCCCACCCGCCGCGTACCACCAGCGCGCGCTTCACGCGCCCGCTCCCGCACCCCGGCGCGCCTCGGCATGGACCTCGGCGACGGGCTCGAAGTCCTGCACCTCGGGCCTCGGCGCGTAGCACGGATGCAGCAGCTCGCTCCACCGCGCGTAGGCCGCGGACCCGCGAAACCCCTCGGTGTGCGCTTCGAGCGACTCCCACTCGACCCGCAGCAGGTAGGAGTCCGGCGACTCGATGCCGCGCGCGAGGGTCGGGCCGGCGAAGCCGGGCGACGCGGCGCTACCCTGCTGCCCCTGCGCGAACGCCAGCTCGACTTCGGCTTGGCGTTCACAGGCGACGGGAAGGACGACGTGTTCGAGGATCATCCGACGATTCTCGTTCCCACCCACCGAAAAACACGGGCCGAGCATCTTGGGGATCGAGACACATTTCCGTAGAGTGGGGCTCCGGCGGCGCCGTGCCGCCCAGCAGGAGGTCTCCGGTGGTCGAACGACGCGCCTCAGCGCCGCTGACCAGCGATCCCGACGACCTCGGAATGTCGGACGACGTCAGTGCAACCGTGCACGAGAGCGCCATGGCGATCTCCGGACTCATCCGCAGCGTCGAGAAGTACCGCAGGCGCGTCGCCCACCGGTTCGGCGTCAGCGTAACGGAGCTGCGCGCGCTCGCCCAGCTGTCCGAGCACGATGAACTCACCCCTCGGCAGTTGGCCGACCGGCTCGACCTGACCACCGGTTCGGTGACGGCCCTGCTCGACCGGCTCGAGGAGGCGGATCTCGTCCGCCGCACCCGGCACCCCTCCGACCGCCGGAGCCTGCAGCTGCAGCTCACGGAGTCCGGCCATCGCCTGATGTCGGCGTCCTATCGCATCTACCAGCAGCGCCTCTTGTTCGCGCTCCGATCGCTGCCGGAGGGCTCAGCCCAGACCGTGACGGCCTTCATGCGGATGGCCGCCGAAGGCTACGACGCGGAGATCGACGAGTCGTTCGTCTGACACCGCGAGCGGTCGTGCGCCGAGTGCTCGCCGGCCTGCAGACTCGTGGCCTCCGCCCCGATCACAGCGCATCGGATGAGACCTTGGGAGCCCCCTGTGTCATCGCGCTTCCCGTCCGCCGCGTTCTCGCCGAGGGAACTCAGCCGCCCAGCGGAACCCCCGGGAGTCGGCGCAGCACCAGGACGGTGAGGTCATCCGGCGCGGTGGGGCCGGCGAGGCCGGCGACCGCCTCGACGATCGCTGCCGCCTTCGGAGCGGCTCCACGCACCGCTCGCTCGACCATGACGAGGGATTCGAGCGTGCCATCGAGGGCATCGAGGACGCCGTCGCTGACGGACACCAGGACGTCGCCGTGCCGCAGCTCGACCTCCTCCTCATCCCACGCGGCGTCCCAGCCGACGCCGAGCGGTAGCCCGGTCGATGCCAGCCGCTGGCTCGTGCCGTCCGCCCGCACGACGAGCGTCAGCCCGTGGCCGGCGTCGACGTAGCTGAGCATCCCGGTGTCCTGCTTGAGATGCGCGTGGAACAGGGTGACGAAGGTCGCGGCGCCCTCGAGGTCCGCCTCGAGCGCGTCGGCGGCCGACTCCACGGCGGCGGCCACCCCGTCGTAGCGGGAGCCGGCACGCATCGTCGCCCGCACGGTCGCCGAGATGAGCGCGGCCGGGACGCCCTTGCCCATTGCGTCGGCGAGCGTGAACGCCGCCCCGCCCCGCACCGGGTACCAGTCGTAGAAGTCGCCACTCACGGCGTGCACGGGGCGGCACACGCCCGCCGCCTCGTAGCCCTCGACCGTCGCGAGCGTCTTCGGCAGCAGTCCCTGCTGCACTTCGGCGCTCGCCGCGAACTCACGGGTGAGTGCGAGCTCGTCCTGCACCCACGTGGCGATGTCGCGGAGGATCGTCTGCTGCTCGGCGCCGAACGGGCGCGGAACCGTGTCGGACACGCAGATGGCGCCGACGCGCTCGCCGTTCGGCGACGCGATGGGGTGCCCGGCGTAGAACCGCATGCCGGCGGGCGTCTCGAGTAGCGGGTTGTCTCTGAATCGCGCGTCAAGCAGGGCATCGGGCACGACCAGCGTGCCGGTCTGCTGGATGGCGACGTCGCAGTAGGAGTCCTCGCGTCTCTCCGCATAGACCGCGTCGCTCGTCCGCGACGCCGTCCACTGCCGGTCGTGGTCGAGGAAGTTGATTGCCACGTGCTCGAAGCCGAGCAGCCGCGCGGCCATCCGCGTGATCCGATCGAACCGCTCCACGGGGCCGGTGCCCAGCACCTTCAGCTCGTCCAGGGCACGCTGCCGGGCGAGCTCCGCCACGGCGTCATGATGCACGGGCGTCAGCGCCTTCGTCCCGTCGATGCCCGTCAACACCGCTCCCGGTCCCTCGCGATGCACCAGCGGTTGAGGCCGCCGTCCCGGGTGTAGGTCAGTTCGTCGACGAGCGCCTGGATGATGGGCAGGCCGCGCCCGGACTCCGCCAGGTCGTCGGGCAGCTGAGCCGCGGTGAGCACGATGTCGCCGGCTTCCCCGGTGTCGACCAGAGTCGCCTCCACGCGGCTCTCGGTGACGGCGACCGTGACGCTGCAGCGCACCCCCGAGCCCGCGTCGGCGTGCCGGATCACGTTGGAGGCGAGCTCGACCAGGGCCGTCTCGAACGCCATCCGGTCGAGGTCCCGCACGTCGTCGTGCTTCCGCCAGACCGCTTCGAGCAGCTCGTGCACCGAGTCGACGTCGTCGGGCGGCGAGGAGAGGGCGAGGCTCTGCGGCTCGGCGTCACACATCGGCGTACGCGGCTTCCGGGCGCTCGAACGGCGGCAGCACCCGCTCCATGTTGGTGAGCTGCAGGACCATCCGGATCTGCTCCCCCACGGCGGCGATCCGCAGGTCACCCCCGGCCTGCCGAGCGCTCTTCAGCCCGCCGATGAGGGCGCCGAGCCCGGACGAGTCCATGAAGGTGACCTCGGACAGGTCGGCGACCAGGCGGCGGTGCCCGGCCTCGAGCAGTCCGGTGATCGCCTCGCGGAGCGCGCCTGAGCTGACCATGTTCAGCTTGCCGGCGGGCCGCAGGACGGCGACCCCGTCGGGCAGGTGGCTGACGGGGAAGTCCATCAGAGTCCTTTCGGTTCGGTTCGGGTTCTCGGGCGGCGCGGTGCGCCGACGAGGGCACGGAGGGACGCCGTGTCGACGGCGAGCCAGAACAGGGCGACCGCCGCGGCGGCCGGGACGGCGGGCGCGGCGCCAGCGGGCCCGGCGCCGGAAAGGGCGGCGCCGCCCGCGAGCAGCACGACGGCCGCGACGACCGACAGCGGCCAGCGGAGCATCGCCGCATACAGCAGGCGCTGCGCGGTGGTGAGCCCCGGGCGGGCCAGTGCGCGGAACGCGACCCCGATGGTGGGCAGCGGCAGGCCGCCGCGACGGGTTCGGGCGCCCGGCGCGAACGGGACGACATCGGTCGCGACGGCACCCCGCCAGTGCGCGGCGTGCAGGGCGAGCGAGGTGCGGAGGTCCGCGGTGGCGTCCGTGGTGCCGAGCGGCAGGGTCGGCTGCGCGGGGCCGCCGAGGTCGATGTCGATCGAGCGAACCAGATCGTGCACCTCGGCGAGCGCGGCGAGCGGCGATGAGTCGCCGCTGGCGAGCTCGCCGATTGCGTCGCCGAAGTCGAACGCGGGGACGGTCCCGGCCGAGAGGCCGACGAGGTCGGCCTCCGTCATCGCGGCGACGTCGACGACCGTCTCGTGGAGCTGGATGGCCACCATGTCGCGGGAGAGGGCGCTCACCCGGTCCTGCAGCGCGAAGGTGACGAGCGCCAGCGGCTCACCGCCACGCAGCGCCACCCGGGCCTCCTCGAGCAGGCGGTCCAGGGTGTCGAGCGCCGCGCTGAGCAGCGGCTCACGTCCGGTGTCGGTGCCCCGGGCGCGCGCCAGCACCTCGTCGGCGCGGGCGAGCCGGCGGCGGACCGACTGCTCCACCTCGGTCGCGTAGCGGGCGATCCCCAGCTGCAGCAGCGCCTCCCGGCGCACGATCGTGCCGGCCCCGCGGAAGGGCAGGGCGTCCCAGCCGGCGAGGCCGCGTGCGCGCACCGCCGCGAGCAGCGACGGCAGCCCGCGCGGGCGGCGCTCGAGGCGCACGAAGCCGACGCGCGGGTCGTCGAAGGAGCCGAGGGTGCGCTCCAGCAGGCCGGCGTCCGGCAGCCTGCCCGCCTCGAGGACGATGAGGAACTCGCCCTCCTTCGCGGCGATCGCGGCGTCGACCGCGCCGCGGTCCCCGGCGAACACGCGGGCGCCCGCCGCTTCGACGGCACGGGCCCGCTCGGCGGTGACGCCCTCGTCCGCCACCGCCACGGTGAGGACGCCGCGGATGCCGAGCGCCGCGCGAACGCCTGCGAGCACCCGCTCGAGGGGCGCTCCGGTGGCGATGATGAGCACGTCGACGAGATCCTCGTCGAGGGTCGTGGCGGGCGCCCACTGCGCTCGCGCGCGCCAGGCGGCGACGACGAACAGCGCGAAGACGGCGAGCGCGTAGGTCTCGGCGCCGAGGAGCGCGATGGTGACCGTACGCGAGTCGGTGGTCAGCACGCCGGAGTCGACCGGCACACCGGGGGTGAGGGGTGCGGCGACCCAGCCGACTACGAGGCCGGCGGCGCCGAGGACGAGCGTCGCGAGGCCGAGCGCGCGCGCCACGACGACGCGTCGACCGTCCCGGATCCGCGCCTCCCGTTCCCGGCGAGCGGCGGTCCGAGGCAAGGCGATGATGCCTGACAATTCCGCCCCCCGGAGTGCGGCAGCGTCCCCACGCGCCCGCACGGCGCTCACCGTACCGAGCGCGGGAGCGTTCCCACGACACCCAGAACGGGGGACGACACTTGTCGGCATAATGCCCGACCGGGGGTCCGGGAATCGGGGTACAGCAGGGGGCTTCTGGGGCGGCGGAAGTCCCACTTCCGCACCTCGCGGGGTACGGGTCGGCGCTCCGGCGCCCCCGCCGGCGGGCGGCGCCGCCCCCGCTGCGCCGCCCGGGCGTCCGCGGCTGCCGACGACCGCCTTTTGTAGAACCCCTGAAGCGGTCGGGCCGCTTCCGGCCCGGCCTTCGTCCGACGCCCACCAACGACTGGAAAGCAGTACGGAAGGCCCCTAGCGTGCTGGGCGTCTGCTCCCCGCGGACCTGCATGGAACGGAAACGCATGATGTCGACCACCAGCGAACTGCCCGCATTCCCGGCCTCCTCCCCCGAGGCACCCGCCGTGGACGTCGCAGCCCTCGGCCGCCGCCTGCTCGGCCGCTGCGCCGACGTGCGCGGCGTGGCCCGCGAGCTGATCCGCACGCAGCCGCAGCTGCACCGCGTCGACGGGCTCGGCATGCAGGAGCACCGCGAGCGCGTGCTGCACCAGCTCGGCATCCTCGTCGACGGCGGCATGGTGGTCCCCGGTTTCCCGGTATCCGTCGGCGGCGAGGGCAAGCCCACCGGGAACGTCGCGGCCTTCGAGGAGCTGGTCCTCGCCGACCCCAGCCTGCAGATCAAGGCCGGCGTGCAGTGGGGCCTGTTCGCCAGCGCCATCTACTTCCTCGGCAACGACTCGCAGCACCTCGAATGGCTGCCCGGGACCTTCACGCTCGACGTGCCCGGCGCGTTTGCGATGACCGAGACCGGCCACGGCTCCGACGTCGCCTCCATCGGCACCACCGCCACCTACGACGCCGGGACGTGCGAGTTCGTGCTGCACACCCCGTTCCGCGCGGCCTGGAAGGACTACCTGGGTAACGCCGCCCAGCACGGCAAGGCGGCCGTGGTGTTCGCCCAGCTCATCACCCGGGGCGTCAACCACGGCGTGCACTGCTTCTACGTGCCGCTGCGCGACGCGGAGGGCGCCTTCCTGCCGGGCGTCGACGGCGAGGACGACGGGCTGAAGGGCGGCCTCAACGGGGTCGACAACGGCCGACTGCATTTCGACTCCGTCCGCATCCCGCGCACCAACCTGCTCGATCGCTACGGCAGCGTCGACGCGGAGGGCCGCTACAGTTCGCCGATCGCGAGTCCCGGCCGCCGCTTCTTCACGATGCTCGGCACCCTCGTGCAGGGCCGCGTCATGCTCGACGGCGCCTCGACCCGCGCCTCGCAACTCGCCCTGCACATCGCGATGACGTACGCCACGCAGCGTCGCCAGTTCGCGGGCGGCTCCGGCGACGAGGTGGTGCTCATGGACTACCAGCGTCACCAGCGGCGGCTCCTCCCCCGCCTTGCGCAGACCTACGCCATGGGGTTCGCCCATGAGGAGCTCCTCGCCCACCTCGAGCGGGTGTTCACCGACCCGGACGTGCCGGACGAGATCCGCGAAGACCTCGAGACCCGTGCGGCGGCCCTCAAGCCGCTGTCCACCTGGGCGGCGCTCGACATCCTGCAGGAGGCCCGCGAGGCCTGCGGCGGCGCCGGCTACCTCGCCCAGAACCGGCTCGGCCAGCTGCGCGCCGACCTCGACATCTACGTCACCTTCGAAGGCGACAATAACGTGCTGCTCCAGCTGGTGGGCAAGCGCCTGCTGACCGACTACGGGCGGCGGTTCGCGAAGGCCGACACCGCCACCAAGGCGCGCTACGTCGCCGCGCAGTTCGAGGAGGCGGGCCTCAACCGGTCCGGCCTGCGGCAGGTCGGCCAGCGGTTCGCGGACTTCGGCTCCACCGCCCGCTCGGTCGGCCAGGTGCGGGACGCCGCCGCCCAGCGGCAACTGCTCACCGATCGGGTCGAGACTATGGTCGCGGGCCTCGCCGGCCGGCTCCGCCCGGCATCGAAGCTCAACCCGCTGGCGGCGCAGGAGTTGTTCAACGCGAACCAGAACGAGCTGATCGAGGCGGCTCGCGCCCACGGCGAGCTGCTGCAGTGGGAGTCATTCACCACCGCGGTCGAGGCCACCGAGGATGCCGGCACCAAGCAGGTGCTCACCTGGCTGCGGGACCTGTTCGGCCTCGGCCTGATCGAGAAGAACGCCGCCTGGTACTTGATCACCGGGCGCCTCTCCGGCCCGCGGGCGGAGGCGATCACCGATTACATCGACGACCGCCTGCTCCCTCGCCTGCGCCCGCACGTGCTCGACCTGGTCGGCGCGTTCGGCCTGGCACCGGAACACGTGCGCGCCGAGGTCGCTTCCGGAGCCGAACGGGTCCGCCAGGACGAGGCGCGCGCCTACTACGCGGCGCTCGAGGCCTCCGGCACGGCCCCCGTCCTCGAGAAGAAGCTTCCGCAGAAGCGCTGACCCGCTGCGGCGAGTTGCCCACTTTTCGGGCAACTCGGCGGCGAGTTGCCCAGTTTTCGGGCGACTCGGCATCCTTGGCGGCGTCAGGCGTCCCGCGGCAGAAGGCGCAGGGTGAGGTCCGCCTTGTCGTCACCGACCACCGTCGCAACGATGTCGTCCGCATGCGCACGGTACTTGCTGCGGTACTCCGCGTCGAGCGCCGGGTGCACCGCCGGCTCGGCCGGGGCGAACGTCACGTCCCGCTGGACGCCGCCCGCGCGGATGCGACCCGTGCCGCTGCGCTTCGCCCGACGAAACCAGCCGTTGTCGGCCCCGTACGCGGACCGGACGTAGAGCCCGTTCCCCACGCGCGCCGCCCAGATGATCACGTACGGCCGCAGGGTGCCGTCGGGCCGCACCGACGCGATCTCCAGCTCCTCGGCACCCCCGACCGCCGCCAGCTCCTCATCGCTCCACGCACCCATCGCCCGTTCCTTCCCGTGGCGTCGTGCCTCCATCCTCGCCGCTCCGGTGGACTAGCGTTCGGGAACGGGAAAGGGGAACACACATGCGAGTCGGCATCCTCACCTCGGGCGGCGACTGCCCCGGGCTCAACGCGGTGATCCGCGGCGCGGTGCTGGTGGGCGACCGCGAGCACGATGCGGAGTTCGTCGGCTTCCGGTGGGGCTGGCGGGGACTCGTGGACGACGATTGGGTGCCGATCGACCGGCACACCGTGCGCGGCCTCGCCCGACAGGGCGGCACCATCCTCGGCTCCTCCCGCACCAACCCGTTCGAAGGCCCACGCGGCGGCCCGGACAACATCCGCAAGGTGCTCGACGGCCACCGCCTGGACGCCGTCATCGCGATCGGTGGCGAAGGCACCCTCACGGCCGCGCAGCGCCTCTCCGACGCGGGCATCCCCATCGTCGGGGTGCCGAAGACGATCGACAACGATCTGGCGGCCACCGACTACTCGTTCGGCTTCGACACCGCGGTCGAGATCGCGACGGAGGCCATCGACCGGGTGCGCACCACCGCGGAGTCGCACCGCCGCTGCATCGTCGTGGAGGTGATGGGCCGGCACGTCGGCTGGATCGCGCTGCACTCCGGCATGGCGGGCGGCGCGCACGCCATCCTGATCCCCGAGCAGCCCGAATCGCTCGACGCCATCTGCGGCTGGACGACGAGCGTGATCGACCGCATGCGCGCGCCCGTCATCGTCGTGTCCGAGGGGTTCCGGCTCGACGGCATGGAGGAGGCGCACTCGCACAAGGGCCTCGACGCGTTCAACCGCCCGCGCCTCGGCGGCATCGCCGACGTCTTGGCGCCGCTCATCGAAGAGCGCACCGGCATCGAATCCCGCGCCGTGACCCTCGGCCACATGCAGCGCGGCGGCGTGCCGAGCGCGTACGACCGGGTGCTCGCCACCCGGCTCGGCATGCATGCCACCGCCGCGGTCGCCCGGAAGGACTGGGGCAGCATGGTCGCGCTCCGCGGTCGGGACATCGTCACCGTGCCGATCTCGGAGGCGACCTCGGCACTCAACACCGTGCCGCGCAGCCGCTACGAGGAGGCCGCGCTGCTGTTCGGCTGAGACCGCGCGCGCCGGCGGGATGTCCACCCCTCGCCCGCCGCATCGCGATGCGGATAGCGTCGCACCGACCGCACCTAACCGGACGGAAGCGAGAACCGCGTGAAAGACATCGGCCCCCAGCCCACCTCCTTCGACCTCGAAGCCGCGACGATAGCGAACACCAACTACCGCACGGTCGCCTGGTCCGGCGAGTACCTGCAGCTGACGCTCATGTCGATCCCCGTCGGCGACTCGATCGGCCTCGAGAAGCACGGCGGCACCGACCAGTTCCTGCGGATCGACCAGGGCACGGGGCGTGTGACGATGGGCCCCACCCAGGACGACCTCAACTACCAGGAGGACGTGTCCGACGGCTCCTGTATCCTCGTGCCGGCGGGCACCTGGCACGACGTTCTCAACACCGGCGACGAGCCGCTCCGGCTCTACGTCATCTACGCCCCCGTGCACCACGCGGCCGGCAACGTGCACATCACGAAGGCGGACTCGGAGGCCGACGAGGAGTCCGGCGGCGACGAGCCGCCCGAGTGGGCCTTCGAACTCGAGAACACTCCGCCCGACGAGCACGCCGACTGACGCGGCCCGCGTTACGCCGTGTGGCGGCCCGGCCAGGAGTTCCCCGGCCGGGTCGCGCTAGCGTGCCCGTATGACCGATAGGGAATACGGCTTCCGCACGCGCGCGATCCACGCGGGCAACATCCCCGACAAGGCCAGCGGGGCGCGGGCCCTGCCGATCTACCAGTCGAGCGCCTTCGTCTTCGACGACACCGCGGACGCCGCGGCCCGCTTCGCGCTGCAGAAATACGGCAACATCTACAGCCGCCTGGCGAACCCCACGGTCGCCAGCTTCGAGGAGCGGGTCGCGTCGCTCGAGGGCGGGCTCGGCGCGGTGGCCACCGCGAGCGGCCTGTCGGCGCAGTACATCACCTTCGCCTCACTCGCCGGGGCGGGAGACTCCATCGTCGCGGCCGCCTCCCTCTACGGCGGCTCGATCACCCAGCTCGACGTCACGCTCCGCCGGTTCGGCATCGACACCACGTTCGTGCACGGCACCGACCCCGCCGACTACGCGGCGGCGATCCGCCCGGAGACGAAGCTGCTGTTCGTCGAGACGGTGGCGAACCCGTCCGGCGAGATCGCGGATCTCGAGGGTCTCGCGGAGGTGGCGCACGCGGCGAACATCCCCCTGATCGTCGACTCGACCATCGCGACGCCCTACCTCAATCGTCCGATCGAGTGGGGCGCCGACGTCGTCATCCACTCCGCCACCAAGTTCCTCGGCGGGCACGGCACCACCCTCGGCGGGGTCGTGGTCGAGAGCGGCCGCTTCGACTGGGCGAACGAGAACTTCCCCCTGTTCGACCAGCCGGTGCCGTCCTACGGCGGCCTCAACTGGCACGGCAACTTCGGCGAGTACGCGTTCCTCACCCGCCTCCGCGCCGAGCAGCTGCGCGATATCGGCCCCGCGCTCGCCCCGCACTCGGCGTTCCTGCTCGCCCAGGGCGTCGAGACGCTGCCCTACCGGATTCAAGCGCACGTCGACAACACGCGTGCCGTCGCCCAGTGGCTGGAGGCCGATCCCCGCATCGAGTACGTCAACTGGGCCGGGCTGCCGAGCCACCCGCACTTCGACCGCGCGGCGAAATACCTGCCGAAGGGCCCCGGCTCGGTGTTCAGCTTCGGCGTCGCCGGCGGCCGCCCCGTCGGCCGGCGCTTCATCGAGAGCCTCGACCTCGCGAGCCACGTCGCGAACATCGGCGACACGAAGACGCTCGTCATCCATCCCGCGTCGACGACGCACGCGCAGCTGAGCGAGGAGCAGCTGGTCCAGGCCGGCGTGCAGCCCGGTCTGGTGCGGATCAGCGTCGGCCTCGAGGATGTGGATGACATCCTGTACGACATCGACCAGGCCCTCGACGCGGCCGGGAAGGCGGAGGCATGACCCTCACTGAAGCGGAGCGGCAGGACGTCGTCCCCACCCACCTGGCCAATGGCCTGACCTGCGACCTGCCGGCGAGCTCGCCGCTCGCGAAGCTGCTGCGCAAGCAGCGGACCTGGATCGGGCCCTCGGCGAAGGAGCGGCAGGCAATCCTCCGCCGGGCGAAGTCGATCGCCATCGTGGGCGCCTCCCCGAACCCGTCGCGCTCGAGCTACTTCGTGGGCACCTACCTGCTGCAGTCGAGCGACTACCGGGTGTACTTCGTGAACCCGAACGCCGACGAGATCCTCGGGCAGAAGGCGTACCCGGACCTGGCGTCCCTGCCGGAGGTGCCCGACATCGTCGACGTCTTCCGCAAGGGCAGCGACATCCCGGGCGTGATCGACGACGTGCTCGCGATCGGCGCCACCACCGTGTGGGTGCAGCTCGGGATCTGGAACGAGGAGGCCGCCGTCTACGGCGAGAGCAAGGGCCTCACTGTGGTGATGGACCGCTGCATCAAGGTGGAGCACGCCCGCTTCTCGGGCGGCCTGCACCTGCTCGGCTTCGACACCGGCCAGATCAGCTCCCGCCGCGCCGCCCGCTGACCGCCCCGCGCGGTTTCGCAACGTTCCCGCAGAATCGCAACGGTGTGCGGTTGCGTTTTCGCGGGAACGTTGCGATTCAGCGGGTGCTGAGCGCTGCGTCGAGCGCCTGGGTGAGGTCGGCGAACAGGTCGTCGATGTGCTCCACGCCGATGGAGATCCGGACCAGCCCCTCAGGGATGGTCGGCGCCTCCGTCGACCAGCGTCGGCGGCGCTCGAGCGTTGTCTCGACCCCGCCCAGGCTGGTGGCGAAGCGGCAGAGCCGCACCGCGCGCACGAACGTGTCCGCGGTGTCGCCGTCGGCGAGCACCACGGAGACGATGGTGCCGAAGCCCGGATAGCGCACCTCGTTGAGCGCCGGGTGGCCGGTGAGCCGGCCCACGAGGTCCTGCGCGTTCTGCTGCGCGCGCTCGAGCCGCAGGGGAAGCGTCCGAAGCCCCCGGAGCGCGAGGAACGCCTCGAACGCGGACGGGATCGCGCCCTGCATCGACCGGCGGCCGAGCAGGTCGGCGTGCAACGCGTCGTCGCGGGTGATGACCGCGCCCATGATGACGTCGCTGTGCCCGGAGATAGCCTTGGTGGCCGAGTGCAGGACGATGTCCGCGCCGTCGTCCAGCGGCCGACGGAGCAGCGGGGTCGCGAAGGTGTTGTCGGCCAGCACCCGCACGCCGACGCGATGCGCCGCAGCCGCGATCGCGGCGACGTCCGCCACCTCGAGCGCGGGGTTGGTGGGACTCTCGATCCAGACGAGGGCCGCGCCGTCGAGGGCGGCGATCACCGCCGCGGTGTCGGCGATGTCGACCGTCTCGGCTACGAGGCGGCCCTGCTGCTCCGCGGCGCGCAGCTGCGCGAGGGTGCCCTGATAGGAGTGCCGCGGTGCGACCACCCGGCCGCCCTGCGGGACCAGGTCGAGCACGGCCGCGCTTGCCGCGACGCCCGACGCGAAGGCGAGGCAGCGCCCGCCCTCGAGGGCACCGAGGGCGTCCTCGAACGCCGTCCAGGTGGGGTTGCCGTACCGCCCGTACTCGACGTCGCCGCCGCCACCGAACGTCGAGGCGAGCACCAGGGGCGGATTCAGCGGCTGGTCGGGGCCGGCCGCGGGCCGTCCCGCGGTCACCGCGACAGTGTTGGGATGCAGAGGGGAGCGCTCAGAGGTCACCCAACCATCCTGCCGGACGGACGATGCACGCGCGGGCGCTAGTCCTCCACCCACTCCAGGAGGTCGCCGGGCTGGCAGCCGAGGGCGCGGCACATCGCGTCGAGCGTGCCGAACCGGACCGCCTTGGCGCGCCCGTTCTTCAGCACCGCGACGGTCCGAAAGTCAGGCCGACCTTCCCCGCGAACTCCTCCACTGCTCATTTTCCGCTTAGCCAACTCCCCATCGATCCGCACCACGATCGGCATCAAATGACCGCCTCCATGTCGGTGCGCAGCGCCGTCGCCGGGCGGAGGAGAGCCGCAGAACGACCACGAGCAGCACCAACACCGCGCCCGGGCGCACCATCCCGAACAGCATCAGCGGGATGCCGGGGACCCGCTGCCCGGGCGTGACGGAGATCACCGCAGTGAGGTAGGCGGCGAGCGACGCGAACAGCAGCCAGCCGGCGACGAACGACCACACGATGCGGGTGACCCAGGCCAGCGACGCATCGCTGCAGATCCGGTCGCGCTTCACCGTCCCGAGCGGCCGCCAGGTGCAGACGATCACGACCTGGAAGCAGAGCACCTCCGGCTCGGCCACGGCGAGCATCGGCCACAGCAAATGAGCCGACTCCGGTGGCCGGCGGACGTCGTCGGCGATGTCGCCCGGGAGGCTGAACACCTGCAGCACGACCAGGAAGGAAAGAGCGAGCACGAGCAGTACTCGGAGCGGGGTGACCACTCAATGCACGGTGAAGTACATCGACTTTCGAGTGTTGACTATCGAAAGTCAATAGATCGGCGGGACTACCGCTCGGTGGCCGCCTGCCGGCTCTGCACGACGAAGCCCACCGCGGCGAGCAGCACGATGAACGAGGTCCAGCCGAGGATGACGGGCAGCAGGCCGAGCATCTCGATGAGCTGCCCGGCGATGACCGCCGGCACGCCGAGCGCGAGATAGGCCGCGACGTAGACGGCGGCGAAGGTGGCGGCGCGCTCGTGCTCCGGTGCGAGCGGCTCCAGTCCGCGGAAGATGGCGCCGAACGCGGCCCCGAACGCGAGCCCCTCGACGACGCCGCCCACCCACACGACCGGCAGCGCGTGCAGCCATACGCCGACGACGATCAGCCCCACGCCCACGGTGACGCCCGCACCGCCGACACGCAGCGCGAACCGCACCCGCAGGCGCCCGAACGCGACGCTGCCGATCGCCACCGTGAGGGCGTGGATGGAGGCGGTGAAGCCGTTGAGGAAGCCGCTACGGATGCCGAGGATCTCCTGGATGATCGTGGGCGACAGGCCGAGGAACACCGACCCGGCCATCCAGGCGGCCACGAGCACCGGCAGCACCCCGAAGAAGAACGGCCGGGCGGGGCGCGGGACGCGGACGTTCGGGATCAGCGACGCGAGCGCACCCGGCACCCGCGTCGTGGTCTCCGGAGCGATGAATGCGACGACGATGGCGAGAACCATCAGAACCGTGAAGGCGGCGAAGAGCGGGACGTCGGCGTCCACTCCCCAGAGTTCCACCGCGATACCGCCGACCAGCGCGCCGACGCCGAGGCCGAACACGGGTGCCGCCGCGGCGATCACCGGACCGGTCCGGGACCCGGGCTTGCCCAGCTCGACGAGCGCCGCCGTGTATGCGGCGGTGACGACTCCGGTCGCCAGCCCCTGGAGGGTGCGGGCGACGACGATCCAGTCCACTCCTGGAGCGCCGACGAACAGGAGCATCGAGACGGCGCCTACGGTGAGCGACGCGAGGATCACCGGCTTGCGGCCGAGGTGGTCGGACAGCGACCCGCCCACCAGGAGCGCCACCAGGAAGGAGAAGGCGTAGCTGGCGAACGCGAGGGTCAACAGTGAGTCCGGGAAGCCGAACTCCTGCTGCCAGACGACGAGTAGCGGCGTGGGCGCACCGCTGCTGAGATACACCGCCACGAGCGACAGCGAGAAGCCGACGAAGGCCACGCGGCGGGAGATCACGCCGCCACCCGAGTGCCCCGCGCGGTCGGCGGAGCGCTCCGCGCGTCGAGTAGCGCGTAAGGCGGGCGTCGGTGCCGCGGCGAACCGACGAAGACTATGGTGTCGATTTTGTCGACAATACGACAGGTTCGGCGCGGTGTCGGGCATCCCCGCCCGCGAGGCACGGAAGCCGGCGCCCGCCTGGCGCCCAGCGGGTTGCACTCTCCACGGAATTCCCTGACCGTTTCCCTGTTCCGGGCCATGGTGGGTGCCATGACCAGCCGGCCGGACTCGCGCGCAGCGGCTCGCGCTGTCTGCGAACGGCGTGTCCGAGCGGAGCTCTGTGCTCCTCCTCCTCACTCCCGGGGGCGCTGCGCCCTGACGCACCCGAAACCTCGGCCGTCACCCCGCAGCGCATCGCACCTCGCGATGTAGCTCCTTTTTTCATCCCCCGGAAGGATTGCCCTCTACACCGAACTGCACCCCGCCCCGGACCCCCCGTCACTGCACCCCAGGAGGACCTCCGAGCACGCCTCGAGGCCTTCCGACGCGCACAGGAGTCGCTGGTAACAGAGCTGTCGTCGTCCGCCGCGCCGCATCTCGATGCGGTCGCCTACGCCCGCTCGGCCGGGGCCCGCCGCACCATCGCCGAGATCGACGCCGCACTCGACCGGCTGGCGCGCGACGCCTACGGACTGTGCGTCCGCGTGGAGCCGAGCGGCTCGCGCGTCGTGGTCCGGCTCGGCGGGGAGGTGGTCGCGGACACGACCGGCGCGCTGCGTCTCCTCGAGACGAGTCACCCGGCCGCCTTCTACCTGCCCCGCGCCGCGTTCGCACCGGACGCCCTCCGTCCAGCGGCCGGGTGGTCGATGTGCGAGCACAAGGGCCGCGCGGCGTACTTCGACATCGTGGGCGGCGCCGTCGTCGCGCCGCGGGCCGGCTGGACCTCCCCGTCACCGCTGCCCGGCTACGAGGCGCTGCGGGATCACGTCGCGTTCTACCCGGGCGCCATGGATTCCTGCGTCGTCGACGACGAGCGGGCGCTTCCCCCGAAGGGTGGCTTCTACGGCGGCTGGATCACCTCCCGGATCGTGGGCCCCGTCCAGGGCGCGCCCGGCACGACGGACTGGTGACCCCGGCGCCTCATGGCGCTCCCGCTCCCCGTGCACCGCCCGGCTCGTGCTCAATGAACGCGGCGATGATCGCCCGATAGGTGCGCTTGACCACCTCGGGGAACGCTCCCGTGGCCTCGGCGAGCGCGCGCACCCTCGATCACCCCTTCGACCCCGACGGGTGCGCGGACGGCGCCCTCGTCCTGGCCTCGCTTGAGGGCGTCGCCGCCTCCCCTTCGCGCTGGCGGGCAGCGGCCACGCCGACGATCCGCCCATCCAGCGCGTCGATGCGGGCACGGATCGCGGGGAGCTCGTCGGTGGCCATCCGTTCATGCTCGCCCGTGCCGGTGGGGCAGAGTCCGCCGGCGAGCCGCTGAACCCGCCATCCGTCGATGCGGGCACGGACACCGGACAACCGGGCGGGCGCGCGCGGGGCCCCGACCGGGCGGAGGATCCCCGCGCGGTGCTCCCCGACGACCCGCCCCTCGCCCCGACACCGACTAGGATCCTCCGTATGCGGACACTGCGGTCCTGGAGCTCCGCGTGAGCGACTCGGGCGCCGGCCGCATCCAGGTGGTCACGGGTGTCTTCGCCGCCGCGCTGATGACCGCGACCCTCGGTCTCACATTCCTCGCCCTGGATGCGGGGCTCGACATCGGGATGGTGGCGCTGCTCGCGGCGCTGTCTGCACTCGTGCAGCTGATTGCACGGCTCCCCCTCGGCATCCTGCTCAGCCGAGTGACCGATCGGACCGTGATCCTCGTCTCCGTCGGAGCCCTCGCCACCGCGATGATCGCCGCCCTCGTGCTGCCCGGGCTGGTGGGTCTCGTGCTGGCGCAGGCCATGACCGGCGTCTCGCGGGCGGGTTTCTGGTCGGCCAGTCAGACGCACGTCGTCAGGCTCTCCCGCACAGCGGCGCGCGGCATCTCGGGCAACATGCTCATGACCGGGATCGGAAACGCCCTCGGTCCGCTGGTCGCCGGAGCCGCGCACGCCGTCTCGCCCACGGCGACCGCCTGGGCCGCGCTCGCGCTCACGCTGCTGACTCTGCTTCTGGCGACGGGGCTCGCCCGCCTTCCCGTGTTCCGGCCGGAGCGCAACCCCGAAGCCGGGCGGGTGGCGTTCCGCTTCGGAGTGGTGCTCGCGTCCGCCGCCGCCTTCGGCGCCGGCATCTGGCATGTGTGCCTCACCTCGCTCGCGCCGGTCGTGCTCGCCGGAGGGGGATGGAGCGAATTCGCCATCGGCGCGGCGGTCGCCGCCACCAACGCGGCGTTCCTCGGTGGAGTGGTCCTGAGCGGCCGGGCGACCGCCCGTGCCATCCAGCTCTCGGTCGCCGGCGGCGGACTCCTCGTCGGCGCGGGGGTGGCGGCGCTCGCCGTGGCGACGGAGGTGCCCGTGCTGGCCGCCGTCGCGCTCCTGGCGTCGGGGACGGGGGCGGGGGTCTTGATGACTCTGGGGCCGGCGCTCGCGACGGAATCGGTGCTGCCGGAGGAGCGCGGGCACGCCCTGGTGGTGTCGGGTACGTACCGCGCAGGCGCGCTACTCGGGGCCCCTCTCCTGGTTTCGGCGGCCACCCTGGCGCTCCCCGTCGGGGCGGTGATGGCGATGCTCGGCATCGTCGCGGGCGCACCCACCGCCCTCGCCTGGCTGCTCCGCCCGAAGCCCGGGTCCGAGCGCGAACCGACCGACTGACGGACAGCTCAGGGGCGCTTGGAGAACTCGCTGCCGAGACGTGCGCTGATCTGCGCGGCGGTCTCCTGCAGCAGGGGTACGTGTGCCCGCAGCTCGCGCACCGTCAGGGTCGCCGACGACAGGCCGAGTCCCGCGAACACCCGGCCGTCCCCGCCGCGGACCGGCGCGGCGATCGAGCGCAGCCCCTGCTCGAGCTCCTGATCGACCTCCGCCCACCCCCGCTTGCGCACCTTCGCGAGGCGCTCCCGCAGCGCATCCTCGGTCCGCAGCGTCTGCGCCGTGATCGCCTCGAGCGGGGTCGTGTCGAAATAGTGCCGAAGGCCGGCGGGCGATAAATCGGCAAGGACCACCTGGCCCATCGCGCTCGCATAGGCCGGCAGCCGCGCCCCGATCACCAGGGACAGGCTGCTGATCCGGCGCACGGAGATGCGGCTCATGTAGACGATGTCCGACCCGTCGAGGGTCGCGAGTGTGCAGGTCTCGCGCACTTCCGCGACGATCTGCTCCATCATCGGCTGCGCGATCGCGATGACGTCGAGGGAGTTCAGGTAGGCGTAGCCGAGGGTGAGGACGTGCGGGGTGAGCATGTAGGCACGGCCGTCCGCGCGGACATAGCCGAGGGCCTCGAGGGTGATCAGCAGGCGTCGAGCGGTGGGCCGGCTCAGCCCGGTCGCCGCCGCGACCTCGGCGAGGGTCAGCCGCGGGTGATGGTCGGCGAAGGCGAGGATGACGGACAGGCCCCGCTCCAGCGACTGCACGTAGTCGCGCTGATCGAGGCCCTCGGGCCTACTCATCTCCGATCACCCGAACGCGAGCCCTCTCCGTGTCCGTGATCGGACATGCTTTTCGACTCCGCGAGTTCCGCGCGCGGTCGACTGGAACGAATATTAGTAGTCCGCTTCGGTGATCCACGGCGAGGTGACCTTCGCCGCGAGCACCGCCAGCCCGCCTCGCCGCCACTCTGCGACCGCCTGTTCGACGCCGTCGAGGAGATTTTCGGCGGAACTCACCGTGAAGCCCGTGGCGCCGCACGCCGCGGCGATTCCCGCGATGTCCACCTCCGCGATGAAGGCGGTCGCCGGCGGCTGGGGCCGGCGGTCTTCGGGGAAGAGGGCATGGACCGGCTGGCTGCTCGCCGCGTAGCCCCCGTTCTGCAGCACCACGATGAGACCGTCGGCGCGTTCGCGGCGGAGCGCCGTCAGCGCGGCGACCGGAGCGCTGAAGATGAACGAGCCGTCACCGACCACCACGAAGGTCGGCCGCTTCCGATCGGCGACCTTCGCCCCGAGCAGCGCTCCCAGGGCCCAGCCGAGTCCTGCCCCGCCGGCCCGGAAGAGGGTGCCCGGCAGGGTGCGCGGCAGCCATTGGCGGACGGCACCCGCCGACGTCGTCGACTCCTCGAGGAGTCGATCCTCCGGCGTCAGATGGTCGGCGAGGACCGCGAGCACGTCCGACGCAGTGAGCGAGGAGCCCGGCTTCGGGCGCTCCGACGCCGCATGCGGCTGTCCGAGGGGGACCGGAGCGGCCCCTTCCGCCTCGAGCCGCGCGATGATCGCCTCGAGCCAGTTCCGGGGGGAACTCGTCACCCGGACGTCTGCGGGGAATGCCCAGTTCGGCATCGACCCCTGCAGCGGATCGGTGTCGACGACGAGGATCCGGCAGCCCGGACCCGGGCCTTCCGTGCCGAGGATCCACGGCACCGGCGCATCGACAACGATCACCAGGTCGGCCTCCGCCAGCGCCGCCCGGGGGTCGGTCGCGGCGAGCGGATGCGTGGGCGGGAAGTTCATCCGCTCCTTCAGCGGATCGACGACCTGCGCGCCGAGCAGTTCCGCCAGGCGGGTGAAGGGCGCAACCGCCTCCGGGTCCTGTCCCACGCGGGAGGTCACGAGCACCGGCCGGCTGCTCGCCCGGATCTCGCGGAGGCTCTCGTCGACGGCGGCGGGGCTCGGCCCGGATCGGTGGATTCGGGCCCGCCGGAGCTCCGCCGGCTCGGGGGCCGTCTCAATCAGCATCTCCCGCCCGAAGGTGAGGTACACCGGGCCTGTCGGCGCCGTTCCCGCGAGATCGATCGCCCGCTGCACCGTCGCATGGACCACGCTCGCGTGCGCAGGGTTGAAGGCGGCCTTCACGTACTGGCGGACGATGCCGGCCTGGTCGGGCGCATCCTGCAGCCAGTGCACGATGTGGTCGCGGCCGCCGTGGACGGCGCCGAACTCATCGTAGGGCGTGACCCCCGCCATGATGAGCACGCCCGCCCCCGCCCGTGCGGCGTTATGGACCATCGACCCGAGGTTCTGCGTGCCGACGTCGACGTGGACGAAGACGGCCGACACCTGCCCGGTCACGGCGAAATGCGCGTGGGCGGCGGCGAGCGCCACCGTCTCGTGCGGGCACAGGACGAGCCGGGGCGCGGGGCGCCCCTCGCGGAGCGCGATCTCGACTGCCCGGTGCAGGGGCGCGGTGTCCGTGCCGGGGTTGATGTAGATGGTGTCGACGCCGCGGTCGCTGAGGCTCCGGAGGAGAAGCTCGGCGCCCGCGAGGGGCCGGGATGCGACAGCGCGGTGGGCCTGCTCGGTGGTCACTGACGCTCCTTCGCGCTTCCGGGGTCGACCGGCTGGATGTGGTCGGGGCGGCCGGACGTCAGAGCTGCGTCTGCCCCTGGGCAGCGGCGGCCTCGGCGCTGGCCCGCATGATGAGGGTTGCGACCTGGGTGCGCAGCTCGCCGAAGCGCGGCATGCCCTTCGTCGTCACCTGGCTGCGCGGGCGCGGCAGGTCGACGTCGATGACGTCCATCACGACCGTCGGCCGGCTGGACACGACGACGACGCGGTCCGCGAGGTAGACGGCCTCATCGATGTCGTGGGTCACGAGGACGACCGTCACGCCCGCGGTCTGCCGGACGCGGAGAATGAGGTCTTCGAGGTCGGCGCGGGTCTGGGCGTCGACCGAGGCGAAAGGCTCATCCATGATGAGGAACTCGGGTCGGTATGCGAGGGCGCGGGCGATCGCGACGCGCTGCTGCATGCCACCGGACAGCTGCCACGGGTAGCTGTCGCCGAAGCCGTCGAGCCCCACGCTCTGCAGCGCCTGTTCGACGGCCTGCCTGCGCTCGTTCTTGTCCTTGATGATGTTGTCAAGCGGCAGGCCGACGTTGCGGCTGACCTTGTACCAGGGCATCAGCGAGCGGCTGTAGTCCTGGAAGACGCAGGCGATCTCCTTGGGCGGCGAGGTCACCACTTTTCCGGAGTTCGTCAGCGTGACCGTGCCCGCGGTGGGCGGCAGGAGGCCGGCCATGCAGCGCAGCAGGGTGGTCTTGCCGGCACCGGAGGGTCCGACGACGGTGACGAACTCCCCCTCCTTGACGGTGAAGCTCACGTCGCGGAGCACCTCAAGCGACTTGCCCCCCGACGTGTACGTCTTCTGCAGGTTCTCTACGGTGAGCAACTCAGTCCTCCTGGTTTTGGGTGTACCAGCGGAGCAGCTTGCGCTCCACCAGCACGAAGATTCCGTTGACGAACAGTCCGAGCAGTCCCAGCAGCAGCAGGCCGGACCACATGAGGGGGATCTGGAAGCCCTGCTGGGCGAGCAGGGTCACGTAGCCCATGCCGTTCGTCGCGCCGAGCATCTCGGACGACACCATGACGACGAAGGCGAGGCTGAGCGCCACCCGCATGCCGGAGATGACCTGCGGCGACGCGGCGTGCAGCTGGATCCAGTGCAGGCGCTGCAGCTTCGTGAGCCGGAACGACCTGCCGACGTCCTCGATGACGGGGTCGATGTTGCGCACGCCGTCGATGGTGTTGAGCAGGATCGGAAATGAGCTCACAAACGCGATCAGCGCGATCTTGGGCACATCGCCGATGCCGAAGAGCACGACCGCGACGGGGATGAGCGCCGTCGCGGGGAGTGCCCGGAAGAACTGCAGGATCGGGTTGAGCGCTACCGCGATGATCCGCAGCCGGCCGAGCAGCGCCCCCAGCCCGACGCCCGCGACGACCGCGATCGCGAACCCGATCACCAGGCGAGCGAGGCTCGGCAGGATGTCGGAGGCGACCCTTGTGGACAGCCACGCGTCGACGAAGGTCTGCAGGATCCGTTGCAGGGGCGGGAAGAACGGCGACACGCTGTTCGCCGATGCGAACCACCAGGCGACCAGGATGACCACCGGCAGGATCAGCGAGATCAGCGCGCCGTTGACGCTCGCAGACCGGCGCCGCCGCGTGGCGGCAGTGATGATCGATTCGGTCGTCATGCCTGCTTCTCCCGGTAGGTGGCGTGCCAGTGCAGCTGACGGCGCTCGACCATCTCGAGCAGCCAGTTGACGAGGAGCCCGATGATGCCGACCACCAGGATGAGCGCGTACATCTGCGGGAAGACGCCGTTCTCGGCATAGCCCTGGATGTCGCGTCCGATGCCCGGAACGGCCGCGATGATCTGCACCGCGACGACCACGACCAGCGCGTGCGCCGCGGCGATGCGGATGCCGGTCGCGAGGAAGGGCGACACGCTCGGGATGGTGATGCTGCGCAGCTGCTGGCTCCGCGAGAGGCCGAACACCCGCCCGGTGTCCTTCATGATCTGCGACACGCCGACCACACCGTAGTAGGTCTGGTAGAGCACCGGCCACATGGCGCCGAGGGCGGCCAGGGAGATCGCGAGCTGCGGCCGGGACCCCATCAGGAGCAGCAGGATCGGGATGTAGACGACGCTCGGGGTGAACCGGAGGAACTCGAGCACGTAGCGGAGGATCCGGTTGAGCGGGCGGATCACCCCGATGAGGATGCCGAGCACCACGCCGGCGAGGACGCCGATCGCCAGGCTGGTCACGAACTGCTGGAGCATCAGCCCCAGGCTGGTCAGGAAGACCTCGGTGGGCAGCATCCGCCAGAGGGCTGCGACCGTATCGGTGAACGGCGGGATGACCCGGGGGATCGCGCCGGCGCGGGCGAGGATCTCCTGCCCGGCGATGATCGCGATGGTGGTGACCCAGGGCAGCAGCCGGATGAGCCGGAAACGACGCTTCACTTCAATTCCTCCACACTTCCGTTCGGTCGGCCCCGGTGAGCCGGAGCCGACCGAACGAAGCGGATCGTGTCGTTACGTCGGATCAGGGGATGATGATGTCGTCGATCTCCGGCGCGTTCTGGATCACGCCGTAGTCGACCAGCCAGCTGAGCTCCTTCTCGATCGCGTTGCGGTCGATGTCCACGACGAAGTTGGGCACGGGCGCCGCCTCGACGAGCTCGGGGTCGAGCTCGACGATGTCGATCGCGGCCTGCCGGACGGCGTCCGGGTTCTCGTTGGCGTAGTCCGCGGACTTCTGCAGAGCGGCTCGCCAGCGCTCGACCACGCCAGGGTTCTCCTCGACGAACTGCTTCGCCATGAAGTAGTTCGTGTTGCCGTTCTCGGGGTCGTCGTAGGCGATGGCCGCCGGGTCGCCGATGCTCACGAAGCCCTGCAACTCCGCCTGCTTGGCGAACGGCTGCTGCGTCGTGATCGCGTCGACCTGGCCGTCCGCGAGCGCCTGCGCCTGCTGGGCGAAGGGCAGCTGCACCAACTGCACCTTGCTGCCGTCGCCGCCGTCCGCGTTGATCGCTTCACGAGTCCAGAAGTCCCAGCAGCAGTTGAGAGAGTTGACGGCGACCGTCTTGCCCTCGAGGTCGGCGAAGCTCTCGATCCCGCTGCCCTCTTCGACGAGGGTGCCGTACCACGACCCCTCCTCGCTCTCCGTGTCGGCGATGCCGCCGGAGACGAAGGCAACCGGGATGCCCTGCGAGGCCGCGGTGATGGTGCCTGACAGCCCGCCGAGCGCCACCTGGATCTCGCCGTTGATCAGCGCGGTGACGCCGGCGGCGCCGGTGGCGGCGGGCGTCGTGGTGACGTTCAGCCCCTCCTCCTCGAAGAAGCCCTGCTCGATGCCGAGCAGCAGGTCCAGCGAGCTCATGCTGGCCGCAACGCCGACGACGAGGTCCACCGTTTCCACGGGAGCATCGGAGCCGGAACCGGAACCGGAACCGCTCGTGGCGGGCGGAGCTGCCGGCTCGGCACTGCAGCCGGCGATTGCCGTGAGAGTCACGGCCACTCCGAGAGCGGCCATCGAGATGCGATTCATTCGCCGTCGAATGAACATACTGAGTCCTCCAGTTGGATGCGAGTGGCAGGGGTCGACTTCGACCGAACACTAGGTACACAGCAACTATCCCCTTCGGGACGCCGCCGCACAAGCCTTGATTTAGTCAAAATGCCTGTTGAGACGCCGAATAGTGCGCGCGTAAAGCAGAAGGTGCCTACACTTACGTTCTCTTCGGTTGAACATCGCCACCACGTGGCGACCTGTGCCCTGCGCGTCACCGCGGAGGGAAGTTGAGGATTCAGCCCGTCGCCTTCTTGATCGGCGCCGGGCCGGGCGCGGGCGCCACCGTCGCGCGGACCCGCACCTGGCGGTGACGCTCGACACGCGGCTTCCGTGAGCCGCCATTCGCCTCACCCCACACGATCTCGACCTCGTCGCCGACCGCGACGCGGTCGAGATCGACCATGGCGAGAGACATGAGCCTGCGCTCGTTCACCGTGTAGCCGACCTTCGTCGCGACCCCGATCAGCTCGCCGGCGAGGTTGTACACCTCATCGCGGTGGGTGAGGTTGCCGTAGTCGGCGACGGGCAGCTCGATGTACTTGTATGGCAGCTCGCCCTCCTCGAAGAGCGATCCCATGACGCGGAGGATCTCCTCCTTCTTCCAGGCAAGAGTCACCTTGGTGCGCGTGTGCTGACTGGCGATCTCCTCGAGCGCCGCCCGGCCGATGAAGTCGTGATCGAAGCTCACGAGCTTCCCGTAGCCCATGTCGTACGGGGTGACGTAGTAGTTCTCGATGCTGGCGGGACGGAAGCTGCCCGCGAGCTGGAACTTGCCCTCCCACGAGTCGGCCGGCAGCCACTCACGGTAGGCCCGCAGCTCCTCGCCGGTGTAGACCGCGGGAAGGGGGTAGGCCATCCAGCCACCCTCGAAGCTCGCACTGAAGTAGGTCTTTGCGCCCGCCTGCAGGAGCCCGTGCCGTGAGCCGGCCTCGAGGATCGCCGCCAGCACGACCCCCTCGCCCTGCTCGAACGGGCCCGAGATCTCGTAGCCGCGGTGCCCAGACATACTGTGCCGCAGGACCAGGACGTCCACGCCGGCGATCCGCGCCTTGGCGGTCCGGAAGGGTCCGATCTCCGGCACGCCGCCCTCGACGATCTCATCGAAGATCGCGCCCGCGTTCGGTCCGTCGAGCTGATAGCGGAAGAGCTTGCGCGTGCCGCCGGGATTGTCCGAGGTGTTGTTGTCGCGCTCGTAGGTGACGTCCCAGTCGCCGGTGACGATCTGGTACTCGACCCAGTTCAGCAGCGGCATGCTGCTGACCAGCTCGTACGTCCCGCCTTCGAGGGCGTAGAGGATGCAGTCGCCGATCATCTGCCCACGCTCGGTGACACCGATGAACTGCTTCGCGCGGCCGGGCTCGAGGTTGGCCAGGCTGTTCACCCCCACGTACTCGAGCAGCCGCTTCGCGTCCGGGCCCTTCAGGATGAGCTCCGGCATGTGGTGCGACTGATCGAAGAGGACGGCGGTCTCCCGCCAGGACCGCTGCTCGTCGCGCCAGTTGGTGAACTCCTGCCGAACCGGGGTCAGGTCGGCACGGCCGCGGGAATGCGCTCCGGGTGAGTCGTTGTACAGGTAGTCGACCAGATCGGGCGTCGAATCGATCAGGTCCTGCAGGGAGCGGGCAGCGGGCTCAGTGCTCATGCGAGCAGTTCCTCTCTGGGTCGCCGCCCGGGTCTCGCCCTCTCCTCCGCGGAGGAGCAGGAGCGGCCAGGGAGCCCGTACGGGCCTCGATCGACCGGTGTCGCCGTTGACTTTCATTGTACGCTATCCGGACACCTGGTCCGTATTGCGGTCTTGTCACTATTGTGAGGGATGCCGCGGTTGTCAAGCGGGCCGGCTGCAGCGAGCTGCGGGCCGATCCCGCACGGTCCTGCGCGGGCCGGGCGCTCGCCGGGTGCAACGACGCACGAGACCGACACGAAGGGACGCCCCTGTGACATCGACGGAGATGATCGGGACATCCGCGAGCCCCAGCTCCGCGCCGCGCACGACCGCAGAGATCATCGCCCGGACGGCCCGCAGGCTCGGGGCCACCGACCTGTTCGAGGTGATGGGCGGGTCGAACATGCGGGTGGTGCACGCCTTCGCCGAGGCGGGCGCGGCCCTCCACCACTTCCGGCACGAGAACGGGGCCGCAGGCGCCGCCGACGGATATGCGCGTGCGACGGGGCAGGTCGGCTGGGCGAGCGTCGTGCACGGCCCCGGCTTCACGAACGCGATGACGGCGCTGCGCACCGCGGTCAAGGCGCGCAGCCCCCTGGTGCTCATCATGAGCGACGTGATGGCCACGCCGGCCCGCAACGCCCCGTTCGAGGTCGGCAACCAGGGGCTCGCTCCGGACGCGATCCTCGGCGAGCTCGGAGTCGCCGTCGTGCGGGTGGACGCGCCGACGGCTGCGCAGGACACCGTGTCGGCCTACTCGGCGGCCATGCGCGGACGGACGCCGGTTGCGCTGATCGTGCCGCACGGTTCGGAGACGCTGCCGAGCGCGTCAGACATCGAATCCGCTCTCGCCGCGCTGCCGACCGGGCCCGGCGAACGCCACCCCGACCCGGACGCCGTGGCGGCGGCGGAGCTCGCCCTGCGCGAGGCGAAGCAGATCGTCATCCTCGCCGGCCGAGGAGCGAGCGACCCCGACACCGCGAAGCACCTCGAGCGCCTGGCCGCAGTCACCGGCGCCTACCTCGCCACCTCCGTCAAGGGGATCGGCGCGTTCGAGGACTCCCCGGCGAGCCTCGGCATCTTCGGGGGCTTCACCCCCCCGGAGGGCGTCCGCATCATCGGGGAGGCGGACTGCATCCTCGCGGTCGGGGTGAGCCTCAATTTCATCCAGACCCGCCGATCCACGCTCCTCGCCGGTTCCCGGGTCGTGCAGATCGACGACGATCCCCGCGCCTTCGGCAGGTACGACCGCGCGGACGTGGCGGTCCTCGGCGACGCGCCTCTCGTCGTGCGCGAGCTCCTCGCCCGGCTCGAAGCCGAGCCGATCCTCCCCGAGCGGGCCCTGCCGACGGCGCCCCCGCGCACGGGCTCCAGCTTCACCGACGTCTCCGCCCCGCACCAGGTCGACCCGCGCGCGCTCGCTGCCGAGCTCGACCGCCTCCTGCCCCACGAGCGGGCGGCGGTGATCGACGGCGGGCACTTCACCGTCTGGCCGATCGCCTTCATGCGCCACCCGAGCCCCGAGTCGCTTCTCTGGACCTGCGACTTCGGCGCGACGGGCTGCGGACTCGGCCCGGCCATCGGCGCCGCCGTCGGGCGCCCCGAGCGGCTCACCGTGCTCTACATCGGCGACTGCGGACTGTTCATGTCGCTCGGCGACCTCGAGGTGGCGGCCCGCGAGCGGATCCCGTTGCTCATCGTGTGCTTCAACGACGGCGCCGCGGGCTCGGAGATCGTGCTGTCGGAGATCGCCGGTCTGCCCGCGGCCGACGCGATCTTCGGCGTCTCCGACCTGGCGAGGATCGCGTCGAGCCTCGGCACGGAGTCGGCCGTCATCGCGACGGTGGCGGACCTCGAGCCGGCACTCGCCGGCTGGGACCGCAGCGGCCCGCTCTTCCTCGACTGCCGGATAACCCGGGACGTCCGGTCACCGCTCTACGCGCAGTACACCTGAGGACAGGAGACCATGAGAAGCGGCACTGTACCGCCCCGCCGGCTCGGGCTCGACAACGCCGTGAACGTCGACGACGTCCGCGCGATGGCGACCCGTCGGCTGCCGACGGCCGTGAGCGACTTCATCGAGGGCGGCGGCGAGGGTGAGGTCACCCTCCGCCGGAACCGACGGTCGATGGACGCGCTGACCTTCCGCCCCCGCGCACTCTCGGACGCTTCCTCCCGCTCGCTGGCGACCACGATGCTCGGTACTCCGGTGTCCATGCCGCTCGCCCTGGCGCCGGTCGGCCTCGCCGCGCTCGCACACCCGCTGGGCGAGCGCGCGGCTGCCCTCGCCGCGGCCGAGGCGGGCATCGTGTCGACCCTCAGCTCCAGCTCCTGCTGGAGCCTCGAGGACGTCGCCGACGCCACCCCCGACGCGCCGAAGTGGTTCCAGCTCTACGTCTGGCGCGACCGGGGGATCACCGGCGAGGTGGTGCAGCGCGCGCGGGCCGCCGGCTACCGGGCGCTCGTCGTGACCGTCGACGTGCCGGTCGGCGGGCGCCGGGAGCGCGACCTCCGCAACGGGTTCACCATTCCCCCCCGGCCGACCTGGCGGCACACCGGCGACGTGCTCGCGCACCTCCCCTGGGTCGCGCGGTTCGGCTGGGACGAGATGTTCGGGCACGGCCTGACCATGGGCAACTTCGGTGGCAAGACGGCGGTCACCAAGCGGATGGCGTTCATGGAGCGGGTCAACTCCCGGTTCGACCCCGGCATGACGTGGGACGACCTGGAGTGGCTGCGTTCGCTCTGGGACGGCCCGATGGTGATCAAGGGGATCACGAACGAGCGCGACGCCACCGAGGCGGTCGCCCGCGGGATCGACGCCGTGTGGGTGTCGAACCATGGCGGCCGCCAGCTGGACGGGCTGCCGGCGACCATCGACGTCCTGCCCGCCGTCGTCGACGCCGTCGACGGCAAGGCCGAGGTGTACCTGGACGGCGGCATCCGCCGCGGCAGCGACATCGCGAAGGCGCTCGCCCGCGGCGCGCGCGTCTGCATGATCGGACGCCCCTACATCTACGGGCTCGCCGCGAAGGGCCAGGCCGGCGTGACGAAGGTGATCGAACTGCTCCGGACGCAGCTCGACAACACCCTCGCGCTGCTCGGCTGCCCCTCCGTCGAGGCGCTCGACGAGGACTGGCTGCGCCGCTGAGGGCGCCCCAGGACGAGATACCGGACGAGCGAAGATGACCGCCCCAGCACCCACGAAGCGCCACACCGACCCGCACGCCGACGTCGTCGTCGTCGGCCTCGGTGCCGCCGGCCTCGCCTGCGGGATCGAAGCCGCCGAGGCGGGGGCCCGCGTGACGATGCTCGACGCCGCGCCCGTTCCGGGCGGCACCGCATCCGGCGCCGGCGGGGGCACCTGCATCGCCGGCTCGCCCCTGCAGGAGCGGCTCGGCGTGGGCGACTCCGTCGACCTCGCGCTCGAGGACTGGCTCGCCTGGGGCGGGCCGTCGGTCGACGTCGAGTGGGCCCACCGCTACCTGCTGGCCAGTCGGGTGGAGCTGTTCGAGCGACTCTCCGCTCTCGGCGTGCGCTGGGAGTCGCTCCGCGACCACGAGGGCAACAGCCTGCCGCGCTGGCATCGGCCCGACGGGGGCGGCAAGCGGGTCATGGCGCTGCTCGCCGAGCACGCGCGGACGCTTCCCGGCATCACCTGGCGGCTGGGCTGGCGGGCCCGCGCGCTCGTCCGCACCGGCGGGCGGGTCACGGGCGTCGTCGCGGCGGTGGCGGACCGGGTGGTCGAGATCCCCGCCGCCGCCGTCGTGCTCGCCACCGGCGGCTTCAACAACAGCGCCGAACTCGTGGCCGCTCACGCCGCACAGGGTGCCGGGGCGGAACGGGTGCTCCTCGGCGGCGGGCCGGGCGCGAAGGGCGACGGCATCGCGATCCTGGAAGCCGTGGGCGCCCAGTTCACCGAGCTGGACTCCGTGTGGATGTACCCGTACGGCACGCCCGACCCGCTGGATGCCGGCGGTGTGCGCGGCCTCGCCGTGCGGGGCGTCGCCGGCGAGATCTGGGTCAACGACGCCGGCGAGCGGTTCCACGACGAGAGCCTGCGCGGCGGGGCGACCGGCACCCGGGCACTGCTCGCGCAGCCCGGCGGCCGGGCATGGTCCGTCTTCGACGCCGGCGTCGCCGCCGGGCTGGTGCTCGCCGATCCGCACTACCTGGATGGCGGCCGGCCGCTTCGGGACCGGATCTCCGAGTTCCTCCGCTCCTCGCCGCACGTGGAGTCGGCGTCGACCGCCGCCGAACTGGCCGCGCGCATCGGCGTGGATCGGAGCAGCCTCGAGTCCGCGATCGGCGACGTGAATGCGGCGATCGGCGCCGGCCTGGAGCGGGATCCGGACTTCGGGAAGCCGCTCGAGGGCCTGGCGCCGCTCGTCGACGGCCCGTTCCACGCGGTGCGCCTGCACCCACTGGCCCGGAAGAACCTCGGCGGCGTGCGGACCGACCTCGACTGCCGCGTGCTCGACACCGACGACCGGCCGATCGACGGGCTGTTCGCGGCGGGAGAGATCGCCGGGATGGCCGGCGGCCACATCAACGGGTCGGCGGCGCTGGAAGGCACGGCCTTCGGTCCGAGCCTCTACAGCGGCATGGTGGCCGGGCGGAGCGTCGCCGGATGAGGGAACGACGTGCGGGTCTCCGCACCCAACGAATGGCAGAGGACAGGGGTAGAGCATGACGTCAGGCAAGCGGATCGTGATCGTCGGGGGCGGCGTCGGAGGGTTGTTCCTCGCCAACGCGCTGATCGCGCAGGGCATCGAGACAGAGCTGTACGAGCAGGCGTCGGCCTTCAGCGAGATCGGCGCCGGCGTGTACCTCACGCCGAACTCGATCCGTCAGCTCGAGCGCGTGGGGCTCGGGCCGGCCGTGCAGGAGTTCGGCGCGCTGGTCGGCGAGCACTCGCGCTACTACCGGTTCGACGGCGCCGAGATCGCGCCCGTGCAGGTGACGGACCCGAGCGGGTGGAACGCCACCTATGGGATGCACCGCGCGGACCTCATCGAGTTCCTCCGCCGGGCACTGCCGCCGGAGATGCTGCACACAGGGCACCGGGCGACCTCCTTGGAGCAGACCGCGGACGGCGCACGGGTGGGCTTCGAGAACGGCACGGTCGCCGAGGGCGACATCGTGGTGGCCGCCGACGGGATCCACTCCAAGCTCCGGCCGATCGTGCACCCGGAGAGCGCCCCGGTCTTCTCGGGGACGGCCGTCTACCGCGGTCTCGTCCCGCGGGAGCTGCTCGGCGACTGGCGACCGGACGTCTGGCAGATGTGGCTCGGGCCCGGCAAACACTTCCTGGCGTTTCCCGTCCGCCGCGGCGAGCTCATCAACTTCGTCGGCTTCGTGCCCGCGCACGGCGTCATGCGCGAGTCGTGGACCGCCCCCGGCGACCCCGACGAGCTTCGGGAGGAGTTCGCCGGCTGGGACCCGCGCATCGCCGAGCTGCTCTCGCACGTGACCACCACGTTCCGCTGGGCGCTGTACGACCGCGACCCGATCCCGGTCTGGACCGACGGCCGGCTCACCCTGCTCGGCGACGCCGCGCACCCGATGCTGCCCCACCTCGGCCAGGGGGCGAACCAGTCGATCGAGGACGGCATGGCGCTCGCGCTCCTGCTCGGGGCGAGCGACCAAGCGGAGCTGCCCGCCGCGCTCCAGGTGTACGAGTCCCTGCGTCGCCCGCGCGTCTCGGAGGTCCAGCTCGGCGCCCGCCGGAACGGGATGCGTTACGACTCCATGGACGGCGATCTCGACCGGCGGGATGCGGAGATCCGCTCCCACGCCGAGTTCCGGCGCGCGCTCTACGGCTTCGACGTTGTGCAGCAGGTCACCGAGGCGCTGAAGCCGACCGGCTGAAACGACCGACTCCCCTCAACGAACATCGACAACCCCTACAACGAAGGAACACCATGCGGATTGCAATCATCGGCGGCGGCATCGGCGGCCTGACGACGGCGATAGCGCTGCGGGACGCCGGGCTCGACGCAGTGGTCTACGAGCAGGCGCAGCAGCTGGGCGAGGTGGGCGCCGGCATCGGCGTCGCGCCGAACGGGCTGCGGGTCTACGAGCGCCTCGGCCTGCGGGACGCGATCGAGTCCGTCGCGGCGCGCTACGGCGACGGCTCGGTCTACTACCGTGCCGACGGCACGCTGATCGGGGGGATGACCACTGCGGACAGCTCCAGCAGGTACTTCACCCTGGGGCTGCACCGTGCCGACTTCGTCGGCGTGCTCACGGCCGCGCTGCCGCCGGAGGCGGTGCGCACCGGCCACCGGCTGGTGGGCATCGAGGAGGACCCGGACGGAGTCACCCTGCGGTTCGCGGGCGGGATCACCGAGCGAGCGGACCTTGTCGTCGGCGCCGACGGCATCCACTCCCTGGTCCGGGCATCCGTCACCGAGCCGACCGAGCCGGTATCGTCGGGCTCCATCGCCTACCGCGGACTGGTGCGCGCCGACCGGCTGCCGTCCTGGCCTCCCGGAATCGCCCAGCTCTGGATGGGCGAGGGCAAGCACTTCCTCACCTACCCGGTGCGATCCGGCGAGCTGATCAACTACGTCGGGTTCGTGCCGAGCGACGAGCGCCTCCGCGAGTCCTGGTCGGCGCCGGGCAGTGTCCAGTCGCTGCGGTCGGATTTCGCCGGCTGGGACGAGCGGGTCCTCGAGCTCCTCGAGCAGGTCGAGCAGACCTTCTGGTGGGGCCTGTACGACCGCGAGCCGCTCGAGCGATGGTCGACGGACCGGGTGACGCTGCTCGGCGACGCGGCGCACGCGATGCTCCCCCACCTCGGCCAGGGCGCCAACCAGGCCATCGAGGACGCGATGACCCTGGGAGTCCTGCTTGGCGCCGCCCCCGCGGACGCGATTCCCGCCGCTCTGGCGGAATACGAGCGGCTCCGGCTCGACCGCACCACGCGCGTGCAGAGCGGCGCGCGCGACAACGGGCAGCGCTACGACTCCGGCTACGAGGACCTCGGGAAGCGCGACGACGAGATCAAGGGCTCGAAGGCGTTCCGGCTGTGGCTGTACGACGCCGACCCGGAGGCGGTCGCACGCAAGAGCGTCGCCGCCCTCGGCTGGGCGGCCGGCTGAGGCCGCGGAAAGGGCCTCGCCGGCGCAGAAGCGCGGCGCGGGCCACCGCCCCACGCGGCTCGGGCAGGCGCTCTCCGCCGTGCGCGTCAACCCAGCTCTTCGACGCAGAAGTCCCAGAAGGCCGAGCCGCGTCGGGTCAGCGATCCCGCGCTGGCGATCACAATCGGATCCGGGTTGCCCGCGTCGGAGACGGGCACCGCGACGACGCCGTCGGGCGCCACCCGTCCGTCGAGCCGTGACCCCTGGGCGACGAGCGTCACGCCGAGCCCGCGCGCAACGAGCGCCCGCACCGTCGTGAGGGAGCGAGAGCGGAATCGGATGGGCGGGTCGATCCCGCTCGCGCGGAACGCCTCGCTGACGAAGTCGGTGGCGGGATCCGCCTCCACCAGGATGAAAGTCTCATCGCCGAGTTCGCGAAGGCTGACGGGCCGCGTCCCCGCCAGCCGGTGCCCGGGCGGGACGAGCAGGTGCGGGACGGGCTGCGCGAGGACGGCGCACGGAAGGGTCGCGGGCACCAGGCGCTGGAAGGTCAGCGCGACCTCGGCCCGACCGGTCTCGAGCGCGTCGAGGACCTCTTCGCGGTCGCCGTCGACGAAGTCGACCCGTACATCGGGGTGCCGCGCACCGAAGCCGGCAAGGACGCGCGGCAGGATCGACGCCGCGATCACGGTGAAGCAGGCGATCGTGAGCGGGCCGCGGAGCTCCTCCTGAAGCGACGATGCCGCGCTGCGGAACTCGTCGGCGTCGCTCAGCAACTGGCGCGCCCGGGGCAGCAGCTGGCGGCCGGTCTCCGTCAACTCGATGCCTCTCCCCCGACGGCGCACGAACAGCTGGGTGCCCAGCGCCTTCTCGAACTCGGACAGCGAGGCCGACATCGTCGACTGAGACACGTACATCGCGGAGGCCGCGCCGAGGGTCGACCCGGCAACGGCGGCGGCCACGAAGTAGCGCAGCTGGCGTAGCGAGAACTCTGGAGTCGTCAAATCGACCACGACGATAACCTACGCCGAAGAGACCGTCTATGCAGATGGGCGGCGGGGCACGACGATGGAGGTGTGACGATGACGCCCCCGGTGACCGACCCGCCCGACACGGACGCGCTGCGGGCCGAAGCCCGCGCGTTCGCCGACTCGATCTACGACGGCTACCTCGAGCGCGCACTGTCGCAGGACTTCTTCTGGGACATCTACCGCGAAGCCGCCGGCAGAGGGTATCTGGGGATGCGCGTGGCACGCGAGCGCGGCGGCTGCGGAGCCAGCGCCGTCGAGGCCGGCGTCGTGCTGGAGGAGGTCGCCCGCGGCGACTTCAACCTCGGCTTCTGCCTGTTCGGCGCATACTCTGCGAACCGGATCATCGCCGAGGCGGGCAGCGACGAGGTCCGGGAGCGCTGGCTGCTGCCGACGCTGGCGGGCGAGACCGCGATCGGGTTCGCGCTCACCGAGCTCGTCGCCGGCAGCGACTCCCGCAACATCGGAACCCGCGCGACCCGCATCGAGGGAGGGTGGCGGCTCCACGGCCACAAGACGAGCTCCGGGTTCGCGACGTTCGCCGGGGCATCGATCGTGTTCGCGCGGACCAGTGACGACCCGCGGAACGGGATCACCGGCTTCCTCGTGCCGCTGGACAGCGACGGGGTCAGGCGCGAGCGGATCCCCAACGCCGGCTTCCGGCCGACCGGTCGCGGGAAGCTGGCTCTGGACGGCGTGCTCGTCCCGGACGCCAACGTCGTCGGGGAGGTCGGGCGAGGCTTCGCGACCGTCACCGGGTCGTTCGACGTCGGACGCGCGATGATCGCCCTCCTCGCCGTGGGCGGTGCGCAGCGCGCGATCGACATGACGATCGAATTCGCGAGCACCCGGGAGACCTTCGGCGCGCCGCTCTCGGAGCGACAGGGCATCACCTTCCCGATCGCCGAGCACGCGACGCGACTCGAGGCGGCGAAGCAACTCGCCTACCACGTGCTGTCGTCGGCCGACGAGGGCCGGCCGACCACCAAGACCGCAGCGATGAGCAAGTGGTTCGCAACCGAGTCGGCCACGAACGCTGCGCGCGACATGATCGTCGCCCACGGTCACCGGGGCTACAGCGACGAGCTGCCGCTGATGCAGCTGATGCGCGACCTGCAGGGGCTCGAGATCGCCGAGGGGCCCACCCAGATCCAGAAGATGATCATCACCCGCGAACTTTTCGGGCGGTCCAGCGGCGGCCGGGCCCGGGCCTGACGGCCGCGGAACCCGACACACATGCTCACCATCGGAAATCTGGACGTCGGCCACGCGCTCGTCGGCGATGCGGCGATCCTGTACACCGATCCCGTCCGCGGGGAGACGGCCACCTACCGCGAGGCGGTGGCCTTCAGTCACCGGTTCGCGCACGCCGTCGCCGCACACGGATACGGTTGGGCCGACCACCTCGCGACCATCGCGCCCAACGGCATCCTGATGCACGAGGTGTATCTGGGCATCAGCCGCTCGGACGCCAAGTGGGTGCCGCTCAACGCGCGCTCGAGCGCACGAGAGGTGGCCGACCTCGTCGTCCGCTTCGACGTCCGCGCCCTGTTCCTCGACCCCGAACTCACGGACGTGGCGGAACTGTTGGCCACGGCGGCGCCCCATGTCGAACTCGTTCCGCTGACCCGCGCAGACGTGAGCGCGTGGATGGGCGACCAGCCCGACGCGCCCTTCCGGACCGCCGTCACCGACGACATGGTCAAGGAGATCGGCAGCACAGGCGGAACCACCGGCCAGCCGAAGGGCGTGCCGCAGACGAGCATCGGGGTCAACTTCATTCCCGACCGCCTGACTGAGATTTTTCCGCCCCGGGTGACGGCGGACAGCCCACGCCCGGTGTACCTGGCGAACGCGCCGCTCAGCCACGCCGCCGGCCGGATGTTCCTGTACGCGGTCCGGCACGGAGCCCACGTCATCGTGGTGCCATCGGCCACCCCGGCGGAGATCGTCCACTACTTCGAGCGCTTCCGCGTCACCCTCGCCTGGCTGCCGCCGACGGTCGTCTACGGGATGCTCGATGTGCCCGGCGTCGAAAACCACGACTTCTCGGCGCTCCAGTACGTCGTCTACGGCGCATCGCCTATGGCGCCGGGCAAGCTGGCACGGGCCCTGCAGGTGTTCGGCCCCGTGTTCGCCCAGATCTACGGGCAGAACGAGACCGGCTGGGACCTCTTCATGACCCCGGAGCAGCACCTCCGGGACGGCGACCCCGGGAAGGGGCCGGCCACCGACTTCCGCCTCTCGGCGGCCGGACAGGTCCCCGCCGGTGTCGACCTCGTCCTGGTCGACGACCACGGGCAGGTGGTGCCGCGCGGGGAGCCCGGCGAGATCGCCGTGGCCTGCGCCGGCAACACCCCCGGGTACTACCGCGACCCGGAGACGACCGCGCAGTCGCGCCTGCGGGTCGGCGGCACCGAGTACCACCTGACCGGCGACATCGCGTTCGAGGACGACGAGGGCTTCTTCCACATCGTGGACAGGAAGAAGGACATGATCATCACGGGCGGCTTCAACGTGTACTCGGCCGAGGTGGAGAAGTGCATCCTCGCGTTCCCGGGAATCGCCGAATGCGCGGTGTTCGGCATCCCCGACGCCAAGTGGGGTGAGGCGGTCACTGCGGCGATCGAGCTGTCCCCCGGCGCCGAGGTCGAGTCGGCCGAGCTGACCGCCTTCGTCCGCGAGGCGCTCGGGCCGGTGAAGACACCGAAGAGCATCGTGGTGCACGCTAGCCTGCCGCGGAACACGAACGGAAAAGTCCTGAAACGCGATCTGCGCCAGGAGTATTGGGGCGACCGGACCCGGATGGTGGGATGAACATGACCGATTACGGCACATCGGAGACGACTGAGGACATCGTGGCGACGCGGGACGGCCGCGTCCTCACGATCCGGCTCAACCGCCCCCAGTCGCTGAACGCGATCACCGGAGAGATGGTGGACGCGATCGGCGTCGCCCTCGACACCGCCGAGGCCGATGACACGCGCGTCGTCGTCTTCACGGGAACCGGCCGCGGCTTCTCCGCCGGAGCGGACCTCCTGCGGATCGGCAATGAGCCGGGCGCGTCCCAGGCCTTCCTCAAGCGGCTGCAGGAGCTCTACGTGCGCATCGCCGAGCTGCCCCTGCCGGTCATCGCCGCGGTGAACGGCACCGCGATGGGCGGCGGCACCGAACTCATCCTCGCGGCGGACTTCGCCATCGCCGCGGAGAGCGCCAAGGTCGGCGACGGGCACACGAACGTCGGGGTGATTCCCGGCGCGGGCGGCGCGGCGCTGCTGCACAAGCGCGTCCCGCCGTCGATCGCCAAGTACGTCGTCTTCACCGGCGACCGCCTGACCGCCCGGCAGTGGCTGCAGTACGGACTGTTCGCCGAGGTTGTGCCCGACGGCGAGCTCGAGGCGCGCGTGGCGGCCGTCGCAGCCCGGCTGGCAGCGAAGTCACCGCTCGGGCTCGGCGTGATCAAGCGCGTGATGCGGGAGACGGAGGCGATCGACGACCGGGCGGCCGCGCTCGACGCCGAATGGCAGGCCGCGGAGAGCTACGTGCAGAGCGCCGACTACGCGGAGGGGCTCCGCGCATTCGCGGAGAAGCGAGCTCCCGAATTCCTGGGCCGATGACCTGGGCCGATGACCGGACCGTGCCGATGACCGGCGCGGCTGCGCGCCCACTGGCGGGCATCCGGGTGGTCGAGTTCGCCGCCCTCGGGCCGGTCGAGTACGCGGCGATGCACCTCGCCGACCTCGGCGCAGCGGTGACCCTCGTGCGCCGACCGGGCGATGGGCCCCGCACGAACGTCATGCTCCGCGGCCGAGCGCACGTGCAGCTCGACCTCAAGTCGCCCGACGGCCGCGCCGCTGCGCTCGACCTCCTGCGCGACGCCGATGTGCTCCTCGAGGGGCTGCGGCCGGGAGTGATGGAGCGGCTCGGGCTCGGCCCCGCCGACGCGGCCGCGGTGAACCCCCGGATCGTCTACGGGCGGATGACGGGGTGGGGACAGTCCGGCCCGCTCGCTGCCAAGGCGGGGCACGACATCAACTACATCGCCGAGAGCGGTGCACTGTCGCTGAACCGACGCCCCGGGGAGGCGCCGGTCGTCCCGGGCAACATGCTCGGCGACAACGGCGGCGGCGCGATGTTCCTGGTGACGGGGGTGCTCGCCGCGCTGATCGAGCGGGCCCGCACCGGCGCGGGCACCGTCGTCGATGCCGCCATCGTCGACGGCGCCGCGTCGCTGACCCAGGCGGTCCGCGGCTTCCGCTCGGAAGGCGACGCCACCGGTGAGGCGATGCTCGCGGCTGAGCTGCCCTGGTATGACGTCTACGAGTGCGCCGACGGCGGGCACGTCGCGGTGGGCGCCGTCGAGCCGCAGTTCTATGCGGAGCTCCTGCGCGGCCTCGGCATCGACGATCCGCCTTCCCGGGAGGACCAGGGCAATCGGGAGACCCTCCGGACCCTCTTCCGTGAACGCTTCGGCACTCGCAGCCGCGACGAGTGGACAGAGATCTTCGCCGGGCTCGACGCCTGCGTGTCCCCCGTCTACGACATGGACGAGACGCTCGCGTCCCCGCACCTCACGGCTCGCGGAACCTGGCTCGCGACCACCGACGGGCCGAGTGCGGCTCCCGCCCCGCGCTTCGTCCCGCTGCCCACCCGCGCCCCCGCCGCCGCCCCCGACGAGAAGGAACTCTGATGACCGACGCCCCCGCCGAGCCCGAGGTCCTCGTCGAGCGCGAGGGACGCGCGCTGCGCCTCATCCTCAACCGCCCGCGGCAGATCAACGCGCTCACTCTCGGCATGATCCACCGCATCGAGGCCGCCCTCGACGCGGCGGTCGACGATGACACCGTCCAGGTCGTCATCCTCGCCGGCGCCGGCGACCGCGGGCTCTGCGCAGGCGGCGACATCACCATGAACGTGCGGGGCGAGTACGACAAGCTCCGCCGGTTCTGGGCGACCGAGTACGACCTCATCCGGAAGATCTCCGCCTACCCGAAGCCGTTCGTGTCGCTCATGGACGGCATCACGATGGGCGGCGGCATCGGGCTGTCCGCCCACTCGGCGTACCGCATCGTGACGGAGCGGACGCGCATCGCGATGCCCGAGGTCCGCATCGGCTTCTTCCCCGACGTCGGCGGCACCCTCATCCTCGGCACGGCGCCCGGGCACGTCGGCACCCATCTCGCCCTGACCGCCGGCGACTGCACCGCGGGCGACGCGATCTACGTCGGCTTCGCCTCGCACTTCGTGCCGAGCGGACGCCTTCCCGATCTCGTGACGGCACTCGCCTCCGGGGACGAGTCGACCGCCGACACGGTAGCCCGGTTCGCCGAGCCGCCGCCCGAGGCGACGCTCGCCGCGGAGCACGCGTGGATCGACGCCGCCTACGACGCGGAGGACGTCGAGCAGATCCTCGCGAACCTCGACGCACGGCCGGAGGCGAAGGCGCACGAGGCCGCGGCGACGATCCGGGCGATGGCGCCGACCGGGGTGGTCATGGCGCGCGCCGCGCTCCTCGAGTCGGCACGCCTCGGCGATCTCGACAAGGTGCTCCGTCTGGAGCTGCACATCGGCCATTCGTTCATCGGGACGTGGGACTTCATCGAAGGTGTGCGCGCCCAGATCATCGACAAGGACCGCAATCCGCAGTGGCGCCCCGCGACCGTCGCGGAGGTCGACCGGGCGCAGATCGCGGAAGTGATCGCGACGGCCGGGATCTAGCGACCCGAACGCAGTCCGTCGCACGCCCAGCCGTCGGAGGAGGAACCCGTGGAGCCCCAGAACACCGCGCTCGAAGGCGTGCGCGTGCTGGACCTGACCCATCAGGTCGCGGGCCCCGTGTGCACCCAACTGCTCGCACTGCTCGGGGCGGATGTGGTGACGGTCGTTCCCTCGGGCGGCGGCACGGCCGTCGTCGACCCCTACCTCACCGGCTTTGCGAAGCGCTCCATCGCCCTCGATTTGAAGACCGACGCCGGCCGGGGGCGCCTCCTCGAACTCGCCGCCCGGGCCGACGTGCTCGTCGAGAACTTCGCTCCGGGTGTCGTCCGCCGGCTCGGGCTCGCCTACGAGGACGTGGCGGCGGTCAACGCGGACATCATCTACGCGCAGTGCAAGGGATTCGCGGAGGACGGCCCGTACGCCGACTTCGCCTGCTTCGATCCGATCGCCCAGGCGTACGGCGGCAGTTCGAGCGTCACCGGTGAGGCGGGCGGGGCGCCCGTCAAGCCCGGCCCGGACCTCGGCGACACGGGCACGGGCATGCTGCTGGCGAACGCCATCCTCGCGGCGCTCCTGCAGCGCGCGCGCACCGGGGAGGGGCAGCGGATCCAGATCGCGATGACCGACCAGATCGCGGTGTCCCTGCGGGTGCACTACGGCCTGGCCATCACGAGCGGTGCGGACACGCCCCGTTCGGGCAACGGCGCCCCGTTCGGCATCCGGGTGGCGCCGTCCGGTATCTTCCCGACGCCGCCCTTCGGGCCGAACGACTACGTCCACATCCACGTCGGCAACGACAAGCACTTCCGCGCGCTCCTCGCTGCGCTCCGCCGGGAGGACGTGCTCGAGGATCCCCGGATGGCGACCCTGCAGACCCGGAGCGCGACGGATGTGGCCGACTCCATCGACCGGCTGGTCGCCGACTGGGCCGCGCGACGCTCGAAGACGGAGGCGATGGAGGTCCTCGGCCGGGCGGGCGTGCCGGCGGCGGCAGTCCGTGGTACGTCGGAGGTGCTGGGCGACGGGGATCTGCTGAGGCGCGGCATCTTCCGCGAGGTGGACCATCCGCATTACGGGCGGATCACCGCCCCCGCCTACCCCGCGCAGCTCTCGAACAGCAGGATCGTCTTCGAGGCGCCGCACCCGCCGGGTTCCGACACGGACGAGGTGTTCGCCGAGTGGCTGACCTAGTGGACCGGCTCCACACCCCGGGACTGTGCGTCCCGGGAGACTCGATACAGGAACCCGAACGTCGGGTGTGAAGGAGCATCAATGAATCTGTTCAGCATGCTGCAGGAGAAGACGGCGGCATCCGGTCCGGTTCGTGTCGGAGTGATCGGCACCGGCAAGTTCGGATCGATGTTCCTCGCGCAGTCCCTCACGACACCGGGGCTCGAGCTCACCGCCGTCGCCGACCTCGACCCGGAGCGCGCACGAGCCGCATGCCGCAACGCCGGGTGGCCGGAGGAGCTCATCGACGCCACGCGGTACCCCGAGAACGGCATCGAACTGTGCGGGATCGACGAGATCGACGTGGTCGTCGAAGCGACCGGCGCACCCGGTCCGGGCATCGCTCATGCGGTCGCGGCCATCGAGCACGGCAAGCACGTGATCATGGTCAACCTCGAGGCGGATACCATCGCCGGGCCAGCCCTCGCCGCCCGCGCCCGCTCCGCCGACGTGGTCTACTCCCTCGCGTACGGCGACCAGCCTGCTCTCGTGGCGGAACTCGTCGACTGGGCGCATGCGAGCGGATTCGACGTCGTCGCCGCCGGCAAGGGCACGAAGTTCCTGCCGCACTTCCCGGAGGTGAACCCCGACACGGTGTGGCCGGAGTTCGGCATGACGCCCGCGGAAGGCCACGACGTCAACCCGTACATGCTCACCTCATTCACCGACGGCACGAAGTCGGCAATCGAGATGGCCGTGGTCGCGAACGCCTGCGACCTGGCGGTGCCCGAATCGGGGCTGTCGTATCACCCGTGCGGAGTCGACGACCTCGCACACGTCCTGCGCCCGCGCGAGGTGGGCGGTGTGCTGGAGCGCCGCGGCGTCGTCGAGACGCTCTCGTCGATGGAGCGGGATGGGCGCCCCGTCTTCCGTGACCTCCGCTGGGGCGTCTATGTCACTTTCGAGGCGCCGACCGCCTTCGTGGCGCAGCAGTTCAAGTACTGCCACCTGCAGACCGACTCCACCGGCCGCTTCGCCGCGATGTACAAGCCCTTCCACATCGTCGGGCTCGAACTCGGGATTTCGGTGCTGTCTGCCGCCCTCCGCCGCGAGCCCACGGGCCAGAGCCGGTGGTTCCGCGGCGATGTCGTGGCCGCCGCCAAGCGCGACCTCGCGGCGGGTGAGACCCTCGACGGCGAGGGCGGCTACACCGTGTCGGGCCGTCTCATGCCCGCCGAGCTGTCGGTGGCGAGCGGAGCACTGCCGATCGGCCTGGCCCACAACGTGCAGCTGCGGCGGCCGGTCGCTCGCGGCGCGGTGGTGACCCGCGATGACATCGCTCCCCTGCCCGACTCGCTCACGATGCAGCTCCGACGAGAGACCGAGGCGCTCGTGCGGTGACGCCGCTCGCCGGGTGAGCCGCCCGGGGGAATCGAACCCCGGCGCTCATTCATTACTTGTCTCGTATTCGATCGCGGCGAGCTCGTCGAGCGAGCGTTGGCGCCGTCTGCGGTGGTAACTGGCCTCGATCCACGTCACGATCCGAGCCGCAACCGGTCCCGGGAGGCCCATCGTCGCCGGTTGAGGACGTTCTTCTGCAGCAGCGAGAAGAAGGACTCGATTGAGGCGTTGTCCGCGCAGGCGCCGACCCGACCCATGGATCCCCGGAGGCCGGCTTCGGTGATGGTGCGAACGGACTTCTTCGACCGGAACTGCCTGGCTTCAACCGGTCGTTGCAACACCGCTTTGTCTGGAGTGAGCCTAGCTGCGACGCCGAAACAGCAGCGCTTCTCAGGTTGAACGCCGCGCCCGGGATACGGGCGGAGACACCGGACCGAGCTGAGAGCGGCCGAGGATCCTCGAAAGAGGACTTTCTGAAACCGCGCAGGAATCGAATCCTCGACCCGGTCATCACGAGGCGACCGAGAATTCAAGGACGCACTTCACGAGCGCGTGCGTGCCCTGAACTCGGTCTGTGGACATCATGGAGGCGCGCACCAGGCACCGAACGCGAGCCCAGCGTCGCCGTGAGCGACCGAGTCAGTCCGCCTGGCTCCTGAACGCGGCGTCGAAGGACGCCTCGGGCGGCTTCCACAGCAGCGAACGCACGTACTCCAGAGCCTGCGGAGCCCCGTACAGGCGGTCCATACCCGCGTCCTCCCACTCGATCGAGATGGGGCCGCCGTAGCCGATCGCGCGAAGGGCGCGGAAGCAGTCCTCCCACGGGATATCGCCATGACCGGTGGAGACGAAGTCCCAGCCGCGGCGCGGGTCGCCCCACGGGAGGTGCGAACCGAGGATGCCCGAGCGTCCGGTGGGGTGCCGCAGCCGCGTGTCCTTGCAGTCGACGTGGTAGACGCGGTCGGCGAAGTCGGTGATCAACGCCACGACGTCGATGCCCTGCCAGAACGCGTGCGAGGGGTCCCAGTTGAGGCCGAACGCCTCCCGCCGGTCGACCGCCTCGAGAGTGCGGACGGTGGTCCACCAGTCGTAGGCGATCTCCGACGGGTGGATCTCGTGCGCGAAGCGGACGCCCTCGGCGTCGAACACATCGAGGATCGGGTTCCACCTGTCGGCGAAGTCCTGGTAGCCGTCATCGATCACCGTCTGCGACACGGGCGGGAACATCGCCACGTATCTCCAGATCTTCGATCCGGTGAAGCCCACGACGGTGTCGACGCCGAGCGCTCGCGCCGCACGTGCCGTGAGCTTGAGATCCTCCGCCGCGCGTCGGCGCACGCCCTCCGGCTCGCCGTCGCCCCAGACGCGACGGTTGACGATCGCCTCGTGCCGGAAGTCGATGGGGTCGTCGCACACGGCCTGACCCTGCAAGTGGTTGGAGATCGCATAGACCTGGAGGCCGTTGCGCTCCAGGATCTCCCGCCGGCCGCGCAGATAGGCCGGGTCCTCGACCGCCCGCTGCACGTCGAGGTGGTCGCCCGAGCAGGCGATCTCGAGGCCGTCGTAGCCCCACTGGCCGGCGAGGCGGGCCACCTCCTCGAACGGCAGGTCGGCCCACTGACCGGTGAAGAGGGTGACCGGGTTGCTGCCCATCTGGTTCACGCGGCCGGCCCCTGCGCCATCTGAAGCTGCTCGACGTTCTGCCACTCGCCTGTTCGAGCCGAGGCGAGGACCGCCTCGGTGAGAACGGCCGACCGGTAGCCGTCCTCGAAGGTCGGCAGACCTTCCGGCGCCAGCCCTGTGAAGCTGTCGTAGGCGTCGCTCAGGAAGGCGTTGAAGGCGTCCTGATACCCCTGTGGATGTCCCGGCGGCAGGAAGCTGAGCCGCTGCGCGTCCACGCTCGCGAAGGCCCGCGTGCCCCGGAACTGGACCGTGCTGCCCTGCGGCGTGCTGACCGTCAGCCGATCCGGCTCCTCCTGGTCGAACGCGTACGCGGCATCAGCGGAGTCGATGGACAGGGTCAGGTGGTTCTGATGGCCATGCGAAACCTGGCTCACCGTGAGCACGCCAGTCGTGCCCCTGTCCATGCGGACGAGCAGTGACGCGACATCCTCCGTCCGGACCGGGACATCGTCCCGTGTGGCGTACGCCTGGGAGGTCGTCGCGACGAGCTGGGTGATGCGCTGACCCGTCACGAACTCGACCAGATCGCAGAGATGCACGCCGATGTCGGCGAACGCACGCGACGCGCCGCCCTGGACGTCATCCACCCGCCAGTTGGTCTCTCCCCGCTCGACCAGCCAGTCCTGGAGGTACGCCCCTCGGGCCAGGAACGGTTCAGAGCCCGCCCGCACCCGATCGCGCATCTCGCGCACCGCGGAGTGATACCTGTAGACGAACGGGACGGCGGTTCTCGGCCCGGCCGAGGCCGCCGCGGTCTGCAACGCGCGGGCCTCGTCGATGTTGATGCCGAGCGGCTTCTCGCAGACGACGTGCTTCACCGCCGACAGCGCCGCCAGGGCATACCCGGCGTGCGAACGATTGGGAGTGCAGATGTGCACGACATCGATGTCGGGGCTTGCGAGGAGCTCGTCGACGGAGCGGTAGGGCCGCGTCCGGTATTCCAGCGCTGCGGCGTCGGCACTCGCCGCGGTTCTGCTGGCCACGCCGGCGACGGTGTTGCCCGATGCCCTGATGGCGCGGACGTGAGCCGCAGCGATCATCCCGCCACCGATGACGCCGGCCCTGAGCGTCACTGCGGGGCTCCGGCATGCGCGCGAACCTGCGCCTCGAGGAAGCTGAGCCCGTCCGTCGCCAGAGCGTCCATCGAGGGCGCGACCGGACGCCACAGGGAGACGGCCCGGGCGATCTCTTCCACGGTGGGCAGGAACGACTCCACGACGATCTGCCCGGAGTAGTCGATGTCCGACAGGGCGGCGAAGAAGTCCTCCCACGGCAGGTGACCCGACCCGGGCGTGCCACGGTCATTCTCGGACACCTGGACGTGGAAGACGAGCGAGCCGGCTGCGCGGATGGCGTCCCCGATGCTCGTCTCCTCGATGTTCATGTGGAAGCTGTCGATCATCAGCCCCACGTTGGGGCGTCCGATCAGGTCGCAGAGCTGAAGTCCTTGGTCGAGCGTGTTGATCAGGTCGGTCTCGAACCGGTTGAGCGGCTCGATCGCGAGCCGGACGCCGCGCTCGGCCGCGTAGTCGGCGACAGCCCGCAGGCCGTCGGCGGCCCGCTGCAATTGAGCGGCACGAGCCTCCGGCGGGAGCAGCCGGGCGACGCCGGTCGTCGCGTACATCGGACCCGCCACGTGCGGCGATCCGACCGCCTGCGCGTAGTCAACGCAGAGCTCCAGGTACCGTCGCGCCGACTCCCGGACGCTTGCATCCTCGCTGGAGATGTCCCGCGCGGGGCCGAAGGCCCCGCAGATGCTCACCTGGAGGCCTGTCGCTGCGGCGTGCTCGACGATACTCTCCGCCGACAAGCGAGACGGATCCTCGATGCACACCTCGATGAGGTCGTATCCCATCTCTCTGGTCCGCTCGTAGGCCTGAACATCCCCATCGGAGAAGGGGGAGGCCAGCACGAAGGTGCTGAGACCCAGTCCGGTATGACGGATCACCGCAGCCCCAGCTTCTCCTCGATCGCCTTCGTGTGGCGGATCGCGTGCTCGGTGTACGGGCTCTTGAACTCGGGCGCGCCGGCTCCGCTGAGCACTCCCCACACGTCGCCCGCCGCGGGCAGCAGCTCGTAGGACACCCAGCCCCCGTAGTTCAGCTCCGCGATCGCCGCGATGATGGGCTCGAAGTCGGTGTGACCGTAGCCGGGGGCGGCCCGGTTGCTGTCGGCGAGGTGCACGTGCGAGAGGCGGGAACCTGCGGCGCGGATGGACTCGGCGATGTCCCGCTCCTCGAGCGACATGTGGAAGGTGTCCGCCATGTAGCCGAGGTGCGGGCTCGCGACCTGGTCGATGAACCGGATCGCCTGCGCCGTCCGGGTGACGAGGTAGGTCTCGTAGCGGTTCCACGGCTCGAGCACGAGCTTCACCCCGCGCTGGCCCGCGAAGTCCGCGAGTTCCGACGCCGCGTCGACCGCCCAGTCCCACTCCTGCTCGATGGCCGCCTCGGGGACGATCTTCATGCAGGCGGTCGGGGTGAAGGTGACGATGTCGGCGCCGAGGTCCGCCGCGAAGTCGATGTTCCCCTTCACATAGTCGCGGGCGGCCGCCCGGGTGGCCGCCGAGGAACTCACGATGTCGCGTTCCGGGGTGTAGATGGACACGATGGATGAGGCGACCACGCCGTTCGCCTGGAGAGCGGACTTCACGGCATCGATGTCCGTCTGGTCGGGCTCACCGACGATCTCGACGCCGTCGTAGCCGGCCTGCGCCACACGGGCGATGCCCTCGACGATCGGCTCCTCGCCGTAGACCAGGGTGTTGTAGGTGTACCGGAACATGGGAGGGTCCTCCTTTCCTGAGCCCGCGCGGGGCTACTTGACCGCCCCGAGCGTGAGGCCACGCACGAGGTACTTCTGAGCGGACAGGGCAGCGATCCAGACGGGGACCGCGACGAGGGTGCCGGCAGCCATGATCTGGGTCCACTGGGTGCCGACCGGGGTCACGTACTGCGTGAGGGCGACCGTGACGGTCTGGCTGCTGGCATTGGAGAGGATGTTGGCGAAGAGGAACTCGTTCCAGGAGAACACGAAGCACAGGAGCCCTGTCGCCGCGACCCCGGGCGCGGCGAGGGGCAGGACGATGCGGAAGAACGTCGCGAAATGCCCGAGCCCATCGAGTTGAGCCGCCTCCTCGAGTTCCTTCGGCACATCCTCGTAGAACCCGCGCAGCAGCCAGACGGCCAAGGGGAGGTTCATGAAGATGTGGAGCAGAATGATCGAGATGAGCGTGCCGTTGAGCCCGACGGTGCGCATCACGAGGAACAGCGGGATGATCGTCACGATCGGTGGCACGATCCTCAGCGACAGGATCGTTCCGGCCAGGCCGTCCTTGCCCTTGAAGTCGAACCGGGCGATCGGATAGGCGATCCCGGATGCCAGCAGCAGGGCGACCACCGACGAGATCAGGGACACCTGCAGG
>JAODAX010000093.1 GCA_025463675.1 Naasia sp. | reverse complement strand
TGGACGGCGCTCGGCTGGCGTGCCGCGCGACGGCGGGCGGCCACCCGGCGGGCGTGGCCGGACCTCGTCGACCACCTGGTCTCCGCACTGCGCAGCGGGGCCCCGCTGCCCGAGGCGGTCGCCGCGCTCGCCGAGGTTGCCCCGCCTGCCACCGCGGGCGCGTTCGCGAGGTTCGGCGACAGCTACCGCGCAACCGCCTCGTTCGCGGTCGCGGCCGACGAGCTGAAGGACCGGCTCGCCGACCCGACGGCGGATCGCCTCATCGAGATCCTCCGGATGGCCCGCGAGGTGGGGGGCGGCGAGCTGCCCGGCGTGCTCCGCACCCTCTCCGCCGCCCTCCGCCGGGAGGCGGCCGCCCGTGCCGAGGCGGAAGCCCGCCAGTCGTGGACGTCGAACGGTGCAAAACTCGGCGTCGCCGCGCCCTGGCTGGTGCTCCTCCTGCTCTCCACCCGGCCCGAGGCGGCTGCCGCCTACGCGACGCCGGCGGGCGTGCTGCTCCTCGTCGGCGGGGCTGCGGTGTCCGCGCTCGCCTATCGGCTGATGCTCGCCCTCGCGCGGCTGCCCGAGGACGGCCGGTGGTTCCGGTGACTCCCGCCGTCGGGCTCGCCGTCGCCGTCGGTGCCCTACTCGGAGCGGGGCTCTGCCTGATCGCCGCCGCCGTGCCCCGGGTGGGTCGCGCCGCCCTCGCGACGCGGATCGCGCCCTACCTGATCGACGTCTCGGAGGAGGCGCGACGACTCGTCCGCCGTCGCGACCCGCGGGCCGGCTCCCTCGCGGGACCGCTGCTCGCCGCGGGCCACGGGCTGCTCGACCGGGTCCTGGGCGGGCACGACACGGTGGCGTGGCGGCTCCGTGCCGCCGGCTCCTCGATCGGCGTCGAGGAGCACCGATCGCGTCAGCTGCTCGCGCTCGCCGCGGGGGCGCTCGCGGGCGGCGCGCTCGGCGCGGTGCTGGCACCTGCCGCGCTGTCGCCCGCCGCAGTCGCTACCGGTCTGCCGCTGCTCGGGGCCGCGACAGGGGTCATCGCCATGGATGCCCTTCTCGGCCGGCGCGCCCGCGCCCGCCTCGCGCGGATGACCGCGGAGCTGCCCACCGTGCTCGAGTTCGTGCTGCTCGCACTGTCGGCGGGGGAAGGCATCTCGGACGCGCTGCGGCGGGTGTCCCGGGTGGGGTCCGGCGAGGTGAGCCGGGAGCTGGCGGGCGCCATGGCGGACGTCGACGCGGGCGTTCCGCTCGCGGCCGCGCTCGGCACGCTCTCCCGCGACCTCCGGCTGCCGCCGCTCACCCGCGCGCTCGACCACCTCGTCGCCGGGCTGGACCGCGGCGCACCGCTCGCGGAGGTGCTCCGGGCGCAGGCCGAGGACTGCCGTGAGGAGGCGCGTCGCCGGCTGCTGGAGTCCGCCGGCCGCCGCGAAGTGCTCATGCTGGTGCCGCTGGTGTTCCTCATCCTGCCGGTCACCGTCGCGATCGCGGTGTTCCCCGGACTGGTGGTGCTGCAGACGGGGTTCTGACGGGGGATCGGGGGCGGCGGTAGTGTGAAGGCCGTGCTCCCGTCCCTCCGAGCGGATCTGATCCGTCGCCTCGTCGCCGCTGCGGTCGTCGCCGGGATCGGGCTGGCCCTCCTCGCCCAAGCGCGGAGCCTCGACCGCGTGTGTCCCGCCATCTATCCCGCGCCGCCGGGGTGCTTCGAGGACTCCAGGGGGCCGTGGAGCTTCCTCGGAGTCGGCGTGATCCTGATGCTCCTCGGCATCATCGCGGGAAGCGGCGCCGTCGCCTTCCGGAGCGAGAATCGCCGGGATGCCGCTCTCGGGGTGCTGCGGGTTGCCGGGCTCGCGCTCGGCGTCGCCGCGCTCTTCTTCCCCCTCGGCGCGGCCTTCTCCGGCGGGTTCAGCATCGACCCGACCGGCATCGCGCTCGTCGGACTGGCCTCCGCGGTCTGCCTCATGCTGACGGTGGTTCTGATGCGCGCTCCCCGGCTGGCCGCGCGGCAGCCGTAGCCGAACGTCCCGAACGCCTCCTCGACTGCCGCCCGCGGGCGCTGCCGAAGTAGCCTCGACGGATGGCGGACAGTGCGCGGGTCGACGTGTGGCTGTGGGCGGTGCGCGCCTACAAGACGCGCTCCCTCGCCACTGCGGCGTGCAAGGCGGGCCACGTGCAGGTGAACGGGGACCGTGCGAAGCCGGCCCAGGTCGTGCGGGTCGGCGACGAGGTGCGGGTGCGCGGCGCGTACGAGCGCATCCTCGGGGTCAAGGGGATCCTGCTGAAGCGCGCGTCGGCTCCGCTCGCCGCCGAGGCGGTCGACGACCGGACGCCCCCGCCCCCGCCACGGGCCGAGCGGCCCCTGGACGTGCTCCGCGAGCGCGGTGCGGGCCGCCCCACCAAGCGCGACCGCCGCGACATCGAGCGACTCCGCGGCCACTGAGCCGCCCGACCCGGGCCGCGAGTTCCCTCTTTGTGCTGGCAAGTCGTCGACTTACCAGCAGATGTGGCAACTCGAGGAGCGTGGGCGACCCAAGGGAGGAGTGCGAGGCGGTCAGCGTCCGGGGACGCGGTTCCAGCTGACGATGACGCGGCGGCCGTGCTCGAAGCCGAGGACGCTGATCGCCGCGGTGTCGAGGGCGAGCAGCGAGCCGTCGCGTGCGTGCAGGCCCAGCCAGACCGCCGCGAAGGCGCGCAGGAAATGGCCGTGCGAGAACAGGAGCACGCGCTCCCGCGCCTCGAGGTTCGGCTCCAGCCGCTCGCAGAGTGACAGCGCCCGGGCGTGCACCTCGTCGGCGGTCTCGCCTGGGGTGTCGCCGGCCGGCACGCCGTTCGCCCAGATCGTCCACGGGCGGCCGAGGTCGGCGGCGATCTCCTTGCTGGTCACGCCCTCGTAGCCGCCGTAGTCCCACTCGACGAGGCGGGCGTCCTCCTCGGCGTACGGGAAGCCCGCCAGTCGCGCCGTCTCCCGCGCCCGGGCGAGCGGGCTGGTGAGGACGAGGCCGAACGGGATCCCGGCCAGCGACTGGCCGACCAGCTCCGCCTTGTACTCGCCCGCCTGGGTGAGCGGGATGTCGGTGAGTCCGGTGTGCCGGCCGGTGCGGCTCCACTCCGTCTCCCCGTGGCGCACCAGCACCACCTTGGGATCGTCCGGCCCGTGCCCAGTGTCGCCCGCTACCGCCATCGCGTCCTCCTTCGTCGGGGAACAGTCTGCTTCGGCTGCGCCCGGTCAGCGCTCCACGGCAGTGGCCGCGATGGGTGAAGTGTGCGCATCTCGCAGGCGCCGCCGGCGGCGCGCCCGTCGGACCAGCAGCACCATGCCGAGGACAACCACGGCGAGGGCGAACAGCACCAGCACGGGCAGCAGGATGGCGGCGAGGACCAGCCCGACGCTCGCCACGTCCTCGGCCACGCTGAGCACGGGGGCGGCGACCCCGGCGGACGCGGCGTTGGCGGCCGCGCGGGTGCCGGCCTTCGCCAGGTGCACCAGGAGGGCGATCACGATGCCGCCGGCGACCGGAACCCAACTGCCGGAGGTGAAGAACTCGCCCGGATCGCTGATCGCCGGCGTCTGCGCCGACGTTCCCGAGCCGAAGACGATTCCGCCCGCCGCCGGCCGGATCGCGGTCTGGACGATGTCGTTGATGGTGTCGAGCGCCGGCACCTTGTCGGCGACGATCTCGACGAGGAAGAGGACGCCGAGGATGGCGAGCACCCCGTCGTTCTCGAGCCAGACCCAGCCGACCGGGAGGCCGATCACATCCGTGAAGCGGGCGAGGAGGCCCAGGGCGAGCAGCGGGATGTACGCGTTCAGGCCGGCAGCGGCTGCCAGCCCCGTCCCGGTGAGCGCCTCGAGCATGTCCACCTCCAGGACCATTCTCCCTGATCGCTCCGGATCCGCCCCTGGTCGGCGCACCCGGACGCGAGCCGCGCCTTTCGGGAGCCCGGCGCAAGGGGTGGTGCCCCGCTCGGCACCAGGGAAGGATGACGGGGATGCCCGACGCCCCGCACTCCGGCACCTCCCGCCTCCTCGAGGCGGGAGAGCGGCTGCGGCGGGCGCTCGAGGACGCGGTGCTGCCGCTGGATTTGCCCGGCTCCGGCGCCGCCCGGCAGACCCGCACCCGGCTGATCGACCAGCTCGACGACTACATCCTGCCGCGACTGTCCTCTCTCGAGGCCCCGCTGCTGGCCGTCGTCGGCGGCTCCACCGGCGCCGGCAAGAGCACTCTGGTCAACTCGATTGTCGGCCGCGAAGTCACCCAGCCCGGCGTCCTCCGACCCACCACCCGGTCGCCGGTGCTGATCTCGCATCCGGCGGACGCCGGCTGGTTCTCCGACCAGCGCATCCTGCCCGGGCTCGCGCGGGTCACCGGATCGGCGGCGTCGAGCGCGGGGACCGACGCCGTGCGCCTCGTGACGACCGACGCGATCGGCCGCGGCCTCGCCCTCCTCGACGCCCCCGACATCGACAGCGTGGTCGCCGCCAACCGGGACCTCGCCGTGCAGCTGCTCGCGGCGGCGGACCTCTGGCTCTTCGTGACCACCGCCGCGCGCTACGCCGACGCGGTGCCGTGGGACCTGCTGCGCGAGGCCGCCGATCGGGGCACCGCGGTCGCGATCGTGCTCGACCGCGTCCCGGCCGCGTCGATCGAGGAGATTCGGGCCCACCTCGCCGAGATGCTGCGCGAGCAGGGCCTGCAGCACGCCCCGCTGTTCCCCATCGCCGAGACCGCGCTCGAATCGGCCCTGCTCCCGGCGGCCGAGACGGCGCGGCTGCGCGACTGGCTCGGGGAGCTGGCGGGCGACGCGAACGCGCGGGCGGAGGTCGTCCGGCAGACCCTGCAGGGTGCGCTCGAGTCGCTCGACGCCCGCGCGGCCGCCCTCGTCGCCGCCTCCGCCGAACAGGACGCGGCCGCACGGACGCTCGCGGGTGAGGCCCGAGCCGCGTACGCCGACGCGCTCGAGCGGGTCCGGAACGGAATGCAGGACGGCACCCTGCTGCGCGGCGAGGTGCTCGCCCGCTGGCAGGAGTTCGTCGGCACCGGCGAGTTCTTCCGCCAGATCGAGTCGGGCGTGTCCCGCCTGCGGGACCGCATCTCGTCGTTCTTCACCGGCGAGCCGCCGCGCGAGGCGGTGCTCGGCGACGCGCTGCAGACCGGCGCGGCGATGCTCATCGCCAACCACGCGGAGCTCGCCGCGACGGGCGCGAGTCGCGCCTGGCGCGCGCATCCCGGCGGCGAGGCGCTGATCGCGGCTCGCCCCGACCTCGCCCGGCCGAGCGACGGGCTCGACGCCCGCGTCGAGCGGCTGGTCCGCGACTGGCAGGGCGACATCCTCGACATGGTGCGCGAGGAGGGCAAGGACCGGCGGGTCACCGCGCGCCTGATGGCGTACGGCGTCAACGGTCTCGGCCTGGCCCTCATGCTGCTCGCCTTCGCGAGCACCGCGGGCCTCGCGCTGATCGAAGTGGGCATCGCGGGCGGCACCGCGGTCGCCGGTCAGAAGGTCCTGGAGGCGGTGTTCGGCGACCAGGCCGTCCGCGAGCTGGCCGCGCAGGCGCGCGAACGGCTGCTCGAGCGGGTCGACGAGGTCTACGCCGCCGAGAGCGGGCGGTTCCAGGACGCGATCGGCGCCGTCGGGGTGTCGGCCGAGCAGGGCGACGCGCTGGCGGCGGCCGCGGCGGCCGTACGGGACGCCCGGTGACCGCGCGGCGCGCCCGGGGGAAGGCCCACCCGGCCGCCGACCTCGTCGGCCGGGTCGACGCGCTGGACGCGGCGCTCGAGTTGGGCAGTGACGCGCTCGACCCGGCCGGGGTGGTCGCCGCCCGCGACATCGTCCGGAAGGTGCAGGAGCGCACCCGGCTGTCCGGCCAGCACACCGTCGTCGCGCTCGCCGGCGCGACCGGGAGCGGCAAGTCCTCCCTCTTCAACGCGCTCGTCGGAGCCGACGTCGCGCGGACCGGCGCGCGCCGGCCCACCACCTCCCGCCCGACCGCCGCCGTGTGGGGCGGCGCCGACGCGGGCGCGCTGCTTGATTGGCTGCGCGTCGACTCCCGCCACCTCGTCGACGGGGCACACGGCGGCGCGGACGGCGGCACAGCCCTGGACGGCCTCGTCCTGCTCGACCTGCCCGACTTCGACTCCCGGGAGGCGGACCACCGGCTGGAGGCCGAGCGGGCGCTCGGGCTCGTCGACGTGTTCGTCTGGGTCACCGATCCGCAGAAGTACGCGGACGCCCGCCTGCACGACGACTTTGTCGCCGTTCTCTCCGCCCACGAGTCGGTGACACTCGCGGTGCTGAATCAGGCCGACCGACTGCCGGCCGACGCCGTCGCCGCCTGCGCGGCCGACCTCGGCCGGCTGCTCGCCCGCGACGGGCTGCCCGGAGCGACGGTCCTCACCACCTCCGTGGCAACCGGCGCCGGCATCGACGCCCTCCGTGCCCGCATCGGCGAGGTGGTCGCCGGGCACGCCGCCGCGCGCCGCCGGCTGAGCGCCGACGTCGGCACCATCGCCCGGGCCCTCGCCGCCGGCGTCGCTGATGGCGAGACGAACTCCGAGCTGCTGCCCACCTCCGACGTCGACTCCGCGCTGGCCCGCGCGGCCGGCGTGCCGGTGGTGCTCGACGCGGTGGCCCGGGACTACCGGCGGCAGGCGGTCGCCGCCTCCGGCTGGCTGTTCACCCGCTGGATCCGACGCGTGCGCCCGGATCCGCTCCGCCGGCTCGGCCTGGAGCGCGCGCCCGCTCGGCGCGACGCCGACGACGGCGGTGACGTGAGCGCCGCGCTCCGCCGCTCCTCCATCTCCGCCCCCACCGGATCGGCGACGGCGGCCGTCGAGGTGGCTACCCGCTCGTACGGGCGCGCCGCTGCGGCCGGCCTCCCGCCGCGCTGGGCGAACCTCGTCGAGGACGCCGCCACCGACGGCGACGCCTCGCTCCTCGACGCCTTGGATCAGGCGGTCACCGGCACCTCGGTCGCCGCGCGTCGGCCGCTCTGGTGGGGGCTGTGGAACCTGCTCCAGTGGCTGGCCGGTCTCGCCGCGGTCGCCGGCCTGCTGTGGCTCGCGGGCCTGTACGTGCTGGGCCTGCTCGCCCTGCCGCGCCCCGAGACGCCGTCCGTCGGCGTCGTGCCCGTTCCGCTGCTGCTCCTCGTCGGGGGAGTGCTGCTCGGGATACTGCTCGCCGGACTCGCCCGCTGGCTGGCCCGGGTCGGCTCGCGCCGCCGCCGTCGGCTCATCGCCGGCCGCCTGCGCCAGTCGGTCGCCGGGGTGCGGAAGGAGCGGATCACCGCGCCGGTCACCGCGGTGCTCGCCCGGCATCGCACCACTCGGGAGCAGCTCTCCCGCGCCGCCCGCTGACCCCTCGGCGACCCGCGGACAGGGACGCGGACGCGGGGGAACGGCGCCCCGGGTACCGTTGGGGGTGTGTCCGACGTGCAAACCGAACCCGAAACGACCGAAACCCGGCTGACCTTCTCCGAGCTGGGCCTCGGCGACCCGGTCCTCAAGGCGCTGAAAGACGTCGGCTACGAGACCCCATCGGCGATCCAGGCGGCGACCATCCCGGCGCTCCTCGCCGGCCGCGACGTGGTCGGCCTCGCCCAGACCGGCACCGGCAAGACGGCCGCGTTCGCGCTGCCGATCCTCTCCCGGCTCGACCCGTCCCAGCACAACCCGCAGGCGCTGGTGCTGGCGCCCACCCGCGAGCTCGCGCTGCAGGTCTGCGAGGCGTTCGAGAGCTACGCCGCGCATCTGCGCGGCGTCCGCGTGCTGCCCGTCTACGGTGGCCAAGGCTACGGCGTGCAGCTGTCCGCCCTCCGGCGCGGCGTGCACATCGTCGTCGGCACGCCCGGCCGGATCATGGACCACCTCGAGAAGGGCACCCTCGACCTCTCCGAGCTGAAGTACCTCGTGCTCGATGAGGCGGACGAGATGCTGCGGATGGGCTTCGCCGAGGACGTCGAGACGATCCTCGCCGACACCCCGGAGAGCAAGCAGGTCGCCCTCTTCTCCGCCACGATGCCCGCGCAGATCCGGCGCATCTCGCAGAAGTACCTGCACGACCCGGAAGAGATCACCGTCAAGACGACGACCACCACGTCGGCGAACACCACGCAGCGCTACCTGGTCGTGTCCTACCCGCAGAAGGTCGACGCCCTCACCCGCATCCTCGAGGTGGAGAACTTCGAGGCGATGATCGTGTTCGTCCGCACCAAGAACGAGACGGAGGCGCTGGCCGAGAAGCTGCGCGCCCGCGGCTACTCGGCGGCCGCCATCAGCGGCGACGTCGTGCAGGCGCAGCGCGAGCGGACCGTCAACCAGCTCAAGTCGGGCAAGCTCGACATCCTCGTGGCCACCGATGTCGCCGCCCGCGGGCTCGACGTCGAGCGGATCACCCACGTGGTCAACTACGACCTGCCCATCGACACCGAGTCGTACGTGCACCGCATCGGCCGCACCGGCCGGGCCGGCCGATCCGGCGACGCGATCAGCTTCGTCACCCCGCGCGAGCGGCGGATGCTCACCGCCATCGAGAAGGCGACCCGGCAGCCGCTCACCCAGATGCAGCTGCCGAGCGTCGATGACGTCAACGCCACGCGGCTGTCCCGCTTCGACGACCAGATCACCGCGGCGCTCGAGCAGACGGCGCGGATCAGTCGGTTCCGGGAGATCATCGGCCACTACGTCGAGCACCATGACGTGCCGGAGGCCGACGTCGCCGCCGCGCTCGCGGTCGTCGCGCAGGGCGAGACGCCGCTGCTGCTGTCGCCGGAGGACGAGCGGCCCGCCCGCTTCGACCGCGACGACCGGGGCGCCGGCGGCGCCGGCCGGGAGCGCCGCGAGGACGGCGGCGAGCGACCCGAGCGCCGTCCCCGTCCCGCCGGCGACCGCGCCACCTACCGCATCGAGGTGGGCCGTCGGCACAAGGTGGAGCCCCGCCAGATCGTCGGCGCGCTCGCCAACGAGGGCGGCCTCAGCCGCGAGGACTTCGGCGGCATCGACATCCGCCCGGACTTCTCCCTGGTCGAGTTGCCCGCCGACCTGTCGCCGGACGTGCTCGACAAGCTGAGCGGCACCCGGATCAGCGGCAAGCTGATCCAGATGCGACCGGACCGCGGCCCGCGCAAGCCGCGGGAGGACGCCGACCGTCCGGCTCGCAAGCCCCGGCACAGCTGAGTCCGTCCGCGGCCGATCCCGCCGTGCGGTGCAGGCGGGGTCGTTGCCGCAGCGCCTGACGACCGACACCGATCCGCTGGATGGTCAGCGCATCCGGTGTCACCGGCAGTGTCGGTGGGTGGGTGCATGCGTGCGTGCGTGCGTGCGCATGCAGCAGTTCACGGAGACCTTCCTGGAGGACGCGATCGGCCGGGTCCGCGTGGTCACCCAGCTGCTGTGCCGCTCCCTGGGCGGTGACTCCGACGCCGACTTGCTGGCACT
>JAODAX010000117.1 GCA_025463675.1 Naasia sp. | reverse complement strand
AACCGGCGGCCGTCGACCGTGATGGGACCCGTGGCCTGGAGCAGGTAGGACAGGGCGACCGGGTCGACAGAGATGACCCCGTCGACCTCCTGCCCGGTCTCGACCTTCCACCGGGCGGCCATCAGCTCGCTCGCCCGCTCGAAGTCGGGGATGAAGACGGCGTCCTGGAAGTAGGTCCCGGGCTGGTCGAGCCAGATGCGCCGCTCCTGCTCGGTGAGCGGCAGCACCGGCTTGTCGAGCTCGCCGAACTCGCTGGCCGCGACCGTGCCACCGAGCGTGATCGTGCCTCGCTCGGCGCGCAGGGGTGCCATCAGGCCGGGCATGCCGCCGAGCGACCGGGGCTCGGCGTTGTTCTGGAAGACGAGGAGGTAGTCGCGAGGTCCGTCGCCCCCGAGCATCGCCGGCAGCAGCTCCGCGGCCCGGGTCGCGCCGTCGAGCGTGCTGACGCCCTCGTCGACCTCGCGGATCAGCGCCTCGAGCTGCGGTCGCAGCTCGCGGACCAGCCCCTCGAGCCGGATGTCGTCGAGCTCGGCCTGCGCCTCGACGAAGCCGTCGCGCGCCTCGGCGAGCGGCGCGGCGGCGCGAGCGACGCGGTCGACCGGGAGCCGCCCGTCGCGCGGCGCGAACGTCGCGGCGCTCAGCCCGCTCCCGACGAGCGGACCCGCTCCGTCACGCGCCACGATGTCGACGGCGCGGGAGACACGGGCCGTGGCGTCGAAGTCGTCGCCCAGCGCCGGCAGCGCGCTGAGCACCTGCCACGTGGGACCCGACGTACGGTCGGCGGCGGCACCGGCGTGCGACTGGAGGGCGTCGACGACCGTGGCGGCGTCGTCGCCGTCGCCCGCCAAGGCGCCGGGCAGGGCGACCGCCTGGGCCCTGGCAGCCGTCAGGTCACGCTGGACCTGCCAGACCGTCCAGCCTGCCCAGAGGCCACCGGCCACCAGCACGGCGAGAGCCGTCGCAAGTGGCCAGCGCCACCGGCGCCAGGTCGGGCGCTCCGCGCGCTCGCGTGTGGTCTTCGCCACAGTCAATTACCCCGTCATGACTGCTGCCCACCGGCTTCGCCTGGTGGGCAGCAGATCGTTGGAACGTGTGGAGCCTGGATCAGAAGCGGTTGCGCACCTTGATCTTGGACGTCGAGGCCTCGCAGTTGCGGAACACCGACGTGCGCTTGGTCGCCGTCTCGAAGTCGACGTAGTAGTTGCCGTTGCGAGCGAACCGGAAGAACTTCACGCTCGACTGCTTCTTGGCGCCGCTCCAGAAGAAGCCGGACTCGACCGCGCCGCCGCCCTTGCGGGTCACGGTGTAGGTGACGCGGCTCTGGGGCGTGATGTTGCCGTCTGCGGTCCACTTGAACGTGACCTTGACGCGGTCCCCGGGGCCGACCTTGGAGTCAGCGGCGACGGCGACGCACGCGGTGTCGATGGAGCGCGGGTAGGGGGCCGCCTGGGCGGAGGGAGCGATCAGCATGGTGCTGAGCGCGACGAACGTGGTGGCGATGGCCGTCTTCTTCATGCTGAAGAACCTTCCGATGGCTGTGAGTGGGATCGTCCCCTGTTTGTTTTCGATCCGAGCCGACCCGGCGGCAAGGTGTCCTTGGCTGGGTCGGCGGGGGAAACCGTAGCCCAAAAGTACACAGGACGGTAAATGAACGGTAAATCCGGTCAAGTTGCCCGGGCCGCCGCTCGTGGCTGACACTGGCCCCTCATCTGACTCTGGGGGAACACCACATCGTGGAACTGTCCGACTACCTGCGCATCCTGCGCCGCCGCTGGCGACTCGTGGTGGCAACCCTCCTGCTGGTGGTCGTCGCGGCGGCGCTGATCACGTGGCGGACGACCCCGCAGTACCAGTCCACGACCCAGCTCTTCATCTCCACAAGCGCCTCCTCCTCCGCCGAGGCCTACCAGGGCAATCTCTTCAGCAGCCAGCGCCTGTCGTCGTACGCCGACCTGGCCACCGGCACCGAGCTGGCCACCCGCGTCGTCGCGGCGACCAGCAGCGACCTCACGCCGGCGGAGCTGGCCGACAAGGTGACGGCGCAGGCCTCCCCCGAGACCGTCCTGCTCAACCTCTCGGTCACCGACCCCGACCCGGTCGTGGCCCAGCAGCTCACCCAGACCTACGGCGAGGAGCTGATGGCGCTCGTCGCCGAGCTGGAGACGCCGCCCGGGCGCAACCAGCCGGTCCTCAAGGCCACCATCGTCGACGCCGCCACCCTGCCCAGCGGCGCCATCTCCCCCAACCCCGTACGCAACCTGGGCCTCGCCTTCGTGCTCGGCCTGCTCCTGGGCGTCGGGCTCGCGGTGGTGCGCGAGCTGCTCGACACCAGCACCAAGTCGGCCGACGACGTGACCACGTCCCTGGAGGCGCCAATTCTTGGCACCTTTGCCTTCGACAGCGAGGTCGGCAAGCGTCCGCTGCTCACCCAGCTGACCTCGCACGAGCCGCGCTCCGAGGCCTTCCGGGTGCTGCGCACCAACCTGTCCTTCGTCGACATCGACGCGACGTCCAAGGCGTTCGTGGTCACCAGCGCGCTGCCCGGCGAGGGCAAGTCGACCACCGCGGTCAACACCGCCCTCGCGCTCCAGCAGGCCGGCGAGCGCACGCTGCTCGTAGACGGCGACCTCCGCCGGCCGCAGGCCGCGGAGCTGCTCGGCCTCGACGGCACGATCGGCCTCACCACGGCGCTGGTCGGCAAGGTCACCGCGACCGACGTGGTCCTCACGCACGGCTCCGGGCTGCACGTGCTGGCCTCCGGCGCGATCCCGCCCAACCCCTCCGAGCTGCTCCAGTCGCAGGCGATGGCCTCGCTGCTGCTCGAGCTGCGCGCGGACTACGACGTGATCATCATCGACGCGCCGCCGCTGCTGCCCGTCACCGACGCGGCGCTCATCGCCTCCCAGGTCGACGGCGCCGTGGTGGTCGTACGCCACGGACGCACCACCCGCGAGCAGCTCGGTGAAGCGCGCCAGCGCCTCGACGCGGTCGGCGCGAACACCCTCGGCGCCGTGTTCAACATGGTGCCCAGAAAGGGTCGCGGCGACTACGGCTCCGGCTACGGGTACGGCTATGGCTACGGCTCTGCCCCCGACGAGGCACCTGCCGGGACCTGATCGGCAGCGGCATCTGACCCATCCGTGGGACTTTGCCGGAAATCGTCACCGCGTTGTCAAGTCGTGCCTCTCAGTCGAGCTCGATGAGGAGCACGCCGCCGGCGAACATCCGGATGGCTGCCGCGAGTCGCGCGGTCATGCCGCTGGCGCAGATGCGCGCCAGCGCGTGACCCGACGCTTGGCCAGTTGGCGTCGAGCAGCTGGTGATGCAGGAGAACGCGAGATGGTCGGACCTACAGACCCCAAATCACGGATCCATGCCGGCCCACGCACGCCTTCTGCTGCCGCGGTGCAGCTTATTTCAAATCGGCCTCATCAGGTTGTCTAGGTCCTCGCGGAGCATCGCGAGCTCGCGCAGTCGCTGGTCGGGGGTCACGGCAAGATCATCCCAGCATTCCCCGGACGGCGACCCTGTTCGGCGTCGAATCCAACACGAGCGGTGCGCGAAGGTAGCCAGACTATTCGCGTGTTCGTTTCACCGAGTTTCGGTCGCGGCGGCGGCCAAGCGCAAGCGCCTTATCTGGGGATCGGCGACAGCGTGGAACCTCGAACTGGCGACATCGTCGTGACCCGCTCTTCCGGTCGCTCCCTCGGCATCACCCAACGCACGGGACGAGCCGAGGCCGTCCCGGCTTCGCGTAGGTGCCCGACAGCCGGGCGGCGACCAGGACGAGTACGACGAGATCGCACCTGTGGCGACGTGCGACGCCGCCGTGCCCCGTCGGACGATGCTCGATTCGAGACAACTTGACCACGCGGCAATCAGCGGGATAATGGTTAGGCCATTAGTCACGCGGTCAGGAGGATAGGTGCCGAAGGTCGTATATGTGGACACCGCGGGGGCCGAACGAGCAATCGAAGCGGACAGCGGCGAGACGGTCATGAGTGCCGCGCTCCGAACGGGTGTCCCGGGGATCGTCGGGGAGTGCGGCGGCAACAGCTCCTGCGCGACCTGTCATGTGTGGGTCCGCGACGAGTTCCGCGATGCGGTCGGCGTGCCGGGAGACCTCGAGGAGGACCTCTTGGAGCTCGGGGTCACCGAGCGCCGAGAAGGCAGTCGGCTCGGCTGCCAGATCGAGATCGACCACACCCTGAACGGCTTGGTCGTCGACGTGCCGCCCACCCAGCCCTGACACCACCACGATCGATCCGAAGAGGAACCACGATGCTGCGTCCTGATATCAACGATCTACTCAGCCAGACCGGCCCCGGCACCCCGATGGGCGATCTGTTCAGACGCTACTGGCAGCCCGTGCTCCTGGCCGAAGAACTGCCATCCGACGATTGCCCGCCGGTGCGCGTGAAGATCCTCTCGGAGCGGCTCATCGCCTTCCGCGACTCTGATGGCCGATACGGCCTCATGGATGAGTTCTGCGCGCACCGCGGAGTGTCGCTGTGGTTCGCACGGAACGAGCAGGGTGGCCTGCGGTGCCCCTACCACGGCTGGAAGTACGACGTCACGGGTCAGGCCATCGAGGTGCCCAGCGAGCCCGAGACGAGCAGCTTCTGCGCGAACGTCAAACTCAAGTCCTATCCGATCGTGAAGCTGGGCGACCTGCTCTTCGCCTACCTGGGAGATCCCGAAAGGCAACCGCCGTTGCCGGAATGGGAGCCCTACACCGTCCCCGAAGGTCAGGCGTTCACCTCCAAGCGGCTGCAGGAGTGCAACTGGCTCCAGGCGCTCGAGGGCGGCATCGACTCGAGCCATGTCTCCTTCCTGCACTCGGGCAACCTCGAGAGCGACCCGCTCTTCAAGGGAGCGAAGGGCAACCAGTACAACAGGGGCGACCTCATGCCGTCGTTCGAAGTCGTCGACTACGAAGGCGGGCTGCTGGTCGCCGCCCGGCGCAACGCCGAGCAGGGCCACTACTACTGGCGCGTCACGCCGTGGGTGCTACCCAACTTCACGATGGTGCCTCCACGAGGCGACCACCCCGTGCACGGTCACTTCTGGGTCCCGATCGACGACGAGAACTGCTGGGCCTACAGCTTCGACTACCACCCCACGCGCCAGCTCACTGAGCAGGAGGTCACGGCCATGCGGGCCGGCATGGGCGTGCACAGCGAGAACGACGACGCATACCGTCCACTCGCCAACAAGGACAACGACTACCTCATGGATCGAGACGCCCAGCGTCGCGGTGTCACCTATTCAGGGATCAAGGGCATCGCTCTCCAGGACTCGTCTCTGCAGGAGTCGATGGGGCCGGTCGTCGACCGGACCAAGGAGCGCCTGGTCGCCACGGACGCAGGCATCATCAAGGCGCGTCAGAAACTGCGCAAGGCAGCCATGGCTCTCCAAGAGGGCGTCGAGCCCGTCGGAAACCGCGCCAAGGACCAGAGGGTGCGGTCGGTGGCGATCGTCCTGCCTGCGGACCAGTCCTTCGTCGAGGGCATCGGCGACGCGATGATCGCCCGCCCCGGCGTCCCCCAGACCACGGTCTGAGGTGGATCCGCATGGCTGAGCGACTCTCGATACCCGCAGGTCCGAGCGCCTGCGCGCAGGCTGCCTCCTCGAAGGAGGCGGCGTACCGCATCGACTACACGCTGGCAGCGGCCCGCAACACCAGGGTGGTCGCACTGGATGACAGCGCCGAGCAGATCGTGCGTGACGCTGCCGCCCAGTCCTGGGGACAGGCGAGGTTCTACACCGCGACGGACCCCGGACACGAGCTCCTCTCGATGGAGGGTCAGCCCGTGCTGCTCGCCGACGAGCTGGAGGACAGCAACACGGTCATCCTCGTCTCGGTGACAGGCGAGAACGCCAAGGCCGTCACGACCATCGGCGCCACCTGCAAGGAGCGCGGCATCATGACGGCCGCGCTCGTCGTGACGCCCGAAGCCCTCACGAGCGCGGCCTTGTTCAACCTCCGCTCCCACGCACGCGTCCTGCTGCTACCCGCCGACGCCGACGACCTGGTGGAGTTGCTTAAGGCCACTCGCGCATGAGCCGGATGACGCTCCCACGGCTGCAAGCCATGAAGGAGGCCGGAGAGAAGAGTGTCTGCATCGTCGCCTGGGACACGCAGATGGCCCGGATCGCCGATCGTGCCGGCGCAGACATCATCTCGGTCGGGGACTCCGTCGGTGTCAACCTGTGGGGACATGCGCACCCCTTGGAGGTCACGTTCGAGGAGATCCTCGTCGTCGCCAAGGCGGTGCGGCGAGGTGTCTCCTCGGCCATGGTCAGCTGTGACTTCCCCTTCGGCCCCGTGCAGACCGGAGACGGCGTCGCAGCCGCGGTACGCCTGGCGAAGGAGGTCGGAGTCGACCTGGTCAAGCTCGACGGGGCAGGACAGTTCCCTGAGGTGGTCGAGGCGGTCACCCGAGCCGGGGTTCCCGTCTTCGCCCAGTTCGGCATCACCCCCCAGACGGCTCTGAAGTACGGCATCGCGTATTCGGCCGCCGAAACCGCGCAGGTTCCCGACGACATGCTCGATGAGCTCGTCTCCGAGGCGAAGCGGCTGGAATCGGCCGGCGCCGTTGCCCTGAACTTCACCAACTCCGGCCCCGTGGTCGGCCCCGCGGTGGTCGACGCCGTCGCCATCCCCGTGCTGGGTGGCTTCGGCGGTGGGCCGTGGCTGGATGGGCGGATCCGCATGTCGAGCGCCGCGATCGGCTACAACTCCGCGTGGATCGACGAGGAGCCCGACACGTACGCGAACGTCGGGCGGATCGCGTTCGAGGCCATCGCCGAGTGCGTCGCCGACATCCGGTCCGGACGTCAGATTCGCGGCGGAATCAACAGCTAGCAGGAGGCGAATTCCATGCCCATCGTAGACCTCGACGGCATCTCGACCCGGTACGAGACCGTGGGCGACGGTCCGCCTGTGCTCATGTTCAGCCCCGGCGGCTTCGACTCCAGCCTGGAGAACTGGACCTCTTTCGGTCGCTACCGCCAACTCGGCTTCGTCGACGCGCTGTCCGCGTCCTACACGTGCATCGTGTTCGACCGCCGCGAGTCCGGTCACTCCGGCGGACGGTTGGATCGGCTGTCCTGGCAGCACTACGTCGACCAGGCGGTTCGACTCCTGGACCACCTCGAGATCGAGTCGACACACGCCATGGGTGGCTGTGTGGGCTGCTCGACCGTCGCGTTGCTCGCCGTCAAGAATCCCGCTCGCGTGCGGTCGATGGTGCTCTTCTCGCCCGCCGGGGGCGTGCCGTATCGCGCCAAGCAGCTCGAACGCTTCGCTCAGCACCTCGGATTCGCGTTGGAGCACGGCCTCGCCGCCGTCGTCGACCTGGCCCGGACGAGTGGCAGTGGCTTCAGCAACGACCCCCGGGTCGGTCCCTGGGCGGCTGCCCTTCGCAACGACGATGCCTTCGCCGCTCACTACGTCGCCTTCGAGCTGTCTCGCTACTCGACCTTGGTGAGCGGGACCGCCCGACTGCTCTTCGACCGTGACACGGTCCCGGGGCCCGAGCCCGAGGACCTGCAGCTGTTGGACGTGCCCGCACTCATCGTCCCGGGTGATGACTCCTCCCACACGCCCTCGGCGGCCCGCTACCTGCAGGAGTGTCTCCCGCTCAACGAGTTCTGGGACGTCCCGGTCGTCGAGCAGACTCCCGCAGCCTCGACCGCCAGGGTCATGCAGTTCCTCGCGAAGCACTAGTGCACCGTCCGCATGCGTGCCGCGGCCGGTGGAGGGCGTCGGGTCGCCCGGCCCTCAGGACACGGGCACGAACACCCGACCCAGCGTCACCGGGGCGGCGAGGATGTGCTGGCGTGCGGCCTGGTCGAGAAGCTCCTCGATCACGTCCCGGTTCGGCGCCAGGCCGTAGGGCAGGGGATCGGCTCCGGTGACGTCCATGACGCGTCGGAGCAGGCGATCCTGCTCGGTCTCTTCCAGGCCGGCGGCCAGGTCCGCCACGTAGCGGCGCTTCGCCTCGGCGAACGCCTCGTAGACGGCGACGGCAACGTCCGGGTCCTCACGAAGAAGCTGATCGCGCAGCACCACGACGTGATTGATCGGGAAGATGCCCCGATCGCGCAGCATCTGCATCCCGGCGGCTTCCGGATCGGCGATGAGCGGCACGACATCGGGATGGTCGATGCCGGCACCGACGACCGCGTCGAGCTCGCCTGCCATCAGCATCTCCTCCAGCGAGCGCTCACCGCCCGCCGGAACGACATTCGACGGTGGGGCGTAGGCGGCGACGTGCTCGTCGCCGGACAGCACCCACGTCACGGAGTCCAGGTCGAGGCCGGCGTCGGCGAGAGCCGCTCGCCCCCACACGCCCGTGGTCACGGTGTATCCCCGGTTGACACCCACGCGTCCGCCGCTGAGATCAGCCGGCTCGTGGATGCGTCCCTCGCGCAGCACCTGGGTAGCGCCGTGGTGAAAGCCCCGCACCAAGAAGATGGGCAGGGCCGTGAAGGCCACGCCATGTTCCTTGGCGGTCAGGTAGGTGGTGAGCGCCATCTCCGCGACGTCGTACTCCAGCCCGCGGACCATCCTGCGAAATCCTTTGACCAGGACGGGTTCCTCCGCCACGCGGAGCTGGTAACCCGCGGGACGCACGCTGCCGTCGATCAGGGGGCTGGTAGCGCCTTGGCGCCGGGTCAGAGTCGAGAGGTCACGCATGTCGCTCCTGTTCCACAGGTCGCCGCCGACGGTCGACGGCGGATATAGATGGTACCTTTGGTCAGACCATTGAGCCAACCTGGATGCAGGAGCAGGGATGACTGAGAAGGTGCGCGCGGCCGTCCGGACCGCGCCGGGAACCACCGAGCTGCGCGAGCTGGACCTGCCGCGCATCGACGCCGAGTCCGCGCTGCTCAAGATCGAAGTGGCAGGCATCTGCGGGACGGACGTGAAGCTCTACAGCAACCCGCCGACGACCCCGGCGACGCGCGGCCCGGTCATCATGGGCCACGAGAATGTCGGTGTCATCGCCGAGGCGGGGAAGAAGTTCACGGCACGGCACGGGCTGCGGGAGGGAGACCGCGTCTTCGTCGAGCACTACGTCGCGTGCTTCAACTGCGAGTGGTGTCGCATCGGCGAGTACCGGCACTGCGAGGCCACCGACTGGCGCACCAACCCGGATGCCCGTCGGTTCGGCTACACGTCCGCCGACAACCCCGGAACCCTGTGGGGCGGCTTCTCCGAATACATGTTCCTGCCCTGGAACGCGGTGCTGCACAGGATCCCCGACGGCATCACCCCCGAGCAGGCTGGTCTGGTGATGCCCTTGTCCAACGGCATCGAATGGGCACTCCTCACGGCCGGCGTCGGCTACAACGACACCGTCCTGATCCAGGGACCGGGGCAACAGGGGTTGTCCCAGCTCGTGGCTGCCAAGCAGGCCGGAGCGGCTCAGATCATCGTCTCCGGCACCACGCGGGACAGGAAGCGATTCGACCTCGCCCTGGAGCTCGGCGCCGATGCCGTCATCGACGTTCTGAAGGAGGATCCCCGCGAGAAGGTCATGGACCTCACCCACGGACGCGGCGTCGACTACGTCCTCGATTGCACCTCACGCGCCGGCACGGCCCCCGTGCTGCTGGGAGTCTCCGTGCTCAAGCGGCGCGAAGGAACGCTGCTGATCCAGGGTGAGCTCGCCGCGTTCCCGGACTTCCCCGTCAAGGCCGTCACCGAGAAGGCCATCACCATCAAGTCGGCGCGCGGGCACTCCTTCAACGCCTGCGAACTCGCCGTGGCGCAGCTGGCGTCCGGTCGCTTCCCCCTCGAGAAGCTTGCTACCCACAGGTACGGCATCGACCAGGTCGATCACGCCATCCGAGTCCTCGCCGGTGAGACCGATGAGGACGCGATCCATGTCTCGATGATGCCCGAGCTCATCGGCCAGCCCGGAGGGGCGGTCACGCGATGAGCGGCCTGGTCGTCACCAATCCGCCGCGAGCAGACATCGGCGTCGCGGCACAGCTCGCCGCCCACGGCGTCGCGACGGTCCACGAGGCGCAAGGCCGGACGGGGCTCCTGGGATCTCACCTCAACCCCGTGTGGCCCGGCGCCCGCATCGGCGGTCCCGCCGTGACAGTGACCGTCGCTCCCGGAGACAACACCACGATCGCCGTGGCTGTCGAGCAGTGCCGCGAAGGTGACGTACTGGTCGTGTCCCCGACGGCACCGTGCGACATGGGCTACTTCGGAGACTTGCTCGCGACGTCCCTGCAGGCGCGCGGCGTGCTCGGACTGGTCATCGACGCAGGGGTGCGCGACGTCGCGGACCTCGAGGCGATGGGCTTTCCGGTGTGGTCGAAGTGCGTCTCGGCCGAAGGCACCGTCAAGGGGACGCTCGGCGACGTCAACGTCCCCATGGCGATCGCCGGCCAGATCGTCGCGCCGGGAGACGTGATCGTTGCCGACGAGGACGGCGTCGTGGTGGTGCCGCGACTCGATGCTGCTCACGTCCTGCAAGCCGCGGAGGCGAGATCGAAGAAGGAGGCAGCCTCCCGCGAGCGGTATGCGGCCGGGGAGATCTCCCTGGACGTCAACAACATGCGACCCATGATCGAAGCGGCCGGCGTGCGATACGTCGACCACGAGTCGTACCTGAAGGAGCGCCGGCGTTGATCATCGACATCCACGGTCATTTCACGACCGCGCCGAAGGCGCTCGACGAGTTCCGTGCCGCGCAGCTGCGCGGTGAGAGGTCTGGGCTCGCGCCGATCTCGGACGACGAGTTGCGGGAGAGCGTCGCGAACAATCAGTTGCGGGTGATGCAGGAGCGCGGCGGGGACGTCATGCTGTTGTCGCCCAAGGCGTCCGGGATGGAGCACCACGTCCCCGACCCGGAGATCGCCAACGCCTGGGCGGCCGTGTCCAACTCTCTCGTGCACAGAGTGAGTGAGCTGTACCCGAAGAACTTCGCTCCCGTCGCTCAGCTTCCGCAGACCCCAGCGGGAAATGTCGCCGGCGTCCTGGCCGAGATCCGCCGCACCGTCGAGGACCTGGGGTTCGTCGGCGTCAACCTCAATCCCGACCCGTCGGGCACCTGGGCGGGTCAGCCACTCACCGACCCGGCCTGGTTCGACATCTACGAGCTCCTCGAGGAGCTCGACGTCCCCGCCATGGTGCATGTCTCCACCGCGTGCAACCCCAACTTCCACACCCTCGGCGCCCACTACCTGAACGCGGACACCAGCGTCTTCATGCAGCTCCTCCAGTCCGACCTGTTCGAGCGCTTCCCCCGGCTGCGCTTCGTCATCCCCCACGGCGGCGGAGCGGTGCCCTACCACTGGGGCCGCTACCGCGGACTGGCGATGCGCTACGGCTGGCCCGATCCCTCGGACCTGCTCTCCCACGTCTACTTCGACACCTGCGTGTACCACCAGGCCGGCATCGACCTGTTGCTCGACGTCGTGCCCTCGACGAACATCCTCTTCGCGTCGGAGATGTTGGGTGCCGTTCGCGGCGCCGATCCCGACACCGGAGTGGAGTGGGACGACACGTTGGCCTATCTACGAGGCGCGTGGCTTCCCGCCCGTGACCGGGAGGCCGTCTTGTGCGAGAACGCGCTCCGGGTCTACCCGCGGCTCGCTGACCGTTTCCCCCGCCCGTAGGCGCGCGTCAGCGTGCGACGGCATCGACGTACATCCGCTCGCGGGCGGGATCACCCGGGAAGATCTCGATTGAATAACGACTCGAAGAATGGTTTGACCTTTATACCGATAATGTGAGCCGATAGGCCTGTGGCGTGACGGGCGTCACGGACGATCGTGACTCGTCCGGCCTGGCGCCCGGTCTCCGCGAACGCCGAACGAATGGGAGTGGCTCTGGTGCTCGAGGCATTCAACAGCAGTCTCACATCCATGCCCCGCCCGCCTCGTCCGCCCGGCTGATACCCGCGATGTCCGGGCGGCCCGAAGGGGACCGACGTCGATCGCCGTGCCGCTCCGGCCCTACCCACACGAACCTGTCCCAGCGCCCACCAGGAGTTGATCCGCAGTCATGACAACCGTGACGGACGGTGTAGTGACCACCGCGTCCGCCGTCCCCTTCTACGTCGCCCAGGCCGACGAGGTGGCCGTCTTCGAAGCTGCCTTCCACAGACGCCTCCCGATCCTCCTCAAGGGCCCGACCGGATGCGGCAAGACGCGCTTCTTGGAGCACATGGCCGCGCGACTGGTCGGCGTGGACGGCAGCACCGGCCTGAGTCTGACCACCGTCGCATGCCACGAAGACCTCACGGTGAGCGACCTGGTCGGCCGGCACCTGCTCAACGCCGACGAGACGGTGTGGGTGGATGGACCGCTCACCCACGCAGTCCGCTCCGGTGGGCTGTGCTACCTCGACGAGATCGTCGAGGCCCGCAAGGACACCACGGTGGTGATCCACCCCCTGACCGACCACCGTCGCACCCTGCCTATCGACAAGCTCGCAACCGAGGTGAGAGCGCACGACGACTTCCTGCTCGTCCTGTCCTACAACCCCGGATACCAGTCCTCCCTCAAGGAGCTCAAGCCGAGCACGCTTCAGCGCTTCGTCGCGATCGAGTTCGGCTACCCGCATGCAGACGTGGAGGTGGAGATCGTACGTGGAGAGACCGAGGCGGACGCGCACACCGCACGACAGCTGGTCACCCTCGCCAACAACATCCGGAACCTGCAGGACTCCACCGCCATCGAGGGCCCGGGCACTCGACTGCTGGTGCATGCCGCTGAGCTCATCCTTGCGGGCCTGCCGCCAGCCCGAGCATGCGATGTGGCCATCACCAGCGTCCTGACCAACGACCCGGACACGGTAACCACGCTCACCGAACTGGTAGAGGCCCAGTTCCGAGCGGCAGAGCGGTGATCACGAGGACCCGTAGGGATCTCCCCGAAGGCCCGGTCGATTTCGAGCGGCAGTCGCGGGTCGCCTCACTGTTCTACGAAGCCATCGCGGGTAGGACGGTTGGCTTCCACCTCCTGGACGACGTGTCCGGCGAAACGCCGATCCCGCCGGACACCGACGACACGGTGAGGCTGCCCGGTGTCGTCGACTTCTTCGACAACGGACACGACAACTGGGGCTGGTACCTGGTGGCTCTGGCACACCGGGCATTCACCTACGCCCCCGGCATCGGCACACTGGGCGAGGTCGGCAACGGCCTGAGCGGGAAGGATCTCGTCAACGACTTCGTATCCCGTTGCCTCCACCCCGCCACAGGCGAGGCTGCCCTGGGCGTCCTCGAAGGCACCCGGTTAGATGGCGTGCTGCGGCGCCGGCATCCCGGCCTTCGCGAGCACCACGCCCGAGCTCAGCGTCATGCCCTCGACCGGCTGGGGATCGAGCGCGTGTCCGACCGCGGGCCGCGCAACCAGTTGCTCACGATCCTGGCCGCCAAGTCGCTGGCACATGAGCCGGTCGACGTGCTCCTCGCCCCCAGCGTGGCGCAGGCACTTCCGCGCTGCGAGGACCTCGTCGACTGGATGACCTCGGAGGTCACCGTTGCCGAGAGCGTGCTGGCTGCGGTGTGCCTCTACCGCTGGCTCAGCGACACCCCGCCGATGACCACCCAGGATCCTGTGGCCTTCACTCTGCACCCCGCGCAACCAGCCCCGCGGCCCGCCGCGGCTGCCGACGCGGAAGCGATGCTCGCCGGTCTCGGCGGCGCTCAGCGCAGCAAGCTCGAAGAGGAGGACAGGTACGCACTGGACGTGCCGCTCGTGCTCTACCGAGGCGTCCTGGGCAGCCGTTACCTGGGACACCGCGACACGGGCCGCCTCGAGAATCCGGCGATGTTCGCATGGCGCGAGGGGCTTGAGGGCCACGCGCACCACGACCACGACCACGACCACGGGCACGGGCACGGGCACGACGATGGGGACCACGAGGAACGAGGCGGTCCGCCCGAACCGATCCCGCACGAGCACGGTGCCGTACATCGTTGGGACGTGCCGTGGCTGGCACCCGTGTCCATCGGCAGCTCCAACGTGTTCTTCTATCCGGAGTGGGACTCGGTCCGCTCCACCTACCGACCCTCGTGGTGCCGCGTCGTCGAGGAGCCGCTCGCTGCCGCAGGCGGCCCGTCCCCCTACGGGCGCGCAGTCCTGGCTGCTCACCGCAGCACTGTGACGGCGCTGCAACGCGAATGGAGCCGGCTCCCGACGGAAGGCATGTCGCTTCAGCGCGCACTGGCCGACGGAGACGAGATCGACCTGTCCGCAGCAGTGGACACCTTGGTCGGACTGCGCGCCGGAAGCGGCTTCAACGGCAACGTCTACACACGCAAGACACCGCTCGGACGAGACGTGGTCTGTGGGGTTCTGATCGATGTGAGCATGTCGACGGCCGACCACGTCGACACCCGGTCCGAGGGCGGATTCACGATCGACGAGACCGCCCAGCACCTGTATGGAACCCCCTATCGCACCGTCCTCGACCATGAGCGCGAGACAGCCATGGTGTTGGCCGAGATCATGGAACGCGTCTCGGACCAGTCCATGGTCTATGCCTTCTCCTCCAGTGGGAGGCACGCCGTGCGGATGCAGCGGGTCAAGTCGGTCCACGAGGGCGTCGGCACGGCCGTGTCGCGCCGGATCGAGTCGCTGCGTCCTCTCGACGCCACGCGCATGGGAGCCGCCGTACGCCACATGACGGCCCAGCTGCGGCGCACGGAGGCGCGCTCGAAGATGCTCATGGTCATCAGTGACGGACTGCCGTACGACGAGGACTACGGCGACGACTACGGCGACGGCAAGGACCTGTACGCGCTGCAGGACACCGTCCGAGCCTTCGACGAGGCCGAATCGATGGGCGTTCGCTCGGTGCTGTTCCTCACCGGAGACCTCGATCTCGGACGCCTCGACGTCCTGGGTGACCGCGCCGTGTCGGTCCCACATCCGGGAGACCTCGTCCCGGCGGTCATGAACCGCTACCTACGCACACGCAGCTCCGCGCTCAACCTCGCACGGATCTGACGTCTCACCCATCCCGAAAGGAAATCCATGCCCGAGTTCGGCGACTTCGATTATCCGGCGCCCCGCTACCCGGACTACCTCAACCAGCCTCGCGTGACCGACATCGACGAGCTCATGCCGATCGCGCGTCACCATGTCGGACGACGCTACGGACGTTCGGCGCTGGGTGGGATCGAGAAGAACGACTCGATCCTGATCATGACCCACTCCGACCAGGACCCGTACGTGTTCGAGGCCGTCAAGCGAGCCATGCTCGAGGCCGGCGCCAAGTCCGTCGACCACGTGACGCGCCGAGACCTCGGCATGAGCACCGAGTACTACAGCGCAGCCGACGGTTGGCGCGAGGCCGTCGACCGGCACCGTGAGATGACCGAGACAGGTGTGGAGTACTCCGTCGAGGCTGCCGCGCTGAAGCGCTACCTCAAGGACCGCCCCGCATACAGCCGCATCCATGCCGGTGATTCTGGTCGCCCGCACTGGGCCCGCGCGACGGGCGGAAACATCAAGGGCAACTGGCTCTTCAACGACTACGAGACCTTCATCTCCAAGTGCACCGCCTATCCCGACGAGCTCTTCCGGTTGCTCGACCTGAAGGTCCTCGAGCAGTTCTCCACTGCCGAGGAGGTGCGGATCACCGACCCGCAGGGCACGGACATCAGCTGGAAGGTCACCGAGGAGCAGGCGCGGTTGTGGCCCAAGGGCGCCTACCTGAGCGGTCACATCCTCGGCTCGACCATCCAGGCGGTCAGGTTCGGCTACGACGTCAAGGAGTTCCTCGAGCAGGCCCGGATCTTCTTCCCCACCGTCAACGGCGTGATTGCCGGCACGAGCAATCACACCGGCTTCTTCCCTCACATCGAGGTGGAGGTCGAGGGAGGCATGATCAAGGAGATCCGCGGCGGAGGTCGCTATGGAGAGGTGTGGCGCGAGATCGTCGACCGCTACAAGGACGTCGAGTACCCGGGCTTCCCCTACAAGGGCTGGGCCTACTTCAACGACTGCTCCATCGGCACCATCCCGAAGGGACACCGCGGGATCGAGAAGGTCTGGAACAGCACCGACCCGACGACGAACCTTCCCGAGCGCATGCGCGCCGGCGTCATCCACTTCGGTTTCGGAGCCGAGCACTGGG
>JAODAX010000018.1 GCA_025463675.1 Naasia sp. | reverse complement strand
CCCGTCTGGAAGTCGCTCAGCCGTCTTGGCATCGACGTAGACGGGGATCCGGTGCAACGTGCGCTTCGTGTCGATGACTTCGCCCGCAGCCACCTCGAGGCCTTCGAGCTGTGCGACGTCCGTGGGGAGGTCGTCGGCGAAGGGGACGGGACGCCGCGCCAGCGGAGTCCCAGCTGGCGGGGCGTGCTCGCCGAACGTCTGGAAGGCTCCAGCGATGGCGCCGGTCAGTCCGCCGAGGACGAGCGTGATGCCGGCGCCGCGCGAGAAATTCCGCAGCGGGATATTGGTGATGTTCGCCTTCTCGGCGACGAGCACGAGGCCGGTGCCTCCGATGACGGCCACGGACGTCGGGCCGAACAGCCCCGAGTTCTCCAGGCCCTTCTGCGAGCCGAGGGCGTCGCGCCACATATTCATCGCGGTGAGCCCTACGCCGACACCGCCGGCGGTGAGCCCGAACCAGCCTGGCGGACTGATGGAGGTGGTTCTCGCCGGGACTGCAGGAGCTGCGGGCGGGGTCGGCGCGGCATCGGCAGCACGCACCGCAGCTGCAGCACGTGCTCCCGATTTGGCGGCCATCATGGCGAACATGGTCGTTCGTTCCGTCCCGTCGATCACGGCGCAGCGTCCCGGCTGCCCGTCTCCCTCGCTCTCCCGCCTATCGCGCGGGCCGCGCTGGGCGTTGCACGCACTCGTCGCCCCGGGGGGTGCAACAGAACTGCGGCGGCTCCCGATAGAGCGGTAGGGGAAGGCCACGACTTCAGGGGGGAAGTCCGTGTCGAGTTCAGTGCAGGGAAGCGCAAGTCCGATCGGGTCCGCACCCGTCGGGAGCGCGCCCGCAGCGGAAACACCGGCCGCAGGTACTGCCGCAGGCACAGCCTCCGGCGGACTCCCGGACCTGACGAACGCCGGACCCGCCGGACCCGCCGGACCTGCCGCGGGTGCTCCGGGCGCCGCATCTGGTGGTGCGACCCCGTCGGCCGCAGAAGGATTCGACCTCATCAGGGACGGTTTTCCAGCCATAGGTGCGACCGTGCTAGCTGGAGGACTCGGTCTGGCGCTGTTCGCGCTCTCGAAGGGAAAGCGGTTGCCAGGGTTCCTCGGTGTCGGCGCCGCGGGGCTGGGTGGCGCGCTCCTGGGGGTCGGCCTCCACAAGAAGGGCGTGGCGGATGGCCGAAAGCAGGCCGAACAGGAGATCCTGCCGGCGTTCCAGGGCTTGCAGGCGCAGGCCGACAAGACGATCTCGGACATGCAGACTCAGTACGAAGCCACCATTACGCAGCTGCGGCAGGGTGGCGGTGGGGCCGGCGGCACCGGACCGGGCACGGGCGACGCAGGTGCGACCCCGGGCGGCGCAGGCGATCCGACGGCAGATCCAACGGGCGGCACCCCGGGCGGCACCCCGGGCGAGGGGATGCCGGGTCAAGACACCGCACCGGTGATCGACATCCCGACCGCGGCGACGACGGGCACGGGACCGGGCACCGCGCTTGTGGGCGCGAGCGTCACGCTCCCAGCGGGTGCCGGCAGCACGGGCGAGATTGCCGCGGGGGGCGCATTCACGATCGCCGCAGCCGTGGGGCAAGCCGCCGGCTACGCGACGCTGGAGGAAGCGAACGCGGCTGTGCAGGCCACCGTGAGCACCCAGACGATGGGGTCGCGGCATCTCCGCTACGTCGTCATTCAGCAGGGGCAGAAGTTCTACAGCGCAGTCGCGAAAGCAGCGGAGGGCGGCACCCCCGCCGGTCCCGCGCTCACGCCGGAGCAAGGCAAGGTCGTTGCCTGGAACGCCATCAACCATATGGACGCCGCAGGGTGGCAGACATACACCTGGACGGAGCAAGGCGGCGGCCGCTCGACGTCCGTTCCGTATGGCCAGCCCAAGCCGTTTGCTCCCAACGCCGGGCCCGTGGCGGGCACACCCGCTCCGGCTCCTGGCGCTCCGCCCGTCGCGGGCCCTGCCACGCCGACGCCTTCGCCCGCATCGACGCCGGCGTTCGACCCGGCCAGCCAGCTCACCCGTACCTTCTCCCTGAACGACTCCGGCACGGCCCGGGGCGGCGTCCTGCAGCTGCAGTCCGTCGCAGGTTCGTCCACCGGCTACGCGACAGGTGCCGAAGCGACGTCGGCGGCTCGCCAGGCGCGGGCGGCGGCGGGCGGCGGCTCGGAGTGGACGCGCTGGATCACCACGCAAGGTGGCGACGGTCGCTTCTACGTCTTCCAGGGCTCGCTCGTCAGTCGGGCCACCGCCGACCTGACGGCTGCTGCCCCGCTGCACGTCCTCGGCCGCGGATTCGCCGAGTACTACGACGGCGCCGCCCGGGCCTGGGTCGCGGTCGCCGACGCCGCCTGACGCGCGCAACCGGCAGATGTCTGCCACGACCTCTCGACCATCTAGACTCGGCGCATGTCAGCGACCGAAGGCTCCCAGGTGACCGAGCAGGACGAGGCGCCGTCCTCCGACGAGGCACGCGCCTCGACGGAGACGCGCATCATGGACGACCGCCGGGCCAAGCTCGCCGCACTCGCCGCGTCCGGTGGCGAGCCGTGGCCGTTCCGCGCCGACCCGACGGCGCGCACCGAGGACGTCCGCGCCGCTCACGCCGATCTCGAGGCCGGCGCCGAAACGGACGCACACTACGTCCTCGCAGGACGCCTCATGCTCAAGCGCGGGCAGGGCAAGCTGATGTTCGGCGAACTCGCGGATCGCTCCGGGACGCTCCAGCTCTTCGTCTCCAAGGCAGAAGTGGGCGACGACGGATTCGCCACGTTCGGCGACCTCGACCTGGGCGATTGGATCGAGGTCGGCGGCGTCGCGATGCAGACGCGCAAGGGCGAACTTTCCCTCAAGGTGCAGCAGGTGCGGTTGCTCGCCAAATGCATCCGCCCCTTGCCCGAGAAGTTCCACGGCCTCGTCGACGAGGAGCAGCGCCG
>JAODAX010000077.1 GCA_025463675.1 Naasia sp. | reverse complement strand
CCCGGCTGGCGGCACCGCGGCGGCCGGGCGCGCTGCCGGCGCCGGCGCGGTCTGGTGCGCGGCGAGCGGCGGCACCGAACCGGGCTGCGGCTGCCGATGGAAGAGCAGGTGCACGAGGGGAACCAGGATGGTGCCGAGCGCGTCGGCGATGGCGATCGCGGCCACGAGCCGCCAGTACAGCTCCGGATACTCGCGCCCGGGCAACAGCGCCGGCAGCGACAGCATTACCGCGAGGACCGCCACCAGGACGAAGGTGATGCGGGAGACCGCGCGCATCGCCGCGGTCTGGAATCGGTTGTAGATCACCAGCAGCAGGTGGATGTGCAGCAGCGCGACGCGGGCGATGATCGCGAGCCAGATCCAGGACAGGAAGGCCGAGGCGCCGTCGTAGTAGTCGACGAAGACGCCGCCGTTCTCATCGGTTATCACGGTGTCCTCGTGCGGCAGCCAGATCTTCAGCAGACCGACGAGGAGCAGGTAGATCGACACGAGCACGGAGGTGATGCCAAACCAGCGGGAGCGCTTCGCGGACACGTCCGCGTCGTACCAGGCGAGCAGGGCGAAGAAGACGAACAGCGCGATGGTGCCCATCGCCTGCCAGGACAGCGAGCCGAACTCGCCGACCAGGGCGCTGATCACCCCGATAGCGGCTGCGGCGATCAGCGAGCCGACGATGGAGTAGAGCACGACGGTGCGCACCCACGGGTACGGCCGAGTGGCGGGCTGGGCGGCAGATGTACCGGTCACGACTCTCCTGACGGGCGCGGACGTCGGTCGCTGGTGCGGCCAGCCCGATCGTATTGAGCGACCGGCACTGCGGGAACGCGCCGCTCCGTCCCGTCGTCTCGCGTCGCCGCGAGTTGCCACTTCCTGCTGCTGGTAACTCGCCCACTTACAGCACTGAGCGGCAAATCGGCCCGCCAGGTCAGGCGCCCCCCGGCCCGGCGGAGGCTCGTGAGCAGTTCCGGGCCGCGTCGCTCGATCAGCGCGCCGCCCCGCCGAATGCCCACCAGCATCAGCGCCGAGCCGAGCAGGACGCCCACCACCAGGGTGGCGCCGCTCAGCCATAGCTCCCCGGTGGCGAGCGCGGCGATGCCGAGCGCGAGTTCGGCACCGCCGGTCGGGGTGGCGGGGAGCCAGTTGAACGGCCCGAGGCCCTTCGACTTGGCAGACCCACCGGACGCGCGCGGCGGCCAGACGAGCAGGATGGCGAGACTGCGCCGCCGAAGGAGAACCAGCACACCCAGGGTGGCGAGCGCGATGCCCGCCTTCGCGAGCGCCTCGAGCGGGCGGCCGAGCGCCAGGATCCACCATGCCGCATCGAACGGTGTCCAGGACACGACCCGCGCGATGGCGGGGATGTCGTCGGCGACTGTGGCCATCGACGAGCCGATGACGCTGATGATCGGGTCGAGGAGGATGAGCGGCACGAAGACGAGCACGCCCATCACCTCGCGGTAGCGCCGCGCTTTGGCGAGCGCCGCCCCCACCGATTCGAACGCGCGCGGGGCGGTCACGCAGGTGAGCGCGCCGAGCAGTGCCGCCAACGGGGCAGCGACGAGCGCGACCGGTTCGCGGAGCCAGCTCAGCGCGGTCGACAAACCCGCGATGAGGGTGACGATGCCCGGCACGCCCAGCAGCCCGACCACGAGCAGTGCAACCAGGAGCCGCTGCGGCGGGATCGGGAAGGTGCGGAGCTTCTCGACGGTGAGCGTCTAATCCATGCCGCGCACGAGCAGCGGCACGACCACCCGGCCGAGCACCGCGAGAGCGCCACCGAGGACGGCGACCGCCCAGGCCCATCGCGTCTCCACGAAGGACAGCGCGATCATGCCCGCTACGAGGCCGGCGAGGATGAACAGTCCCCCGATGGCGCCGATGACGGCGGAGATGAGCGTCCAGGTGCTGCGCCGGAAGCCGTTGGCGAGGAGGCGGCGCAGTCTCAGGAGGTGTGTAACCACGACGGTCCCTCGGAGTTCCGGCGCCCGTCGACGAGCTCGACGACGCGGTCCTCGAGCGTCGACCCGCACGCACCTCGTCGACGGTGCCTGCCGCCGACAGGCGGCGGCCGGAGCCGACCACCGCGACGTGGTCGCACGTCCGCTGCACCAGGTCCATCGACTGGCTGGAGACGATCACGGTGCCGCCGCCGCGGACGTAGCCGGCGAGAAAGGCTCGTCGAGCACCAGCAGGCGCGGCGCGTCGCACGAGGGCGTAGGCGAGCGCGATCTTCTTCGTCATGCCCGCCCAATAGTCGACGACGAGCGTGCCCCCCGCCGACGTCAGGTCGAGCAGGTCGAGGAGGTCGCCGGTGCGCTGCGCAGGCAAGACCACCACTCTCGCTCCATGGCGACCGGCCTCCTCCGACCGGATGCCGGCACGATCGAGGTGCTCGGCACCGACGTCTGGCGCGACACGGTGAAGGCGAAGTCGCTCGTCGGCGACCTTGCCGTCGAAAGACTTCCTCAGCCCGACGATCTTGAGGGCCGGCGCGCCCGAGGTGCGGCTGCAGCGGTCATGCGTTTCACCCTGGGGAGGCCGTTGCGGCCGGCGCTTCCGTCGCGCGGGTGAACGCGGGTTCCGCCGTGCGGCGCAGGCGGCCCGCGGAATACCTGCTGTTTTACAAGCGTTCAGTCACTGAACGCCGGACGAGGGAGTCCGATCCGACCCTCTCCGAAAGGCCTCCTCCATGAGCACGTCCGTCATCGACCGCACCGCTTCGACCGAGCACCCCGTCCTCGACGTCCTCGCCGGCCGCTGGAGCCCGCGGGCGTTCCACAGCGAGAACCCGATCGACGAGGCGAAGCTCTCCTCTGCCCTGGAGGCCGCCCGTTGGAGCCCGTCCGCGAGCAACAGCCAACCCTGGCGCTTCGTGGTCGCGCGCCGCGGCACCGCCCTGCACGCCCAGGTCGTCGAGGCGCTCCGCGGCTTCAACCAGGTGTGGGCGGGCGACGCTGCCGTGCTCATCGTCGCGATCGCCGAGACGGCTACCGCCGATGGCGTGCCGCTCAGCCACGCACTGTACGACCTCGGTCAGGCGGTCGCCCACCTCTCAGTGCAGGCGCATTCCGACGGTCTGGTCGTGCATCAGATGAGCGGCTTCGACCCGGAACTCGTCCAGGAGTTCGCCGACCTCGAACCGCGGTTCGTGCCCACCACCGTCATCGCGGTGGGCGAGCTCGGGAACATCACCGCGTTGCCCGAGGCGCTGCAGGCCCGCGAGAGCGCCCCCCGGGTGCGCCGGCCGATCGACGAGACGGTGATTCTCAGCGCCTGAGCGGCGGCCGTCCTCGGCCTGACTGCCCCCGGGCAGCCCCCTGCCCTTACCGGATACGGCGGGGGGCTTGCCGCTAGCCCCTGATCGCGGGGCTGAACCGCGGCATTCAGGACGCGTTCGGTCTCGGCTGGATGCTGGCTGCTGGGGGCTTAAAGGGCTCCTGGACACCTATCCGGCCGAGCGCCGCCCGGTCGCCGAGGAGGTGCTCACGATCACCCGTGCGCAGACCGTGCTCATCTCCGCCCAGCCCGGCCCGCAGGCGGTGCGCCGCCTCCTCGCCGAGCTGATGAAGTTCGACGACGTCGCCGAGTTCCTCGCGGAGGATCAACGGCATCGGCATTCACTCCGACTTCGGCGAGGGGCCGGAACTGCTCGGCCGACGACTGCGCGAGGTTCCACTCTCGGTCGGCCGGCTCTACGAGCAGACACCACGGCCGCGGGCTGCTGCTCGATTCGACTGGCCGCCTCTCGTCGGCCGGGTGGGCGGACAAGGTGGATTACGTCGCGGACGCGGACGTCGAGCTTGACGCGCCGGCCGTCCTACTCCCACCCGATGGCCCGTCGCCTGGCTCGGCGACGACCAGGACGACCTGGAGCGCCACCTGCCGACCTGGTTCGGCGCGGCTGCCGCCTGTTCCTGATGGGTCCGCGGCCCGACGCACCGCGCCCAATGATCATTTGACAGCGGCGCCAGTCGCACCGTAGTTTGAGCAAACCGGTTTGCAAATACCGGAGTGATTCGCCGTCGACCGACCGGGAAAGCAGCGTTGGTGTGAAGCAAAACGGTTTGGATGAGATGCCGCCAGCGGGCGCGACGATCCAGGAGGTGGCGAAAGCCGCCGGCGTGAGCAAGACCACCGTGTCCCATGTTCTGTCGGGGAATCGTCCCGTCTCGGCGGCGACCCGCCGTCGGGTTGAGAAGGTGATGGCGGAGCTCGACTTCCAGCCGAACTTCTTCGCGCAGGCGCTCACCTCCAAGCGGAGCAACTCGATCGCCCTCATCGTTCAGGACATCACCAACCCCTACTACCCGGCACTCGCCCGCGGCCTGCAGCTGTCGGTCGCCCGGCGCGGTCAGGCCGTCATGCTCTTCGACGCGGGGGGTGGCGAACAGTTCGCGGACACCTTTGTGAACGAGGCCATCCAGCGGCGCGTGGACGGCGTCGTCATTGCCGCGAGCGGAATGGCCTCCGGACTCGCCCGTCTGCAGAAAGCTGGCATCCCGGTCGTCGCGGTTGGCTCCGGGCTGTCCGGGCTGTCCGTCGACTGGGTGTCGGCGGACGACGAGCGCATTGCGGGCGATGCCGTCCGCCACCTGCACGCTTCGGGGCGCTCGCGTCTCGCGACGATCGCCGGCCCGCGCGGAGCGGCTCCCGGCGACTCCCGGCTGAGCGGTTTCCTGGATGCCGCCGCATCCCTCGGCATCGAGGTGCTTCCGCAGCACGTCGCCGTCGCGGATTTCACGCGGGACGGCGGGTACGAGGCGATGGAGCGCCTGATGGGCACCGACTCGTCGCCCGACGCCGTCTTCTGCGCCAACGACCTCATGGCGATCGGCGCGATGGAAGCCGCAAACGCCGCAGGGCTGGACATCCCGTCGGCCATCGCCATCGTCGGCGTCGATGACATCGACGCGGCCTCGTTGGTGCGCCCCGCCCTGACGACCGTGCACATCCCCGTCGAGGAGATCGGGCAGGCCGCGGGAGACCTGCTGCTGCACCGCATCGACGAGGGCGGCGGAGCGTCCTACCGGCAGGTCCTCGTCAACCACGAGCTCGTCGTCCGAGCTTCCGCTTAGGAGAACCTAAATGCACGACGTCCTCGATCCACGCGATCTAGTGCCCGATGAGGCCCAGCAGCTCGATTCCAGCGGCTACCCCGTCGGCGACCTCGGGCACCGGGCGATCACTGCCGCCGCGGAGGGCGACCTCGGCGCGCTCGCCGGAATCGCAGGGGCACTGGCCCGCCTGGAGCGTGCCGCCGACTGGCCTTTCGTGGAGACGAGCGATGACGCTGAGCTCGCAGCGCTTACCGATCAGGTCGCGGCTTTGCCCGTGGACCTGGCCACCTTGGAGCGGCGTATCCTCGGCGCGTGGACGGGCCGGACGGTGGCCAACACGATGGGGAAGCCAGTCGAGGGACTCACCCGTGTCGAGGTCGAGCTCTACCTGCGCGCGTCAGGTCAGTGGCCGCAGACCGGCTACCTGCCTCTCCTGGACCCGCTGCCCCAGGGGGTGTCGCACCTGCACGAATCGGCGCCGTTCTCGGCGGCAGGACGCTTCACCGACATCCCACGGGACGACGACCTGGACTGGACGGTGCTCGGCCTTTCGCTGCTGGAGGCCCACGGCTCGGCGCTGACCACGGAGGCGATCGCGGCAGAGTGGCTTGACGCGTTGCCGTTCACCCAGACCTTCACGGCCGAGCGCGCCGCCTACCGGAACCTCATCGGAGGCATCCGCCCGCCGGAGACTGCGACACACGACAACCCGTATCGCGAGTGGATCGGTGCGCTGATTCGTGCCGACATCTTCGGGATGGTGCTCCCCGGGAAGCCGGCCGCGGCCGCCCGGCTGGCGATCGTCGATGCCCGGCTGAGCCACATCGGCAATGGGATCTACGGCGAGATGTGGGCGGCCGCGCTTGTATCGGCGGCCATGGCGGTCACGGATGCACGGGCGGCATTCGACGTCGCGCTCGGTGTTGTGCCCCCGACATCCCGCCTGCACCGGGCGCTGGTCGGTGTGAGAGATCTCCGCGAGACGGACGCCTCCGCGATCGACGCGCTCAACTGGGTCGACACGGAGCTCGGCCAGTACAACTGGGTTCACACCATCAACAACGCCGCCCTGATTTCCATCGGCCTGCTCTGGGGGGCGACGTTCGTGGAGGCTGTCGGCCTGACGATCTCCGGAGGACGGGACACCGACTCGTCCGCAGCCACCGTCGGCTCCGTGTTCGGCGCGCTGCACGGACCAGAAGCGATTCCCGGCGACCTGATCGGCTCGACCCATATCCGGCTGTCGAGTTCGGTGCGCGGCTTCGACAAAATCTCCCTCGCGGAACTCGCCCAGCGCACCTTCACCGTGTACGCACGACTCGACGCCGACTCGGTGGCGTCCCGTGCCTGAACCGATCAAGATCATTCTGGACACCGATCCCGGACTCGGTGAGCCGGGCAGCGACATCGACGACGGGCTGGCGATCGCCCTGGCGCTCCGCTCCCCCGAGGTCGACCTGCTTGGGCTGACGATTGTGAATGGGAACGTCGACGCGCCGACCGGCACCGACGTCGCCCGCCGGCTGGCCGAGCGCCTGGGGGTGCCGGACCTGCCGGTGCTGCAGGGCGCAACGGAGCCGCTCACCCGCGGCATGCAGGTGGTCCGCGATCTCTTCGAGGCCGCTGTGCCCGGGCACCGCTCGGCCGGGGACTCCGCCGCCATGCTCGGTCCCACATCCCCCGTGCCGGCCGCCGACTGGATGATCGAACAAGTCCGCCGCCAACCTGGCGAGGTGGTCGTCGTCGCCATCGGCCCCATGACCAACCTCGCGCTGGCGATCCGGAAGGATGCCGAGTTCGCCGGCCTCGTCAAGGAGCTCGTCGTCATGGCTGGCAGCGCAACTGGCTACGCGCAGAACGTGACTGTCGTCGGCGACTTCAACGCCTTTGTGGACCCGGAGGCCCTCCAGGTCGTCTTGGAGTCCGGCGCACCGATCCGGATGGTCGGGCTCGACCAGACCAGCCAGGTGCGGATGACCTACGCCGACAGTGCGGCCCTCCGCGCGGCGGCCGAGGCGGCGGGCGACGGCTTCGGCGTCTGGGCGGCCGCATGCACGGACGCCTGGATCGCCTTCCTGCACGAGGCGTTCCCCCGCCGCCCCGAGCACGTCGACGGCTGCTTTTTGCACGACCCCCTCGTCCTCGCCGCGGTTATCGACCCTTCACTCTGCACCTGGGAGAAAGCGTCCGTACGCGCCGTCACGGACAGCGAGCAGGCGCGTGGCCTGGTCCTCGCCGACCGCGGCCTCGCCCTCGAGGCGCAAGGGCCCATCAACGCCACGGTGGCCACGGCCACCGACGTGGACGGCTTCCTTCGCCTCTTCCTCGACCGGATGGGCGCAGCTCGCGCCGCCTCGGCCTCTTCGCTCATCACCTGACCAACCACGAAGGAGAACCCATCACATGTCCATTCACAACGGAGTGAAGCGCTCAGCGGCCGGTGTCCTCGCCGCCACCGCTCTGGTCGCGCTGAGCGGCTGCGGCGGCTCAGGCGCAGGCGCAGGCCCAAGCAACGAGACAATCGAATTCACCGAACCCACCGAACCGGTCACGATCACCTACGCCGGCGCGGCCTACGCACCGGACCAGATCAAGCCCGTGCTCGACGCGTTCATGGACGCGCACCCGAACATCACCGTCAAGTACGAGTCGGTGCCCTTCGACGACTTCAACAGCGTTCTTGCCGCCCGGCTGGGCAACACCAAGGACGCCATCGACGTATTCGACGTCGACATGCCCCGCACCGACGCATACGAGGCGCGCGGCTGGCTCGCCGACCTCTCGGACGCGTTCCCCGACCTGGCTGACAGCGTCGACCCCGGAAGTTTGGAGGCTGCGACCATCGACGACACCCTCGTCGCCATGCCTTACCAGACCTCCACCAACCTCATGTACTACAACAAGGCGCTACTCGACGCGGCCGGACAGTCGTACCCGTCCGCCGACCCCGAGGAACGCCTCACGTGGGAGAGCATGACCGAGCTCGCGACGGGCGCCCACGGGGCCGGTGCACCCTATGGCTTGGTGTTCGACCAGATCGACCGGTACTACCAGCTGCAGCCGCTCGCGATGAGCGCAGGCGGCGGTCCGGGCGCCTCCGGTGACGGCAACCTCACCCCCGACGTCAGCAACGACGGTTGGATCAAGGCCTTCACGTGGTACGGCTCGCTGTTCGATGACGGCCTCTCGCCGCGCGGCATCGCCGTCGGCGAGACGCCGGACCTGTTCGCCGGGGGCCAGGTCGCCTACTACGTCGGCGGCCCCTGGTGGGCTACCAAGTTCGAGGACGAGGCCGCATTCGACTTCGGCGTCGCTCCGTTCCCGGCATTCGAGGGCGGGGAGGCGTCTACTCCGACCGGCGGCTGGTCGCTCGGCCTCAACCCCAACTCGGAGAAGGCGAACGCGGCAGCCATTTTCATGAAGTTCTTCGGTCTCGAGGACGGCGGCTATGCCCAGTACCTCACGGCCTTGGCTGTGCCGCCGTCGAACCTGGACGGTGCCGAAGCGTTCTACTCCGCCGAGGCATTCGAGGACCCGCGAATGGCGGGAGCTGTCGACCTGATGAAGTACGAGCTCGAGAACAGCGCGGACCTGCGCGTTCAGACCGTCGGCTACGTCGAGTTCGAAGACGTGATGACCCGCACCTTCAGCGACATCATCAACGGCGCGGGCGTCGCGGACGCGCTCGAAGGTGCGTCGGCCGAGCTCGACGAGGCGTGGGCCAAGTTCCAGTAGCCCGCCCGGTGGGGCGGCGCTCGCGTCGCCCCACCACCCCGACCACCGGAGTGCGCACCGATGATCACCACCACCGCCGTCCGCCTGCGTCGGCATCAGGCGACCCGACGCAACGCGATTGCCGCTGCGCTCTTCCTGCTGCCGACCCTCCTTCTCATCCTGATTCTCCGGATCGTCCCGACGGTCTCCGCGGTGGGCGACTCAACCCGTGACGCGCTGCCGGGCAGCCTGGCCGAGCCGGAGTTCGTCGGGATGGAGCAGTTCACCCGGATGTTCGCATCCGAGTCGTTCTGGCAGTCGGTGCGACAAACCCTCCTCTTCAACGTCGTGGTCAATCCGCTGCAGATCCTTCTCGCGCTCGCGCTAGCGGTGCTGCTGACTCGCGGCCTACCGGCTTCAGGTTTCTGGCGCACGCTCATCTTCCTGCCGGCTGCCGTGCCGCTCGCCGGCTCGACGATCGTGTGGGGCATCGCGCTGCGGCCGGACGGGCCGATCAACGGCATCCTCGGACTTATCGGGGTGCCTGCGCAGCCCTTCCTCACGAGCCCGGATCAGGTGATCGGCAGCCTCATCCTGCTGGCGAGCTGGATCGGCATCGGCTACTGGATGATGTTTCTCATCGCGGGCCTGAACGACATCCCCACGGTCTACTACGAGGCCGCTCGCATCGACGGTGCCGGCCCGTGGCGCACCTTCGTCTCTGTGACACTCCCGATGCTGCGCCGACCGCTGCTCTTCGTCCTCGTCGCCGACACTGTCGCGAACTTCGTCCTGTTCGCGCCGGTGCAGATCCTGACCAGCGGAGGGCCGCAGCGCGCATCGAACTTCCTCATGTACGACGTCTTCCACCGGTCTTTCGAGCTCACCGACCCCTATTCCGCCTCGGCGGAGCTCGTCGTCCTCCTCCTGATCATGATCGGCATCGTCCTCATCCAGTTCCGGCTGCTCGGCAGCGACAAGGAGACCTGAGGATGACCCGGGCTCTCGGTCGCGCCGCTCTCACCGCGCTCGCCGCTTTCATCTCCCTGCTGTTTCTCCTGCCCATCCTGTGGCTTCTGGCAAGCACTTTCCGCTCCTCCGCAGAAACGTTCTCCAGCAGTTCGCCGCTCAGCTGGGGTGCGCTCTGGCCGGAGCGGTGGACGCTGCAAAACCTCGGATCGGCGGTGGACACCGGCTTCCTGCTGAACCTGTCGAACAGCATCGTGGTCGCCGCCATCACGGTTGTCGCCGGCTTGCTCATCAGTGCGATGGCCGCCTTCGCTCTCGCGGTGATCCCCTTCCGCGGTAGCGCGATGACATTCTCGATCGTCGTTCTCAGCTTTCTGGTGCCCTTCGAGGCGATCGCCATCCCGCTCTCCCGCGGATTCGCCGACTGGGGGCTCACCAACTCGCTGTTCGCACTGATCCTGCCTGGACTCGGCAACGGCCTTGCGGTGTTCACCCTCCGCCAGTTCTTCCTCGGAGTCCCGCACTCTCTTGCCGAGGCCGCTCACCTCGACGGGGCGGGCTGGTTCCGAATCTTCTGGACCGTGTACCTGCCCCTGTCGCGCCCGGCGATGATCGGCGCGGGGCTCATCCTGTTCCTCTTCCAGTGGCAGGCGTACCTCTGGCCGATCCTGGTGACCTCTCAGCAGGAGTTCGATGTCGCTCCCGTCGCCATCGCCAAGGCATTCGGTGCGTTCACCACCGACTACGGGCGGGTCTTCGCCGAGACGGCGATCCTCGCGATCATCCCCGGCATCGTGCTGCTCATCCTGCAGCGGTACTTCGTCGCTTCCGTCGCCAGCACCGGGAGCAAGGAGTGACGCCGGTCGCGGTGGCCGTGGTCGGATCGATCAACTTGGACCTCGTGGTCCGCTCCTCCCGTGCACCCCGTCCAGGCGAAACCATCCTCGGACACTCCTACGCCGAGCACCCCGGCGGGAAGGGGGCCAACCAGGCGGTCGCAGCAGCCCGCGTGGCCCCCACCTACCTCGTCGGCACCCTCGGCGACGACACTGCGGCGACGACCATCCGAGGCCACCTCGACCATCTGTCGGTCGACATGACTTATCTCTCCGTCGCGGATGCGCCCACTGGGCGGGCAGTCATCGCGGTCACCAGCGACGGGGAGAACAGCATCACCGTGATCCCTGGAGCCAACCGGCAGCTCGACGCCGGGACGGTGCTCGTGGCCCTCGACGCGATCCGCCCGGCGGTCGTACTGGCACAACTCGAGGTCCCGCTCGCCGCCCTCGAAGCCGCCCACCGCTGGGCGCGCTCGGCGGGTGCCAGGTGGGTCTTCAACCCCAGCCCGGTAGAAGCCGTTCCCCCTGCCCTAATCGCCGACGCAGATCCGCTCATCGTGAATGAGCAGGAGGCGGCTGCCATCCTGGCAGCCATGGGCAGCGGGGATCCGGCGGGCGGCGGTGCCGCTCTCGGACGGCTTCTCAGCCAGGAATGCCGAAGTGTCGTGGTCACCGCGGGCGGCGACGGTGCCTACATCTGTGAGCCTGCAGCGTCGCCGACCCACGTGCCCGGCATAGCGGTCCCGGTCGCCGATACCACCGGCGCGGGTGACGAACTCGCCGGCCGGATCGCCGGCGAGCTCGCCCTAGGCACGTCCCTCGCCGATGCCGCCCGGCGGGCGGTCGGGGCGGCGGCACGGATCGTGGCCACACCGCGCGAATGGCGGGAGACGACCGCACCTGCTGGCTGAGAGGCACCACAGGCGTGTTCGGGACGAACGCTCGGAGGAGCCGGCGCCCGCCTCAGGTTGCGCGGCAGATCCCTCGCGGCTCTGCCCGTCGACCCGGGTCACGGCGGTTGGCGATCACGACGGCGTAACCGCCCTCGATCGCAACCCGCGCGGGGGCGCTCCCGGCTGGCGCGCGGGGATGCCGATCGCCAGGGAGCCGTCACTGGAGGATCGGATCGGAGACTTCCTGCGGAAGTTCCAAACCGGTCACCGGCTACCTCGACTGAAGCGGCCGCCGCGCCGGGCGTCCCCATCCATCCATCCGCCGCCGCATGGCGGCGATCCCGCATCGGCGCCTGGAACCGAGATCATCGATGCATGCCTCGTGGCTCGGTCTCGCCCTCGTTCTTCATCGGTACTCAGCGGCAGCAGTGCGCTGCTCGGCGGATCGCTGTGGCTGGTGCACACGATGCTTCTCGCGACGCGTCCCCTCGGTTGCGTGGGCGAAGCCTGTTTCGAGAGGCTCCGGCGGCATCGCGACAGTGAGGACCTGGCCTGGGTGATGCTCCTCTCGGTCTTTCTGCTCGCTGTCGGCGTCGGCAGATCTCCGCGTCGGGATGCTCGTCGAAGCCGCTTCATGGGCGCGTCACTGGTCCTGCTCGCCCTCGGGGCGGCGCTGCTCGTGCTGGGGCTCATCGTGAGCCGCGGCTCCTCAGCCGGTGCGCCGCTCTGATGGCTGCACAACTCCGACACCCTCGGGCGCATCTTCCCGGTGCTGGGAACGCTGATGGCGGGGATCGCGAGGCTGCGCGACGGCACCCCTCGGTGGCTGGCGGCACTGCTCATCGGGCCTGCGGTGGTCTCGTGCGGCGTCAACATTGAGGATGAGCGGGCACTGAGGGGCGCACCCGTCGGTGTCGCGTGGTTGGCGTACGGGGTGCTCAACCTCCTGAAGAACCCCGGCAGGGTCCAGCGCGCACCCGGCCCCGGTGTCCCTGACGCCGCAGGCGTGGCGCCCATACGCTGAGGGCATGAGCTACATCACCGATCAGCGGGATCGGCCGGTCAGCGCGTTCGTCGCCGTCGTCGTCGCCCTTTTCACCGCCGGCTACATGTTGCCGTGGGCGGTCGCTGCCCTGCGTGGCAAGTCGAACCATTGGACGATCTTCTGGATCAACCTATTCGGCGGGTGGACCGTGATCCTGTGGGTGGTCGCCCTCGTGATGTCGTTCAGCTCCCACCGAGTGATCGGGCGCTGACCGAACGGTCGCGACACCCCGTCAGTCCTTGACGACCCACTTGCATTTTGCAAGTATCGGGCGCATGAGCCTCTTCATCACCTGCCCGGTCGACAGCGTCGAACGTGCCACCGCCTTCTACACCGCCCTCGGCTGGCCCCTCAACGCCGCGATGTCCGACCACAACGTGTCCTGCTTCGCGATCGCGCCCGACCAGTACGTCATGCTCGGCAGCCGCGCGATGTACGCGAGCGTCGGCGCAACCGAGGGGCTGATCGGCGGTCCTGACACACCGTCGAAGGTCACGGTCTCGTTCGACCTCGCCAGCCGCGAGGCGGTCGACGAGCTCACCGAGCGCGCCGGCAAGGGCGGCGGGAGGATCGGGGACACCGACGACTACCCCTTCATGTACCAGCGCCAGTTCGACGACCCCGACGGCTACCACTACTCGCCGTTCTGGATGAAGCCCGACGACTCGACCGCGTGAGCGACCTCGCGGCTGCACTCGACGTCGTCGGAGCGCGGTGGGCACTGCTCATCGTGGAGCGGCTGCTCGACGGGCCGCAGCGATATGGCGATCTGCAGCGCGACCTCGGAGTGCCGACGAACATCCTCGCCACCCGGCTGCGCGAGCTGGAAGCGGCCGGCGTACTGTCCCGCCTTCCCCTCCGGCACAACACCCGGGCGTACGCGCTAACCGAGCGCGGGCTCGCCTTAGGCGAGGCGATCGACGCGCTCGCACGCTGGGGTGCGGAGGGCACCTCGGTGTGACGGGGCGCGTCCCGCCCGATCGCGAACGGCTACGGCCGAGGAGGAGCGCGCCGACTCCGGCGAAGCACCAGCTCGACCACGCCCGTGACGGCGAGACTCAGCGGCGCCAGCGCGAACCCGGCAATTCGGACGCTCTGGGCGCTTCTCGGAAGTTCTCGGGATGGAAAACTCTCAACCTGCCGCAGTCCCCGCCGCCGTCGCCGCCCCGACGGGCCCCCGGACCGTCCGAGCGACGACGCGTCGGCTTGCTCCCCGGCGTCGCGATCGGCATCGGCGCCGCGCTGATCGGACTGCCGCCCTGGATCGTCACGGGGATGCGGCTGCCGCTGCAGAACCTGTGCGCGGTCGAGGTCCGCCCCGAGGACATGCCCGTCGCGCTGCTGCCGTTCAGCAACTACGTGGTCACCCTGGCCTGTATCGGCCCAATCGCCTCGCACCGGGGCGAGCTGGCGGCACGCGCAGCAGGTGCGGATGCACTTGCCTCGATCAGAGCAGGGCGATGAACCGCTCGGCGTCGCCCACGCGGGGCAGGTTGTTGAACATGACGTACGGCGACTCTCGGCCGTCGACCTTGTCCCGCAGTCGGCGCAGCTCATCATCGGTGTGGACGTGCCGCGAGCCCGTAGTGCCGTGCAGGCGGTAATAGGTCCGCTCAGGCGTCACCGTCTCCGTCTGCATCGGGTCGACCACGTGCACGAGATCCAGCTCGGCGCAGAGTTCTGTGAGCAGCCGCGTGGGCCACTCACCACGGGGTTCCCACAGCAACCGCCCGGCTGGCCGCTCCACCTGCGCCATGAAGCTGCGCAGCCGTTCAACGTTGTCGGGCGTCGGGCGGAAGCTTTTCGGACACTGAAGCAGGACGGCGGTGGCCTGCAGGATCCGCGCGCACTCGAGGGTCCGTTGCCATCCCGCAAGGACCGGAGGCGAGGCGCGGAACGCTCCAACCTGGCCACGCGCGCTGTCCGGCAGAGGCTGCTTCAGTCGGCGATAGGTGGGGCTGTTGGACTCGTGGGTGACGACCTGCCACGCCTTGATGGTGAACTCGAAATCGGCCGGTACCTGGGTTCGCCAGCGCTTCAGGAGGACGTCGGACGGCGGTTCGTAGAAGGTGTGCTGCACCTCGACGACGGGGAAGCGACCCACATAGGAAGCCTGGGAGACCGTCCAGCCACAAAGCCCTACGAGAACGCTCAACAGTCTCTCCCTTCCAGGTGTATCGAGCAGGAACCAACGCCCTCAGCAGCCTGACCAGATCAGCCAAGCAATCGAGTCTCCTTCAAAAGACGCCTGCGGAGCGGACGAACGATCGGCAGGGTGTCAACGCACGGTGCAGTGCGGTGCAGTGCAGCGCAATGTCTCGACGGCTTCGCAGGCGCGATCCCCCCTCAATTCGGAATGGGAACGTCCTGGCGCGTAGGAGTGGATCCGTCAGAGCGGACGTCATCGGTGACGCAAGGCCCGTTCGCCTTGGTGCGGAACCCAATATTCACGGCCATGATTGCTGCCCCCGTCGGGCTCGCCATTATGGGTCCGAATCTGGTCGCCGTCGCCGCGGCATTGAGTCTGCTTTCGGCGGTGCAGGTTAGGCCCGCGCCGTTGAAGAGCCCTATCTCCCTGCGCATCTCCGCGTCGACGCCAGTTTGGGCCGAGCATGGGGAGTCCGGAACCAACGCGCAGCGCGGTTGACGTCCACCTCGCGAATGGTAGGAGGGTGCTTGACAGGAACATCCTTCTATCTGACTATCTTCACATGGACGCAGATAGGGCGATCGCCGGCGACGAGCCGGACAGCCAATATGTGGAGTTGGCGGTGGAGGTCTTCGCGATGCTCGCGGATGCCACCCGTGTACGGATCATCCTGGCCCTGCGCGAGGAGGAGCTGTCGGTCAACCATCTGGCAGACATCATCGATCGGACGCCCACCGCCGTGTCCCAGCACCTCGCGAAACTCCGGATGGCGCGGATGGTGACGGCGCGCAACGTCGGAAACCGCGTCTTCTATCGCCTGGCCAATGGTCACGCGCGTCAACTCGTCAACGACGCCATCTTCCAGGCCGAGCATTCGCTGAGCGACTCCGTCCGTCACCACCATCATGAGGACGCGGACCGATGAGCCACGAGCACGCTCACAGCGCGGCGGGAGCGAATCGGGTCCGGCTCGCCGTCGCGTTCGGCATCACAACCACCGTTCTCGTTGCCGAAGTCGTGGGAGCGGTCATCACCGGCAGCCTTGCGCTCCTCGTAGACGCAGCGCACATGCTCACCGATGCAGGGGGCCTGCTCGTCGCGCTGATCGCGGCGACTCTCATGGCCCGGCCGCCCACGCCTCGTCGGACGTGGGGTTTCCTGCGCATGGAGGTGCTCGCGGCGATGGTGCAGGCGGCTGTGCTGCTGGCGGTGGGCCTGTTCGCGTTTATCGAGGGGATCCGTCGCCTCTTCGAACCGCCCGAGGTGGCTTCCGGCGGTCTTCTTATCTTCGGCATCATCGGTCTCGTCGCCAACGTCGCGTCCATTGCTGTTCTGAGTTCGGGAAGAAACAGCAATCTCAACCTGCGCGCCGCT
>JAODAX010000105.1 GCA_025463675.1 Naasia sp. | reverse complement strand
GACCTCGTCTACACCGCGTTCAGCGGCAGCCACCAGGACGCCATCAAAAAAGGCTTCGAGGCGATGGCCGTCGAGGCGAAGGCGCAGGGCACCACTGTCGACCAGCTCGAGTGGGCGGTGCCGTACCTGCCCGTCGACCCGAAGGACCTCGGCCGCAGCTACGAGGCCGTCATCCGGGTCAACTCGCAGTCCGGCAAGGGCGGCGTCGCCTACCTGCTGAAGGCCGACCACTCGCTCGACCTGCCGCGCCGGCTGCAGATCGAGTTCTCCGGCGTCGTGCAGGCGAAGACCGACGCCGAGGGCGGCGAGGTCACGAGCGAGGAGATCTGGGAGATCTTCCAGGACGAGTACCTGCCGGCGCGCGACACAGCCGACAAGTGGGGCCGCTTCGAGCTGACCAGCACCCGCACCGCGAGCGACATGACCGGCGAGGTGACGCTGCAGGCGCGCCTCCGGGTCGGTGACGGCGTGGCCGACGTCGAGGGCCGCGGCAACGGGCCGATCGCCTCCTTCCTCAACATCCTCTCCGGGCAGGGCGTCGACGTGAAGCTCTACGACTACGTCGAGCACGCGCTGTCCGCTTCCGGCGACGCGCTGGCCGCCTCCTACGTGGAGCTCGAGGTGAACGGCCGCCGCCTGTGGGGCGTCGGCATCGACGCGGACAGCAGCACCGCCTCCCTCAAGGCGATCGTGTCGAGCGTGAACCGCTCGATCCGCGCGGAGATCGCCGACGCGGTCGACCTCGCCCTCGTCTGACCCGCGCTCGGCGCGGTAGTAAGCGCCTCGGCGCAGGTGTTGTTTCACCTGCGCCGAGGACGTTCGTACCGCGGCGAGTCGGTGGTCAGGCTCGGCGGCGGCGGAGTGGGCGGGCCTCGGGGAGTCTCCAACCGAAGCGCACCGCCAGCAGCCGGATGATCGTGGTCGTGGACACGCAAATCGTGGCGGCCAGCGCGATCGGCGCACCGAGCTCAAGCGTCAGCACCAGCAGCACGGTGCCGACGCCGGCGGCGACCGCGTAGAGCGAGCCGACGTGCATGAGCGCGATCGGCAGGTTCAGCAGCAGGTCGCGCAGGATCGACCCGCCGACCGCCGAGACCACTCCCACGAAGATCGCGGGCACCGCCGGCAGTCCGAGCGCCAGGGCCTTGCTGGTGCCGATCGCGCCGAACAGGCCGATGGTGAGCGCATCCAGCACCGCTATCGCCACGTCGAGGCGGGAGAACAGCTGCTGCAGGAGCATGCCGATGAGCGCCGCGACGACCGCGGTCGGCAGGTACCAGTTCGTCAGCAGCGCCACCGGCGGAGCGTTGAGGAAGATGTCGCGCAGGAGGCCGCCGCCGAGCCCCGTCGCCGTGCCGATGATGGCCACCCCGAGGAGGTCGAGACGGCGGTCGCGGAAGCCGGCGGCGAACATCGCGCCCTGCAGGCTGCCGATCGCCACCGCAGCGAGATCTGCCCAGAGCGGAATGACGAAGGTGCCGGTCACGGGTCCATCCTCGCGCCCGCGACCACCGAGCGCCGCGCGACACCTGGATCGATGCCGCACGACACGCCCGTCAGGCCGGGTTTGTGCGCTCAAAGTGAACACTCCGTCTCGCCCTTTGCGCGTCGTTCGCCGGTACTGCACTCTTGGGGCATGACCCTCATGACTTCGACTCTCGACTCGGTGATCGTCATCTGGCACGTTGCGGTGAACAATGCCGACGCCGAGACGGCGGTGTCCGCGTGCACCGAGGATGTCGAGGTGACGGGCCTCGCGGGCAGCCTCAGCGGGCGCGAGGAGCTCGCCGATTGGGTCGGCTCCGCCGGCATCAAGCTGATGCCGAAGGAGGCGTATGACGTGCCGGGCGGCATCGTGGTCGCGCAGGAGGTCACTTGGCCCGGCAGCCCCGACTTCGACCCCGCAGCGCCGCCCACCCGATATTTCACCGCGTTCGGCCTGCGCGACGGCTCGATCAGTGCCATCCGCCGCTTCGCGACCCTCGAGGAGGCGCGTTCGCACCGCGCGGCTGCGTAGTACCATCCTCCTTCTCCCACGCTTCCCGGCGCTGGTAGCCTGACCGCCGAAGCCGCGAGGGGGAGTCACCGGATGGATCCACGGCAGGCGAGGTCCCGCGAGGCGCTGGAAGGCGCCATCGTGGCACTCGCTCGCGAAAATCGCCTGGAGGCGATCACCGCATCCGAGGTGGCCGCCGCGGCCGGCGTCAGCCGGCCCACGTTCTACGCGCACGCCAAGTCGCCCGCCGACCTGCTCGGCCAGGTGATGGGCCGCACGCTGCGGGAGCTGGTCGAAGGCGTCCGCGCGCGCACCCCGGAAGGCCAGATCGCGATCATCGAGGCGGAGCGCTCGCTCGTCGCCCATGTCCGCGAGTACGCCGACATCTACCGCAGGAACCTGCCGGGTCGGCTCCCGGGAGGGCTGCGGGACGTGCTGATCGACCACCTCGAGTCGAACCTCCGCGACTTCCTCGAGCGGCACCCCGAGGTGATGCCAGCGCCGATCCGGGAGGCGCTGCGCGAGCAGGAGACGGCGATGTACGCCGCCATCTGCGCCTCCGGTGTGGTGGCCGGCCTCGAGACCTGGCTCGCCGGCCCCGACCTCGCCGACGACGAGTGGGCGGTGCGCGTCATCATCGAGGGCACCGCCTCCTGGTGGCGCATCGGGGCAGCGGTCTAGCGGTTCAGCGCCGACCGACGCCGGCACCGCACCGCACCGCACCGCACGGCTCGCCCGGCACCGCACCGCACGGCTCGCCCCGTCCCGCCGCCCGCGCGGGATACTGGAGGGGTGCCGGTCTACCGTGATGAAGCCGTCGTGCTTCGCACCCACAAGCTGGGCGAGGCCGACCGCATCGTCACCATGCTCTCGCGCAGTCACGGCAAGATCCGGGCGGTCGCCAAGGGGGTCCGCCGGACCACATCGAAGTTCGGCGCGCGGCTCGAGCCGTTCATGGTGGTGGACGTGCAGCTCTACGAGGGCCGAAGTCTGGACACGATCACCCAGGCGGAGTCGCTCGCGTCCTACGGCGCGGAGATCGCTGCCGACTACGCCGCGTACACCGCGGCGAACGTCATCGTCGAGACCGCCGACAAGCTCACCGAAGGGGAGGGGTCCCTGCAGCAGTACCTGCTGCTGCTCGGCGCGCTGCGCTCGCTGTCCCGCGGGGACCACGGCGCCGGCCTGACCCTCGACTCCTACCTGCTGCGCGCACTCTCGATCGCCGGCTGGGCGCCCACCTTCTCCGACTGTGCCGTCACCGGTGCTCCCGGCCCGCACAGCGCGTTCGTCGTCCAGTTGGGCGGCGTCGTCTCCGACGAGGCGGCCCCGCCCGGATCGCCCCGCCTGCACCCGGCGGTGCTCGCCCTGCTCGGCGCGCTCCTCACCGGCGACTGGGATGCCGCGGAGGCCACCGACGAGCGCACCCGTGCGCAGGCCAGCGGGGTCGTCGCCGCCTACGTCCAGTGGCATCTCGAGCGCGGCCTGCGCTCGCTGCAGCACCTGGACCGCACCCCGGCAGGGCGCCCCGCGGCGGCGGGCGTCTGATGGCCAAGCCGACCACGCACCGCAACGCGGTGCCTTACCGCCCCGTCGACTGGACCGGCCAGTATCCGCCGCAGCTGCCGGTCGGCGCAGTGCCGCGGCACGTCGCGGTCGTGATGGACGGCAACGGCCGCTGGGCGAACGCGCGGGGCCTGCCGCGGGTCGAGGGGCACCGGGCGGGCGAGGCGGCACTCCTCGACGTCGTCGCCGGCGCCATCCAGGCGGGGGTGACGCACCTCAGCGTCTACGCCTTCTCGACCGAGAACTGGCGGCGCTCGCCCGACGAGGTGCGCTTCCTGATGGGTTTCAACCGCGACGTGCTGCACCGCCGCCGCGACCAGCTCAACGACTGGGACGTGCGCATCCGCTGGGCGGGACGTAAGCCCCGCCTGTGGGGCTCGGTGGTCAGCGAGCTGCAGTACGCCGAGCAGCTCACCGCGGGCAACGGCGGCCTCACGCTCACCATGTGCGTCAACTACGGCGGGCGCAACGAGCTCGCCGATGCGGTTCGCGGCATCGCCGACGACGTGGCGGCGGGCCGGCTGAAGCCGTCCGCGGTGACGGAGAAGCTGATCGCCAAGCGGCTGTACGTGCCCGAGCTGCCGGACGTCGACCTGTTCGTCCGCAGCTCGGGGGAGCAGCGGACCAGTAACTTCCTGCTCTGGCAGTCGGCGTACGCGGAGATGGTGTTCCTGGACACCCTCTGGCCCGACTTCTCGCGGCTCGACCTGTGGCGCGCGATCGAGCAGTACGCGGACCGCGACCGCCGGTTCGGCGGAGCCGTCGACGCTCCCACCGCCTGACGCTCGAGTTGCCCAGTTTTCGGGCGACTCGGTGACCAGTTGCCCGAAAACTGGGCAAGTCGCGCGGGTTCGTCAATCGCGGACGGCGGTGCTGCGCCTGGAGAGCCGGGACCACGCCGTCGTACGTGCCGCGCGAGCGGATCGCCCACCGGACGATGTGGTCGCGGCCGGTGAAAAACTTCCCGAGCGGGCCTTCGACATTGCCGTTCCCGAGCACCTCCCGGAGGCGGCGGCGCACGGTGCGGCGGATCAGGCGGGAGAGCGCGACCCGGGTCGGCAGGTCCAGGCAGACGAGGGTGTCGGCGCGGCGCAGCAGGATCGGTCGCGGGGAGGTGTCCTGCCACTCGGTGATCCACATGGGCCGGGCGGTGAGTTGGCGCACGTCGTAAGGGGAACGACTCCCGGTAGGTCCAGCCGGGCCCGTGGTAGAGCGCGTCGATCTCCACGTGCGGGGCGCCGAGGCGCGGCGCGAGCCGGTGCGCGAGCGTGGTCTTGCCCACCCCGGTGACGCCGGCGATCAGGACCCGGCGGGGCGGGGCGGGGCGGGGAGCGGTGCCCCTGCGTCGAGCATGCGGACAGGCTAGTCAGGTGGCCGCCGGTAGACTTCTGGCCGCACCCGACCGGGCATCCAGCCCGGCCTTCGTCTGGAGTTCCTGTGGCAGCCAACCGTCTCGATCCCGTCATCGCGCTCGCCAAGCGGCGCGGATTCGTCTTCCAGGCGGGTGAGATCTACGGCGGCACGCGCTCCTCGTGGGACTACGGGCCTCTCGGCGTGGAGCTCAAGGAGAACATCAAGCGCCAGTGGTGGCGGGCGGTCGTCCGCGGCCGCGAGGACGTCGTCGGTCTCGACTCCAGCGTGATCCTGCCCCGCCAGGTGTGGGAGGCTTCCGGCCACGTCGAGGTGTTCTCCGACCCGCTGGTCGAGTCGCTGCACACGCACAAGCGCTACCGTGCTGACCACCTGATCGAGGCGTATGAGGCCAAGCACGGCCACCCGCCGGCGAACGGCCTGGCCGACATCCGCGACCCGGAGACCGGCCAGCCGGGATCCTGGACGGAGCCCCGTCCCTTCTCCGGCCTGCTGAAGACGTTCCTCGGCCCGGTCGACGACGAGAGCGGCCTGCACTACCTGCGTCCCGAGACGGCGCAGGGCATCTTCGTGAACTTCGCCAACGTGCTCAACTCGGCGCGGATGAAGCCGCCCTTTGGCATCGGCCAGATCGGCAAGAGCTTCCGCAACGAGATCACGCCCGGAAACTTCATCTTCCGCACACGCGAGTTCGAGCAGATGGAGATGGAGTTCTTCGTCGAGCCGGGCACCGACGAGGAATGGCACCAGTACTGGATCGACGAGCGCCTGCGCTGGTACACCGACCTCGGCATCAACCCCGACAACCTCCGGCTGTACGAGCACGCCCCGGAGAAGCTGTCGCACTACTCGAAGCGCACCGTCGACATTGAGTACCGGTTCGGCTTCCCCGGCGGCGAGTTCGGCGAGCTCGAGGGGATCGCGAACCGCACCGACTTCGACCTGTCGATCCACTCGAAGCACTCGGGAACCGACCTCAGCTACTTCGACCAGACGAAGAACGAGCGCTGGACGCCGTACGTGATCGAGCCGGCCGCCGGCCTCACCCGGTCCCTGATGGCCTTCCTCGTCGACGCGTACTCGGAGGACGAGGCGCCCAACACGAAGGGCGGCGTCGACAAGCGCACCGTGCTGCGCCTCGACCCGCGCCTGTCGCCGATCAAGGCCGCGGTGCTGCCGCTGTCCCGCAACGAGCAGCTGTCGCCGGTCGCGAAGGCGCTGGCCGCGGACCTGCGCCTCGACTGGAACGTCGACTTCGACGACGCCGGCGCGATCGGCCGCCGCTACCGCAGGCAGGACGAGATCGGCACGCCGTTCTGTATCACCGTCGACTTCGACTCGCTCGAGGACAAGGCGGTGACCGTGCGCGAACGCGACACCATGGGCCAGGAGCGAGTGTCGATCGATCGGCTGCACGGCTACCTCGGCGAGCGGCTGATCGGCGCATGACGGCACGACGCGGCGCGGCGCGGCGGCCGCTGCCGGATGGGGAGCGTCGCTATCCTGATCCGGAACCCACCGCTCGAGGACGAGGTGCGATGAACGAGCTGGACACAACCGACCTTTCCGCAGCCTCCCCGAGCCTGCTGGTCACCCGAGCGCTCGACGAGGGGTCGCTCGACTACTGACGCCGGCGCACCCGTCCGCCGGCCCCGCCGTCCGCGGGAATGCGCACGGTTGCTTCCGGGTTGCCGGAAGGGTGACGAATGCGATCAAGGTGGACATCTGGTCCGACATCGCCTGCCCGTGGTGCTACATCGGCAAGCGCAAGTTCGAGGAGGGCGTCCGCCGCTTCGGCGGGGACGTCGAGGTCGAGTATCACTCGTTCGAGCTGTCCCCGGACACCCCGGTCGACTTCAAGGGCAGTGAAGTGGACTTCCTGTCCGGCCACAAGGGCATCGCCCGCGAGCAGGCCGCCGCGATGATCGACCGTGTCGCGACGATCGCCGCCGCTGTCGGCCTGGTCTACGACTACGACGCGCTCCAGCACACCAACACCGTGCTCGCGCACCAGCTGATCCACTATGCGAAGGCGCACGGTCGACAGCTGGAGATGAAGGAGCGGCTGCTGTCCGCCTACTTCCTCGAGGGCCGGCACGTGGGGCGCACCGAGGACCTCGCGGGCCTCGCCGCGGAGCTCGGCTTCGACCGCGCCGACGTGCTGCGGTCGCTCGAGGCCGGTGAGCACCTGCCCGGCGTGCACGCGGACCAGGCGCAGGCCGTGGCGTACGGCATCAACGGGGTGCCCTTCTTCGTTCTCGACGGCAAGTACGGCGTTTCCGGCGCCCAGGACCCGGACGTGTTCGCGAGCGCCCTCGCCCAGGTCGCCGAGGAGCAGGCCGCGTGACCGCCTCCGCGGCTGCGCCCGCGGCCGAATCTCCACTTTCCGCTGGCGACTCGGTGGTGACTTACCAGCGCAACGCGGCAGCTCGGCCGCTGGTGGCGCCGCTGACGCTGCTGGGCAGCGCGCACGCGGAGGTGTGCGTCGACGGCGTGTGCGAGGTTCCCACCGCGGACTGACTTCGGCGAGTTGCCCAGTTCTGCCGCCTTTCCAGCCAGAAACGCGACCGAAGTGGGCAACTCGGCGAGGGAGTCGGCAGGGGTCAGCCGCTGATGTCGGCGACCGTCGCGCTGAGCGCGGCGATCAGCGCGTCCGCGTCGACGAAGAGGCTGAAGCCGTGGGCGCCCGCACCCATCGCGACGCGGCGGCCGGCGAGGCGCTCGTCGGCGTAGACCGGCCAGGCGGTCGTGCTGCCGAGCGGGGTGATCGTGCCCCGCTCGAAGCCGGTGGCCTGCAGCGCCTGCTCGGCGTCGGGCAGCTGGAGCTTGTTGACCCCGACCACGGCGCGCAGCTTCGACCACGCGATCTGCCGGTCGCCGGGCACCAGGGCGAACAGGAACGTGCCGTCCTTCCGCTTGGCGACCAGCGACTTCGCGATGTCGGCCGGCGGGATCCCGAGAACGGCCGCCGCCTGCTCCAGCGACTCCGCCGCGGGACGCGACACGATCTCGATGTCAAGGCCCAACTCGCGCGCCGCCGCCTCCACCCGCTCCCGGCTCATCCCTCGAACCTACTTCCTTCCCGCAACCGGAGGACGTCCCTCCGCCAGGACAGCAACGGCCGGATCCGCCTGTTGGGTGCAAGCTCGCCTGTTGAGCGAGAGCGCCGGGAGGCGGAGACGGCTGGCCGGGCGCCGGCATCTGGGAGAATCGAGGGATGTCCTCCCTCACCGCCGCCGCCTCCCCCGGCCTGGCCATCGGGCCGCTGCGACTCGAGGCGCCCGTCGTGCTGGCGCCGATGGCGGGCATCACGAACACCGCGTTCCGCCGGCTGTGCCGTGAGTTCGGCGCCGGCCTCTACGTGAGCGAGATGATCACCAGCCGCGCCCTCGTCGAGCGGACGCCGGAGACCATGCGGCTGATCACCCACCACGAGTCGGAGACGCCGCGCTCCATCCAGCTCTACGGCGTCGACCCCGCCACCACCGCCGAGGCCGTCCGGGTCCTCGTCGACGAGGACCGCGCCGACCACATCGACCTCAACTTTGGCTGCCCCGTACCCAAGGTGACACGCAAGGGCGGCGGCGCCGCGCTGCCGTGGAAGGTCGACCTGTTCCGCGACATCGTGGAGGGCGCCGTGCGCGCCGCGGGGCGGGTTCCGCTGACGATCAAGATGCGCACAGGCATCGACTCCGACCACCACACCTACCTGGAGGCCGGCCGCATCGCGGAGGGCGCGGGGGTGGCGAGCATCGCCCTGCACGCCCGCACCGCCGCCGAGTTCTACTCCGGTCACGCCGACTGGAGCGCCATCGCGAAGCTGAAGGAGACGGTGACGAGCGTGCCGATCCTCGGCAACGGCGACATCTGGTCCGGCGAGGACGCGCTGCGGATGGTCGACGAGACGGGGTGCGACGGCGTCGTCGTCGGCCGCGGCTGCCTGGGCCGACCCTGGCTGTTCGGCGATCTCGCCGCGGCGTTCGCGGGCGAGGGCACTCGGGCGATGCCGACTCTCGGGGTGGCCGCCGCCACCTTCCGCCGGCACGCCGAGCTGCTGGTCGAGTTCTTCGACAGCGAGGAGCGCGGCTGCCGCGACATCCGCAAGCACGTCGCCTGGTACTTCAAGGGCTACCCGGTGGGCGGCGACCTGCGCGCGAGCCTCGCCACCGCGGGCAGCCTGCAGGAAATCGACGACCTGCTCGGCGCGCTCGACGCGTCCTCCCCGTACCCGGGTGAGGCCGCGGAGGGCCAGCGGGGGCGCGCCGGCAGCCCGAAGCGCCCCGTACTGCCCGAACGATGGCTCGACAGCCGCACGCTCGGCACCATGGAGCGGACCGAGGTCGCGCACGCGGAGCAGTTCAACAGCGGCGGGTGAACCAGCGCCGGGGAAACCAGGCGAGATCGGATCGCGGCCACTGAACAGCGGGGGAGGTGCCGAGTATTGACCCGGCGCCTGCGCTCTGGCAGGATACGCCCCACCTTCCGGCCTCCCGCCGGCGCACGGAGGCAGCCCGATGCCCACCTCGCACCGCACGCACGAACCGTTCCGCCGCGCCCTTCCCAGGGTGTCGGCGGCGATCGCGGGCGCCCTGGTGGTGGCGCTGGCCGTCCCATCGCTGAGCGCGGTCGCGGCTCCGCCCGCGGCGCCGACCCTGGTCGCTCCCGCACAGGGCTCGACGACGTCCGGGCTCTCCCCGACGCTGAGCGTGCGGGCGACGGACCCTGACGGGGATGTGCCGACCGTCGCGTTCGAGGGGAGGAAGGCGGGCGCCACGGCGCCCGGCGGCGGCACCGCCGATCCGTTCACCCTGGTGGTGATTCCGGACACGCAGAACTACACGTATTCGGGCCGGCAGGGCACCATCACGGCGCAGACCCGGTGGGTGGTCGATCAGCGCGATGCGCTCGACGTCGCCTTCGTGGCGCAACTCGGCGACCTGGTCAGCAACTTCGACAACGCCACCCAGTGGGGCTACGCGTCGGAGGGCTTCCGCATCCTCGACGACGCGGGGGTTCCGAACAGCGTCGTCCCCGGCAACCACGACTTCGACAACGCGACGAAGGCGGTGGGCCTGTACGACCAGTACTTCCCGCCCAGCCGCTATTCGAACGCGACCTGGACCCCGTCCACCGCGCGCTACGGGGGATACCTCGGCCAGAACCTGTTCGGGCCCGACCCGGTCGACCGCAAGAACATGGACAACTTCACCCTGTTCAGCGCCGGCGGGCGCGACTACCTGATCCTGAGCCTCGAGTGGGAAGCGCCCGGCTACGCGCTCGACTGGGGACGCAAGGTGCTGGCCGCGCACCCGGACCGGATCGCCATCCTGGTGACCCACAGCTTCGTGACTCCGCAGGGGACGCGCCGCGCCACGGCGCAGCGCACGCCCGACGGCACGTCGCCCGAGGTGATGTGGTCGCAGTTCGTGTCGCAGCAGTGCTCCATCGCGCTCGTGCTGAGCGGCCACGAGCACACCAGCGCCATCGCCGAGGCCCGCCGTTCCGACGCGAACCGCTGCGGCCAGCAGGTGCCGCAGATCCTCTCCGACTACCAGGAGCGCGCGAACGGCGGGGACGGCTGGCTCCGCTACTACACGATCGATCCGCGCGCCGGCACGCTGGCGGCGAAGACCTATTCGCCCACGCTCGGCATCGCCGAGACGGACGCGGACTCCCAGTTCACGATCCCGTTCCCGACGGCGTCCGCTGCGCCGGCACCGTTCGCGGCGATCGGATCCGCGATCGCGGGCACCGACGGCACGGCGAGCCTCCCGTGGGCGGGCCTCGAGCCGGACACCACCTACGAATGGCGGGTGACGAGCTCCGACGGGAACGGCACCTCCACCTCGCCCACCTGGACGTTCCGGACGCCGCCCGCCACCCCGCCTCCCGGCCCGCTCGCCCGAGATGACTTCTCCCGCACCGCGACTGGCGGCTGGGGCACCGCGGACGCTGGCGGGGCGTGGACGGTGTCCGCGCCGTCGTCCTGGTCGGTGTCGGCCGGGGCGGGGAGAGTCGCGCTCTCGCCGGGAGCTTCCCGTCAGGCGCGGCTCGGCGCCGTCTCCGTGCTCGACAGCTCCACAACCGTCGATCTCGCCATGAGCCCGGCGATGGCCGGGGCCGGCATCTACGCCAGCGTGCTCGCGCGCTCCGGCGGCACCTCCAGCTACCGGGCGAAGCTGCGAGTGCAGGGAAGCGGCACGCCCACCCTGGCGGTCACCCGCGCGGTCGGCGGCACCGAGACCACTCTGGCCACCGTCGCCGTGCCCGGGCTCGTCCTGACGCAGGAGCGACCGGTGCGCATCCGGCTGGAGGTGAGTGGCACGTCGCCCGCCACCATTCGCGCGAAGGCCTGGCAGTCCGCCGGCACGGAGCCGGCCGGCTGGCAGGTGAGCGCAACCGACTCGACGGCTGCGCTGCAGACGGCCGGCGCGCCCGAGCTGCTCCTCTACCTGTCGAGCTCGGAGCCGCGCGCCTCGACCGCGATCGTGGACGGGTTCCGGGTCGACCGCCTCGGCGGCACGCCACCGCCGCCACCGCCGTCCAATGCCCGCCCGGTCGCCGAGATCGGGACACCCACCGTCACTGGTCGCACGGTGACGGTGAACGGGTCCGGTTCCTCCGACCCGGACGGCTCGGTGCTCTCCTGGTCGTGGGCGTTCGGTGACGGCGGCACGGCCACCGGCGCGAGTGCCTCGCACTCCTACGCGAGCGACGGCACCTATCCGATCACCCTCACGGTGCTCGACGACGATGGGGCCTCAGGGACGGTCACCCGCAATGTGACGATCGCGACCACGGGGAGCGGGCTCGCCCGGGACACCTTCGGCCGCACGCTCGGCTCCGGCTGGGGTTCGGCGGAGGCGGGGGGACCGTGGACCGTGTCGGGTACCTCCAGCCGCTACTCCGTCGGGGACGGGGTGGGCCGCATCCTGCTCGACGCGCCCGGCCGGACCGGCGACGCGCTGCTGCTGGGCGCCTCCGCGGATCGGACGGAGCTGCGCTCGGAGGTGTCGTGGAGCAGGACGGGCACGGCGGGAACGCTCTACACGTCCTTCCTGGTGCGGCGGACGAGCGGAACTGCCGACTACCGGCTGAAGGTGGTGGTCGGCTCCGCTAACCGGGTCTCCCTGACCCTGGTGCGCCGGGTGGGCGGCGTCGAGACGGCACTCGCCTCCGCTCAGCTGCCCTCGTCTGTCACGGTCGCGGCGGGCACCCGGTACAGCGTCGCCGTCCAGGCGGTGCAGTCCGGCGGCACGACCGGCCTGGCGGCGAAGCTCTGGCGCACCGGCACTGCGGAACCCGGGTGGGCGGTCACCGCGCAGGACGCGACGCCCGCGGCGCTCGCCGGTGCCGGGGGCGTCGGGGTGCAGGTCTACGAGTCGGGATCGGCCACCGCGAACGTCACCACCTCCTTCGACGAGCTGACCGTCTCGCGGCTCGGCTGACCGGCGCCCGTGCGGCCCCTGTAATAGGCTGAGGGCACCCGAAAACGCCGAACCGAGAGCGCAGTCCGATCAGTCGTTCCCCGAGCCGAGAGGCGCACAGTGGAGGCTGAGACCGTGCGCGATGACGCGTACGCCGGGTACGAGGAGCGCGACCGGGACCGCTGGCTGCCCGAGCAGCATTCCAGCCGGCGCAGCGACTTCTCCCGCGACCGCGCGCGGCTCGTGCATTCGAGCGCGCTGCGCCGCCTCGGCGCGAAGACCCAGGTGCTGAGCCCGACCGCCGGCCTCGACTTCGCTCGCAACCGCCTCACCCACTCCCTCGAGGTGGCGCAGGTCGGCCGCGAGCTGGGCGCGAGCCTCGGCCTGAACCCCGACGTGGTCGACACCGCGTGCCTCGCGCACGACATCGGGCATCCTCCGTTCGGCCACAACGGGGAGCGCGCGCTCGCCGAATGGGCCGCCGACTTCGGCGGCTTCGAGGGCAACGCGCAGTCCCTGCGCCTGCTCACCCGCCTGGAGCCGAAGGTGTTCGGCGCGGACGGCCGCCCGTTCGGCGTGAACCTGACCCGCGCGAGCCTCGACGCGAGCTGCAAGTACCCGTGGTCGGCGGAGGACGCCGTCGCCGACCCCAGCGGCCGCGCCAAGTTCGGCTACTACGCCGAGGACGCCGCGGCGTTCCGCTGGCTGCGCGAGGGCGCGCCGGTGGGCGTGCGCTGCATCGAGGCTCAGGTGATGGACCTCAGCGACGACATCGCCTACTCGGTGCACGACTTCGAGGACGCCGTCACCGGCGGCTACATCGACGTGCGGGTGCTTGCCTCGCGCGCCGACCACGAGTCCCTCGTCACCGCGGTGCACGCCTGGAACGGCGCGCACCACGACCGCGCCGAGCTGCTCGCCGCGTTCGACCGGCTCGAGGAGCTCGACTTCTGGCTGAGCCAGTGGGACGGCTCCCGCCGCGACCAGGGCCGGCTGAAGAATCTGACCAGTCAGCTGATCGGCCGCTTCGCCGGAGCGGCCACGCGTGCCACCCGGGCCGCCTACCCGGGCGACCGGCTCAGCCGGTTCGCCGCGCACGTCGTCGTGCCGCGGGAGATCGGCGCGGAGATCGCCGTGCTGAAGGGCCTCGTCGCCGCCTTCGTGATGACCGACCAGTCGCGCCGTCCGCTGTACCGCGCGCAGCGGGAGCGGCTGCAGGAGCTCGCCGAGACGCTGCTCGTGCGACCGGAGAGCATGGATCCGGCGTTCCGGGCCGACTACGAGGACGCCGCCTCCGACGCCGCCTGCCGCCGTGCGGTCGTCGACCAGGTGGCGAGCCTCACCGACCAGTCGGCGATCGCGTGGCACGAGCGCCTCGTCGGCTGACCGCCCCGACGGGGTTCGCCGACGTCGCCGCGGAGGCGATCCTGCTCGCCGGCGGCGGGCGCGCGCTGCTGCTGCAGCTGGCCCATCCGGCGGTCGCGCGCGGCGTGGCCGAGCACAGCGGGTTCGCCGAGGCGCCGGTGCGGCGGCTGACCGGCACGCTCACCTACCTGTACGTGCTGGCGTTCGGCACGCCTGACGAGGTCCGCCGGGTGCGCGCAGAGGTGGGCAGCGCCCACCGCGGCGTGGCGGCGAGCGACGGGCCCACCCCGTACGACGCCCGCGACCCGGAGCTGCAGCTGTGGGTGGCCGCCACCCTCTACGACACGACGGTGCGGATGGCGGAACTCGCACACGGGCCGCTCCACCCTGCGGTGGCCGACGCGGTGTACGCCCAGTCCGCCCGGATCGGCACCAACCTGGGCATGCCAGCGGACGCGTGGCCGGCGGACCGCGCCGCGTTCGCGGCGTACTGGGCGCGCACGCTCGGCACGCTGCGGGTCGGGCGAGACGCCCGCCTGCTCGCTGCAGCGCTGCTGCGGCCCGTGCGCGCACCGCTCCGGCTGCGGGCGGCGCTCCCGCTCGCGCGCATCCTCACGGCGGGCCTGCTGCCGCCGGACATCCGCGACGGCTACCGAGTGCACTGGCCAGTGTCCCGCCAGCGGCGGTATGAGCGCCTGCTCCGGGCGGTGCTGGCGGTCTACCGCCTCCTGCCGCGAGCGGTGCGGACCCTGCCGAGTCGACTCGTCCTTCGGCGCTTCCGCTCGGCGGTGTGATCAGACCGGCCGGAGCGTGCGCGTGCGCTGGTGGCGCGCGATCGACGCGGTGATCAGTCGGTCGGTGTCGCCGAGGTAGTTCCGCGGCGAGCGGAGGCCGTCGAGCCGAGTCCGCCACTCGGCGAGGTCGGGAGCGGCGAGCAGCCGTTCGCGCGGGGTACGGCCATCGTCCCGGGTGATCAGCTCGAGCACCCGCTCCTCGCCGACGACGGGGCCGAGCACCGTGAGTAGGCGATCCGCGGTCAGCGGGCCGTCCGCCTCCGGGTTCGCGGCCATCGTCGCCTCGTCGACCTGCATACCCGCCGCGAGTCCACCGCGCCGCCGACCAGGCGGAGAAGGGTGGGCAGCGGCACCCATTCGGAGTGCCAGGAGCCGTCGGGCCGCTCGTCCTCAGAGATCGCGCTGTCGTGCAGTTGAGCGACCGCCCAGGGGACCTGCATCGTCACAGCGCGGATGAGCACGGTGAGGACGGGGGACTTCTTGTCCGGCATGCCGGTGTCCCCTTCGCGCGCCGGCTGGATCACCCCGCCCACCTCCGGACGGGACGGGAGGGTCGCGTCGGTGGCGAAGGTGCCGAGTGCGTCGCCAGGGCGCCGAGTCGTCGCCGACCGCGGGGAGCCGTCGGCGCTCCGTGTGCCATGGTCGCTCCGGAGTGGCGAGCCCGAGGCGACCGGCATAGGCCGCGGTGAGAGCGGCCGGGTCGACCCGGTCGCGGCCCTCGTCGAATCCTGCGAGCGTCCCGGCAGCACCGCCCAGCTGGACGGGCAGCCGCCGGATCACCCGGGACAGGTCGTCCACGGCGTCGTCGATCGCGCCCAGCCAGCGCGCCGCCTTGAGGCCGAAGGAGATCGGCACGGGGTGCTGGGTCGATGCGCGACCGGCCATGATCGTCGCCCGATGCCGGTCGGCGAGCACCGCGAGCGCATCGCCAGCGTCCCGTGCGCACTCCAGGATCTCGACGACGGCACGATGCATGACGAGGACGAGTGCGGTGTCGATGATGTCCTGGCTCGTGGCGCCGAGGTGCACGTGCGGGACGGCGTCGGGGTCGACGGTCGCCACGGCGTCGCGAAGGTCGGCGAGCATCGGCACGACCGGATTGCCGGTGTGTCGCGCGCGCACCGCGAGGTCCGGATGTCGAATCTCGCCAAGTCCGCGACCGACTCCAAAGCGCGGCGAAACTACAATCGCAGGCATGGCGGGCCGCATCCTCAAGGAGGACATCGACGAGGTGCGGGCCCGCATCAACATCGCCGACGTCGTGGGGGAGTTCGTCAGCCTGAAGCCGGCGGGCATCGACTCGATGAAGGGACTCTGCCCGTTCCACGACGAGCGCAGCCCCAGCTTCCATGTGCGGCCCGGAGCCGGGCGCTACCACTGCTTCGGCTGCGGCGAGGGCGGCGACGTCTACAGCTTCCTCATGCAGATGGACCACGTCACCTTCGCCGAAGCGGTCGAGCGGATGGCGCAGCGCGTGGGCATCACCCTGCGCTACGAGGACGGCGGAACCGCGAACGAGAGCGGCAACCGGGCCCGCCTGCTCGCCGCCAATCGGGCCGCCGCCGACTTCTTCGTGGAGCGGCTCGGCTCGCCCGCCGCCGACCCCGGGCGCCGGTTCCTGGGGGAGCGCGGCTTCGACCGGGGAGCGGCGCAGCATTTCGGGGTCGGCTTCGCGCCGAAGAGTTGGGATGAGCTGACCAAGCACCTCCGCGGCCGCGGCTTCAAGGATGAGGAACTGCTCGCCGCCGGGCTCGTGTCGAGCGGCGACCGCGGCGTGTACGACCGGTTCCGCGGGCGGCTGGTGTGGCCGATCCGCGACCTGACCGGCGAGGTGCTGGGCTTCGGCGCGCGCCGGCTGCTCGAGGACGACAAGGGCCCGAAGTATCTGAACACCCCGGAGACGGCGGTCTATCACAAGGCCCAGGTGCTGTACGGGCTCGACCTCGCCAAGCGGGACATCTCGCGCGGCAAGCAGGTGGTGGTCGTCGAGGGCTACACCGACGTGATGGCCTGCCATCTAGCGGGGGTGACCACAGCGGTCGCCACCTGCGGCACCTCGTTCGGTGTCGACCACATCAAGATCGTCCGCCGGGTGCTCGGCGACGACTCCTCCGGCGGCGAGGTGATCTTCACCTTCGACCCGGACGCGGCGGGGGAGAAGGCGGCCGTCCGAGCGTTCGGCGAGGAGCAGCGCTTCGCCGCGCAGACCTATGTGGCGACCGGCCCGGAGGGGCTCGACCCGTGCGACCTGCGCCTGGCGCAGGGTGACGAGGCCGTGCGGCACATGATCGAGGCGAAGAAGCCGATGTTCGAGTTCATCATCCGGCAGCAGCTGCGCGCTCACGATTTGGACACCGTGGAGGGCCGGGTGGCCGCACTCCGCGCCGCGGCGCCGGTCGTGGCCGAGATCCGCGATCCGTCGCTGCGGCCCGGCTACGCGCGGGAGCTCGCACGCTGGCTCGGCATGGAGCTCGCCGAGGTACAGGCGGCGGTTGCCGCGTCGCCGGCCCGGCGCTCCTTCGGTTCTTCCGCGCAGCAGACCCCCGCCAGGCGGCCCACCGGGCAGCCGGCGACGCACCCGGCCGGCCGGGCGGCGCCCACCGCGCCGGGGCGCCCGC
>JAODAX010000091.1 GCA_025463675.1 Naasia sp. | reverse complement strand
AGCGGCTCGGCGAGCTCCGGGTGGATCGGGGTGATCTCCTGCTGGCCGTTCTTGCGCAGCGCGTAGTTGGTGTGCGAGTTCGCGCCCATCGGCCCCGGCCGGTACAGGGCGCCGACCGCGGAGATGTCCTCGAAGTTGTCGGGCTTCATCAGCCGCAGCAGGGCGCGCATCGGGCCGCCGTCGAACTGGAAGACGCCGAGCGTGTCGCCGCGGGCGAGCAGCGCGTAGGTGTCCGGGTCGTCGAGCTCGAGATGCTCGAGGTCGGGCCGGGAGCCGCGGTTGGCGGCGATGTTGTCGAGGGCGTCGTCGATGATCGTCAGGTTCCGCAGCCCGAGGAAGTCCATCTTGATCAGGCCGAGCGACTCGCAGGCCGGATAGTCGAACTGCGTGACGATCTGCCCGTCCTGCTCCCGCTTCATGATCGGGATGATGTCGACGAGCGGCTCGCTCGACATGATGACGCCGGCGGCGTGCACGCCCCACTGGCGCTTCAGGTTCTCGAGGCCGAGCGCCGTGTCGAACACTGTCTTCGCGTCCGGGTCGCTCTCGAGCAGCGCGCGGAAGTCGACGGCTTCCTTGTAGCGCTCGTGCTTCGGGTCGAGGATGCCGGTGAGCGGGATGTCCTTGCCCATGATCGCGGGTGGCATCGCCTTGGTGAGCTTGTCGCCCATCCCGAACGGGAAGCCGAGGACGCGCGAGGAGTCTTTGAGGGCCTGCTTCGCCTTGATGGTGCCGTAGGTGACGATCTGCGCGACGCGGTCATCGCCGTACTTCTCGGTGACGTACCGGATGACCTCACCACGCCGGCGCTCGTCGAAGTCCACGTCGAAGTCGGGCATGGAGACGCGGTCGGGGTTGAGGAACCGCTCGAAGATCAGGCCGTGCCGGATCGGGTCGAGGTCGGTGATGCGCATCGCGTAGGCGACCATGGAGCCGGCACCGGAACCGCGGCCCGGCCCGACGCGGATGCCGTGGTTCTTGCTCCAGTTGATGAAGTCGGCGACCACGAGGAAGTAGCCGGGGAACCCCATCTGCAGGATGACCTGGGTCTCGTAGTCGGCGCGGGCGCGGACCTCGTCGGAGATGCCGCCCGGGTAGCGGTACCGGAGGCCCTTCTCGACCTCCTTGATGAGCCACGTGGCCTCCGTGTCCCCGTCGGGCACCGGGAAGTTCGGCATGTAGTTGGCGCTCTCGTCGAACTTCACCTCGCAGCGCTCGGCGATCAGCAGCGTGTTGTCGCAGGCCTCCGGATGGTCGCGGAAGATGTCGCGCATCTGCCGCGCACTCTTCAGATAGAACTCGTCGGCGTCGAACTTGAACCGGTTGGGGTCGTCGAGCGTGGTGCCCGACTGGACACAGAGGAGCGCGGCGTGGCTCGTCGAATCGTGCGCGTGCGTGTAGTGCAGGTCGTTGGTGGCGACGAGGGGCAGGTCGAGATCCTTCGCGAGCCGGATCAGGTCGCTCATGATGCGCCGCTCGATGCCCAGCCCGTGATCCATGATCTCGGCGAAGAAGTTCTCCTTGCCGAAGAGGTCGCGGTAGTCGGCCGCGGCCTTCTTCGCCTCCTCGTACTGGCCGAGGCGAAGCCGGGTCTGCACCTCGCCGCTCGGGCAGCCGGTGGTGGCGATCAGGCCGTCGCTGTAGGTGGACAGCAGCTCGCGGTCCATCCGCGGCTTGAAGTAGTAGCCCTCCAGGGAGGCGCGGGAGGAGAGCCGGAACAGGTTGTGCATGCCCGCGGTGGTGGAGGACAGCAGCGTCATGTGCGTGTAGGCGCCCGCGCCGGACACGTCGTCGCCGCCGCCATCGCCCCAGCGGACGCGGGTCTTGTCCGAGCGGTGGGTTCCGGGCGTCAGGTACGCCTCGGTGCCGATGATCGGTTTGATGCCCGCCGCGGTGGCCGTGCGCCAGAAGTCGAAGTCGCCGAATACCTTGCCGTGGTCGTTGACCTAGACCGCGGTCATGACCTAATATATTCCGGAGTCGAACAGGGGCTTCACCCGTGCGGCACCGTCGAGCATGGAATACTCGCTGTGCACGTGGAGGTGGACGAAGGAGTCACCGGAGGAGGCCAACCTGCTCGCTTTCTGTTTTCCGCGAGGGCCGTCCGGGCGGGTGTGGACGGCGGGGAACCGGGTGGGAGACGAGTCTAAGCGCGACCCCGGACGGCCCGGCGAGCGACGCTCCGGGCACGCGCGTCGCTCCGCGCGACACGCCCGGGACAGACCGCGGCCGGGCCCGTGCGGGGCGCTGCGGAGCCGTGCTCAGGCGCGGTCGAGGATGTCGAGCGCGGCCTGCAGGTCGGCCGGGTAGGTGCTTTCGAACTGCACGTGCTCGCCCGTCCCGGGGTGCCGGAAGCCGAGCCGCATCGCGTGCAGCCACTGCCGGCTGAGCCCCAGCCGGGCGGACAGCACCGGGTCGGCGCCGTACATCGCGTCGCCGACGCACGGGTGCCGCTGCGCCGCCATGTGCACCCGGATCTGGTGGGTGCGGCCCGTCTCGAGGGTCACCTCGAGGAGAGAGGCGGACGGGAACGCCTCGAGCGTCTCGTAGTGGGTGACGCTCGGCTTGCCGTCGGCGGTCACCGCGAACTTCCAGTCCGACCGCGGATGCCGCCCGATCGGGGCGTCGATGGTGCCGGCGAGCGGGTCGGGGTGGCCCTGCACGACCGCGTGATAGATCTTGCCGACCTCGCGCTCCTTGAAGGCCCGCTTGAGGGCGGTGTATGCCGACTCGCTCTTCGCGACGACCATCAGCCCGCTGGTTCCCGCGTCCAGGCGGTGCACGATGCCGGCGCGCTCGGCGGCACCCGAGGTGCTGATGCGGAAGCCGGCAGCGGCGAGGGCGCCGAGCACGGTGGGGCCCGTCCAGCCCGGCGACGGATGGGCGGCGACACCCACGGGCTTGTCGACCACGACGAGGTCATCGTCGTCGTGCACGATGGCCAGCCCCGGCACCTCGATCGGCTCGATCGTGAGGGGCGCCCGCTCCTCCCATTCGACCTCGAGCCAGGCGCCGGCGCGGAGGCGATCGGACTTGCCGAGCACGCGGCCGTCGAGGCGCACGCCGCCGGCCTCCGCCACCTCGGCGGCGGTGGTGCGGGAGAAGCCGAGAAGCTTCGCGAGGGCGGCGTCGGCGCGCTCGCCGTCGAGGCCGTCGGGAACCGGCAGTTCGCGGGTCTGGGCCATGGTCAGGAGGGGTCCGTCGTGGTGTTGGGTGCGCTGTCCGGCGCGCCGTCCGGGTCCGCTCGCCGGGATCGGCGGGGCGCGGCCGGGGTGCGGGAGCCGTCGAGCCCGATGCCGCGGAGGGTGAGGATGACGAACAGCCCCATGCTGGACACGATCGCCACGTCGGCGATGTTGAAGATGGCCGGGAACATCCAGAGGCTCAGGAAGTCGATGACGTGCCCGACGCCGAAGCCCGGCTCGCGGAGGAGGCGGTCGGTGAGGTTGCCCAGGGTGCCACCGAGCAGCATGCCGAACAGCACGGCCCAGCCGGCGGAGCGGATGCGCCGGGCGAACCAGAGGAGGAACACGAGGACCGACGCGGCGATGATCGTGAACACCCAGGTGTACGCGCTCGCGAGCGAGAACGCGGCGCCGGGGTTCCGCACGAACACGAACTGGAGCACGTCGCCGAGCACCGGCACCGCCTCGTATTCCTCGAGGTTCGCCACGACCCAGACCTTGGAGAGCTGGTCGGCCGCGTAGACCGCGGCCGCGACGAGGACGAGCAGGAGCAGGACCTTCGAGCCGCCCCGCCGCGCGGAGGGGGCGGGCACGACGGAGGCCCCGTCGGCGGATTCGCTGACGGGGCCTCCGGGAGTGGGATCAGGCGCCGCCAAAGGCCTGGAACGCCTGCGGCTGGCTCACATTGAGGTTGCCGTAGTTGCCGGTCGCGACGATGTTCGAGGAGTCCAGCTCGCGGAGCTGGCCCTCGATGTAGCCCTTCAGCTTCTGGCGGTACTCGCGCTCGAAGGTGCGGAGCTCATCGATCCGGTGCTCGAGGAGCGCGCGCTCCTGATCGAGCGAGGAGATCTGGGAGCGCTGCTTGGCCTCCGCCTCGGCGACGACACGGGCTGCCGTGGCGTGGCCCTCGGCGATGAGCGCGTCGCGCTTCTCGATGCCCTCGCGCACGTGCTCCTCGTGCAGGCGCCGGGCGAGCTGCAGGAGGTTGTTCGTGTTCGACGGGTCGATCGCGCTGGCGTCGACCGTCGAGGCCGAGGGGTAGGACAGCTGGGGCTGCGGGGCCGGCTCGGGCGCGGCAGCGGGGGCCGGTGCGGACGCCGCGGCTCCTGAGGCGCCGCCGCCGCTGCGCTGCAGCTCAGCGATCCGGGACTCGCTCGCGATCAGGCGCTGCCGCAGGTCCTCATTCTCCTGGCCGAGGCGGCGGAGTTCGACCACGACCTCGTCGAGGAAGTCATCGACCTCGTCCTGGTCGTAGCCCTCCCGGAACTTCGTCGGCTGGAACCGCTTGTTGACTACATCTTCGGGAGTGAGGGCCATATCGCCACCTATCTGCTGAGCTCTCTTGGTCGGTTCGGGATCGTGTCCCACGCTAGCGCGGATCATCTCGGACCTCCCCGAAGGGGGGACACGTTTCGGTTCGAGAATAGTTCGAGAAGCGGTCAGCCGAGCCGCGACAGGCTGGATGCGACGTACATCGCGATGATGACGAGCAGCATGGTGATGCTCCAGCCGAAGTCGAGCGCGACGGGCCCGATCCGCAGGGGCGGCAGGATGCGCCGGAAGAAGCGGATCGGCGGGTCGGTAACCGTGTAGGCGACCTCCGCAAGCACCATCACGGCGCCGCGTGGGCGCCAGGAGCGGGAGAAGGACTGCACGAGGTCGAGCACGAACCGACCCCACATGATGAAGAAGTACAGCAGCAGCACCAGGTAGAGGACGAGTCCCACGATCGCCAGGGGACTGAATGCGGCGGTCACCCGTCCATCCTCCCATTCCGGAGCCGGGGCTGCCGACACGGCGAGGTCGCGCGCGGGCGAGCGGGGAGCTGCGGTCAGCCGGCGAAGGCGGGGTCGGTCTCGTCGGCGGAGGTCGTCTCGCCGGAGACCGCGACGTGCGCCGGGGAGAGCAGGAACACCTTGTTGGTGACGCGCTCGATTTTGCCGTAGAGGCCCTGCGAGAGGCCGCTCGCGAAGTCGATGAGGCGTCGGGCGTCGGCCTCCGACATCTGCGACAGGTTGATGATCACCGGCACGCCCTCGCGGAAGCTCTCCGCGATGGTCTGCGCGTCCTTGTACTGGCGCGGGTGCACGGTGAGGATCTCGTTCATGTCGCTCACCGGGGTGGCGCGGATGGCGGCGCGGCGCGGCAGGGCGGTCACGGTCGCGCGCGCGGGCGCTCCCGCAGCCGCCGCGGGCGACGGGTGCGGCACGGGGG
>JAODAX010000081.1 GCA_025463675.1 Naasia sp. | reverse complement strand
AACCTGATCGGCATCGAGAACGCGCTCAAGGTCGTCATCGAGAACCCGCTCAAGCAGAACCGGATGCTGAAGGGACAGGAGGCGTTCGACCTCGGCATCGCCGACGCGATCTTCGACCCGGCGAACTTCCTCGAGGACTCTCTCCGCTTCGCGGACGGCGTCATCGCGGGCACCACCAAGGTCAAGCGACCCGGCTCGCCTGGAAAGCTCGAGCGCGCCGTCAAGTGGGACGTCGCCATCAACATCGCCCGGAAGACCCTCGAGAGCAAGATCGGCACGGTGCCGCGCTCCCCCTACGTCGCGCTCGACCTGCTGAAGGCCGCCAAGAGCACCGACAAGCGCACCGGCTTCGCCGCCGAGGACGAGGCCCTCGCGGACCTCGTCGCCGGCGACCAGTTCCGGGCCAGCATCTACGCGTTCAACCTCGTGCAGAAGCGCGCGAAGAAGCCGGCCGGCGCACCCGACCCGAAGCTCGCACGCCCGGTCACCAAGGTCGGGGTGCTCGGCGCCGGGCTGATGGCCACCCAATTCGCCCTCCTCTTCGTGCGCCGCCTGCAGGTGCCGGTGGTGATCACCGACCTCGACCAGGCACGCGTGGACAAGGGGGTCGCCACCATCCACGGTGAGATCGACGCCCTCCTCGGCAAGGGTCGCATCTCCACCGACGAGGCGAACCGCCTCCGGGCGCTCGTCACGGGCACCACGGACAAAGCCGACTTCGCCGATTGCGACTGGGTCATCGAGGCGGTGTTCGAGGAGCTCGGCGTCAAGCAGGACGTCTTCGCCGAGATCGAGCGGATCGTGTCCCCCGAGACGATCCTCGCCACCAACACCTCGTCCCTCTCCGTCGAGCAGATCGGCGCGAAGCTGCAGCACCCGGAGCGGGTCGTCGGGTTCCACTTCTTCAACCCGGTCGCCGTGATGCCGCTGATCGAGGTGGTGCGCACCCCGTCGACCGACGACGAGACGCTCAGCACCGCGATGGTCACTGCGAAGAACCTCAAGAAGAACGCCGTCATCACCAAGGACGCGCCCGGCTTCGTGGTGAACCGCATTCTCGCCAAGCTCCTCGGCGAGGCGATGCACGCGGTCGACACCGGCACCCCGTTCGAGGTGATGAACCGCGCGCTCGCACCGCTCGGGCAGCCCATGACACCGTTCGAGCTGCTGGAGCTCGTGGGCCTCAAGGTGGGCGCGCACGTGCTGGACACCCACCACGCCGCGTTCCCGGACCGGTTCTTCGAGAGCCCGAACCTGCACCGGCTGGCCGAGCACGGCCGTATCTTCGACCGCGACGCGAAGGGCAGGATCAAGGGCTTCGACAAGAAGGCCGTCGAGATCGTCGCCGGCGGCACCACGCCGCAAACGGCGGAGCAGATCCTCCGCCGGGTGGAGGACGGCCTTGCCGACGAGATCCATCGCATGCTCGAGGAGGGCGTCGTCGGCGCACCGGAGGACATCGACCTCTGCCTCATCCTCGGCGCCGGCTGGCCCTTCCACATGGGCGGCGCGACGCCGTACCTCGACCGGGTGGGCGCCTCAGAGCGCGTCTTCGGCACCACGTTCCACACCCCGCCCATCCGGGGAGTGCAGGAACACCCCGGTCCCTGAGCCTGTCAAAGAGCCCGATACTCCGCAAGGTCCCTTCGACAGGCTCAGGGAGCGATGTTCCTAGTTGGCGTCGTGCTCGGCCAGCTCGGCCGGCAGCGGGCGCGCGACGGGCACCCTGGTGCCGAGCACCTGCGAGACCAGGTCGCGGGCGATCTGCTGCGCGGTCAGCCCGACCCGGTCGAGGATCTGGTCACGGCTGCCGTGGTCGAGGAACTCCGCGGGGAGGCCCAGCTCGTCCACCGCGGTGTCGATCCCGGCGGCCCTGAGGTCCTGGCGGATGCGGGTGCCGACGCCCCCGACGCGCACGCCGTCCTCGATCGAGACGACGATGCGGGCATCCCTCGCGAACTCGAGCACGCTCTTCGCCACCGGCACGACCCAGCGCGGGTCGATCACGGTCGCGCCGATCCCCTGCGCCTCGAGCCGCTCCGCGACGTCGAGGGCGAGCGGCGCCATCGCGCCGACCGCGACGACCAGTACGTCGCGGCGCGCGGATTCGCGGAGCACGTCCACGCCGTCCTCGGTGCGGCGGAGCGCGTCGAGCTCCGTGCCGACGTTGCCCTTGGAGAACCGGACGACGGTCGGGGCGTCCGAGACGGCCACCGCCTCGCCGAGCTCCTCGCGCAGGCGGGTGGCGTCGCGGGGCGCCGCGATGCGGATGCCCGGGACCACCTGCAGGATGGCGAGATCCCACATGCCGTGGTGGCTCGGTCCGTCGGGTCCGGTGACGCCGGCCCGGTCGAGCACGAAGGTGGCGCCGGCACGATGGAGTGCGACATCCATCAGCACCTGGTCGAAGGCCCGGTTCAGGAACGTGGCGTAGACGGCGACCACAGGGTGGAGCCCACCGAACGCGAGCCCGGCGGCGGAGGTGGCGGCGTGCTGCTCTGCGATGCCGACGTCGAGGACCCGGCTCGGGAACCGCTCGGCGAACTTGTGGAGCCCGGTGGGGCGCAGCATGGCGGCGGTGATGCCGACGATCTTGTCGTTCCGCTCGGCGAGCTTCAGGATCTCGTCGGCGAACACGCTCGTCCAGGAGGGCGCGCTCGCGGCGTCGACCGGCTCACCGGTCTCCGGGTCGATCTGCCCGACGGCGTGGAACTGGTCGGCCACGTCCTGCAGGGCGGGCTCGTAGCCCCTCCCCTTCTGCGTGATGGCGTGCACGATGACCGGCAGCTCGTAGTTCTTCGCCTGGCGCAGCGCCTCCTCGAGCGCGCCGAGGTCGTGCCCGTGGATCGGGCCGATGTACTTGATGTCGAGGTTGGGGAACAGCCCCTGATTGCCGGCGACACGGGTGAGGAAGCCGTGCAGCGCACCGCGCACGCCCCGGTAGAACGCACGGCCGGGTCGCCCCAAGTGGTCGAAGAGCCGCTTGCTGGTGACGTAGAGGTCGCGGTAGCTGCGGCGGGTGCGCACCTCGTTGAGGAACCGCGCCAGGCCGCCGATAGTGGGCGCGTAGGAGCGCCCGTTGTCGTTGACGACGATCACGAGGCGCCGGTTGTTGTCGTCGCTGATGTTGTTCAGCGCCTCCCAGGTCATGCCACCCGTGAGGGCGCCGTCACCCACGACCGCGACCACATGCCGGTCGGTCTGGCCGGTCACCGCGAAGGAGCGCGAGATGCCGTCCGCCCAGGACAGTGAGCTGGAGGCGTGCGAGCTCTCGACGATGTCGTGCTCGGACTCGCTGCGCTGCGGATAGCCCGCCAGGCCACCCTTCTGGCGCAGCCGCGAGAAGTCCTGCCGGCCGGTCAGCAGCTTGTGCACATACGACTGATGCCCGGTGTCGAAGACCATCGCGTCGTGCGGCGAGTCGAAGACCCGGTGCATGGCGATCGTCAGCTCGACCACGCCGAGGTTCGGGCCGAGATGCCCGCCGGTGCGGGACACGTTCGCCACCAGGAAGGCGCGGATCTCGTCGGCCAGAGTGGCGAGCTCCTCGCGGCTCAGCGCATCGAGGTCACGGGGACCGCGGATCGTCTCGAGGATCGGCATCAGTCGAGTCTAGGCACGCGGAACTGGGAGGCGGCGCACGGCCGACCCCCAGACTGCCTGCGTCAAGCGACGAGCGACCGCAGGACGTACTGCAGGATGCCGCCGTTGCGGTAGTAGTCCGCTTCGCCCGGGGTGTCGATCCGGACGACCGCGTCGAACTCGACCGTCTCCTTACCGGCCGGTGACTGCGGGCTGGGCTCTGCGACGACGCGAACGGTGCGGGGCGTGGGGCCGGAGTTCAGCGCCTCGATGCCGGTGATCGTGATGATCTCCGTGCCGTCGAGGCCGAGGCTCGCCCAGCTCTCACCCGCCGGGAACTGCAGCGGGAGGACGCCCATGCCGATCAGGTTCGACCGGTGGATGCGCTCGAAGCTCTCCGTGATCACCGCGCGGACACCGAGGAGGCTCGTGCCCTTCGCGGCCCAGTCGCGGGACGACCCGGAGCCGTACTCCTTGCCGCCGAGGATGACGAGCGGGGTGCCCTGCTCCGCATAGTTCTGCGCCGCGTCGTAGATGAACGACTGCGGGGCGCCCTCCTGCGTGAAGTCGACCGTGTAGCCACCCTCGACTCCATCGAGAAGCTGGTTCTTCAGCCGGATGTTCGCGAACGTGCCGCGGATCATCACCTCGTGGTTGCCGCGGCGGGAGCCGTAGGAGTTGAAGTCCTTCCGGTCCACTCCGTGCTCGAGCAGGTACGTGCCTGCCGGGCTGTCCGCCTTGATGCTTCCCGCGGGGCTGATGTGGTCGGTGGTGACCGAATCGCCCAGCTTCGCGAGCACCCGGGCGCCCGAGATGTCGGTGACCGGGGTCGTTTCGAGGGTCATGCCGTCGAAGTACGGAGGCTTCCGCACGTAGGTCGACTGCTCGTCCCATTCGAAGGTCGCGCCGGCGGGCGTCGGCAGGCTGCGCCAGCGCTCGTCGCCCTCGAACACCGCCGAGTACTGCTTATCGAACATGCCGGTGTCGATCGAGGAGTCGATCGTCGCTTGCACCTCGGCCGCGTCCGGCCAGATGTCCTTCAGGTACACCGGGTTGCCTTCGCGGTCGTCGCCGAGCGAGTCGGTGTCGAAGTCGAAGTTCATCGATCCGGCGAGGGCGTACGCCACGACGAGCGGCGGGCTCGCCAGGTAGTTCATCTTGACGTCCGGGTTGATCCGGCCCTCGAAGTTGCGGTTGCCAGAGAGCACCGCGGTGACCGCCAGGTCGTTCTGCTGGACCGCCTCGGAGATCTCCTCGTCGAGCGGGCCGCTGTTGCCGATGCAGGTAGTGCAGCCGTAGCCCACCAGGTAGAAGCCAAGGTCCTCGAGCGGGCCGGTGAGGCCGGCCTTGTCGTAGTAGTCGGTGACCACCTTCGAGCCGGGAGCGAGCGTGGTCTTCACCCACGGCTTGGCCTTGAGGCCCTTCTCGCTGGCCTTCTTCGCGAGCAGGCCGGCGGCGAGCATGACGGACGGGTTGCTCGTGTTGGTGCACGAGGTGATCGCCGCGATCGCGACGGCGCCGTGGTCGATGGTGAACTCGCCCTGCTCGCCGGCGACCTTCGTCGGCTTGGAGATCGAGGTCGGGGTCGCGCTCGAGTGCGCAGCGGCGAACTGGTGGTGGTGGCTGACGGCCGGCGCCGCCTTCTGCGCCCGGTCCTCGTCCTGGGGGGTGAGCCCGATCGGGTCGGACGCCGGGAAGGTGCCCTCGACGGCCGCGTCGACGACGGTGTGGCCGGGCGCGGCGTAGTCCACCAGATCGCGCTCGAACTGCTCCTTGGCGAGCGCCAGTTCGATGCGGTCCTGAGGGCGCTTCGGGCCGGCGATCGACGGGACGACGGTGGCGAGGTCGAGTTCGAGGTACTCGCTGAAGCGCGGCTCGACCGACGGGTCGTGCCAGAGCGACTGCTCCTTGGCGTACGCCTCCACGAGGGCGACCTGCTCCGCGTCCCGGCCGGTGAAGCGCAGGTAGTCGAGGGTCACGTCGTCGATCGGGAAGATGGCGGCGGTGGAGCCGAACTCGGGGCTCATGTTGCCGATGGTCGCGCGGTTCGCGAGCGGCACCTCGGCGACGCCGGCCCCGTAGAACTCGACGAACTTGCCGACCACCCCGTGCTTGCGCAGCATCTGGGTGATGGTCAGCACCACGTCGGTGGCGGTGACGCCGGCCGGGATCGACCCGGTCAGCCTGAAGCCGACGACCTTGGGGATGAGCATCGACACCGGCTGGCCGAGCATCGCGGCCTCAGCCTCGATGCCGCCGACGCCCCAGCCGAGCACGCCGAGGCCGTTGACCATGGTGGTGTGCGAGTCGGTGCCGACGAGGGTGTCGGGGTAGGCCTGCAGTGCGCCGTTCACGGTGCGCGTGTAGACGACCCGGGCGAGATACTCGATGTTGACCTGGTGCACGATTCCGGTGCCCGGCGGGACGACCTTGAAGTCGTCGAACGCCGTCTGGCCCCAGCGCAGGAACTGGTAGCGCTCGCCGTTGCGCTCGTATTCGATCTCGACGTTCCGCTCGAAGGCGTCGGGCCGGCCGAACAGGTCGGCGATCACCGAGTGGTCGATGACCAGCTCGGCGGGGGCGAGCGGGTTGATCTTGGTCGGGTCTCCGCCGAGGGCACCGACCGCCTCCCGCATGGTGGCGAGATCGACGATGCAGGGCACGCCGGTGAAGTCCTGCATCACGACGCGCGCGGGCGTGAACTGGATCTCCGTGTCCGGCTCCGCCGCCGGGTCCCAGGCCGCGATGGCACGGATATGGTCGGCGGTGATGTTCGCGCCGTCCTCGGTCCGCAGCAGGTTCTCGAGCAGCACCTTGAGGCTGTAGGGCAGGGTCTGGTAGCCCTCCACCTTGTCGAGACGGAAGATCTCGTAGTCGGTGCCGCCGACCGCGAGGGTGTCCTTCGACCCGAAGCTGTTCACCGTGGACATGTCGTCTCCTCCTCATCGGGGGCACCGCCCCGGTCGTGCTCCGGAATCATTCTTCCCCCGGTCGCGGCCGCCCACCACCAAGGGAAGCCTTACCGCTCGACCGTCCCGAAACTATCTTGACGTCGAGATAAATCTATCACCGTCAGCGGGCGACGCCCGGCTTCTCCGGGAACGCCGCTCGGACCACCAGCCAGGAGACCACGAGGAGCGGCGCGAAGAGCGGCAAGCCCATGATCAGCTTGAACGTGCCGAGCAGCTCGATCTCCCCGGACGCGTAGAGCGGCACCTGCACAACCAGACGCAGCACGAACAGGACGACCCACATCAGGGTGAGGCCCTGCATCGCACGGAACTTGCGGCGATCCTTCCGCCAGGCGGTGCCCTCCCCGAACAGGAAACCGATCGCGAGACCGAGCAGCGGCCAGCCGACCAGCACCGAGATCAGGAGCCCGCCACCGTAGGCGGCGTTGGTGATGATGCCGAGGAGGAAGTTGTCCTCGGCGCGGCCGGTAAACATCGCCAGCGCCGCAGAGGCGACGGTGGCGACCAGGCCGCCGATCGCGGGCGAGACGGGACTGCGCTGCACCGCGCGCAGCACGACGAACAGCACGCTCATCCCGACGGAGACGCCGAGGGCGATCGGCAGCGAATCCGTCGTGGCGAACAGGGCGACGAACACGACGCCGGGCACCAGCGCCTCCAGGATGCCGCGGACCCCACCGACCGTGTCGAGCACCGTACGGCCCGTGACCGCCTCGCCGTCGGCGAGCGCGCCGAAGCCCGCCCGGCGCGCGGCCGCGGCCATCGCCGCGCCGACCTGCTCCGTCTCCGGCCGGCGCGCGTCCTGCTCCTGGCCCCGCTCCGACATCAAGCTCCCGGCAGCGGGGTGCCGACCGACGGACCGGCCTGGCTGACGGGGACGTGCAGCGGGATGAGGTCGCGCGGAGGCATCGGAGTGCCGCCGCGCACCACCACGACACTGCGGAAGAGGTCCTCGACCGCGGCGGCGGCGGCTGGGTTCACCGCCCCCTCCCCCGCGATCACGCCGCGGAGGAACCACCGCGGGCCGTCCACCCCGATGAAGCGGGCGATGCGGGAGGACTGCGACTGTCCGGCGCCGGCGACGACGGGGATGTCGGCGACCAGCTCGGGGCCGAACGGGCCCTCCGCCTCACGCGTGGTTCCGCCCTGGCGGCGGATCTGGTCAGCGATCTGCGCACGGATCTCGTGCCAGAGCCCACTGGTGCGGGGGGCCGCGAACGGCTGGACCTGGAGGGTGGACCCGGCGTAGTCGAGGCCGACCGCGACGACGCGCTTGGTGCCCTCCTCCACCTCGAGGCGCAGGTGCAGCCCCTCGCGGGGGACGATCTTCACACCCCCGAGGTCCACGTATGGCCGGACTGCGTTGGCTTCGCGCACGTCGAGCGGGCCCGCGACCTCGCGGTCCGCGGGCGCCGACTTCGGCTGGGGGCTATCGGGGGCGGAATCGCTCACGACGATGGTCCTTCCTGAGGGGCGGCGTACCCGGTGGAGCCGAACCCGCCCTCGCCGCGGGCGGACCCGGGCAGCGAGGCGACGGGCACGAACTGCGCGCGGACGATGGGGAGTACGACGAGCTGCGCGATGCGGTCGCCCGCCCGCACCACATACTCCGCCGACGTGTCGGTGTTGAGCAGTGTCACTCGGAGCTCGCCTCGGTAGCCGGCGTCGACGGTACCGGGACTGTTGACGATCGTGATGCCGTGCTTCGCGGCGAGCCCGCTGCGGGGAACGACGAACGCGACGTAGCCGTCGGGCAGAGCGATCGCGAGTCCCGTGCCGACGGTGGCGCGACCGCCGGCCGGGAGCAGCACATCCTCGATCGAAACGAGGTCGGCGCCGGCATCACCGGGGTGTGCATAGGCGGGGATGCGGTCGCCCGTCATCAGCACCGGAACGCTGGGAAGCACGGAAGCGAGGCTATCCGATGGAGTCTGGTGGAATGAGGTGTGACCTACCGTGAGCGCCTCATTCCGTCCGGCTGGATCTACGCGGCGGCGGCGTTCCTCGTCCCGGCGTGCCTGCTCGTGTTCGCCCCCATCAACATCGGGGTCGGGATCGTGGCGGCCATCGTCCTGTACGGCGGCAGCATCGGCGCCCTCGTCCTCACCGCACCGGTGATCGAGGTCGACCGCGGCGAACTGCGCGCGGGCTCGGCGCGCCTCCCCCTCGGTCACGTCGGAACCGCCGAGGCACTGCGCGGCACGGACGCCACGCGGGCCCGCGGGGTCGAGCTCGACGCCCGGGCGTGGCTCGTCATCCGCGGCTGGGTGCAGCCGGTCGTCCGGATCGAAGTGACCGACCCCGAGGACCCGTCGCCCTACTGGCTCGTGTCCAGCCGGCGCCCCGAGGAGCTCGTCGCGGCGCTCGAGTCGCAACGGGCGGCGACGCGCGGTTGACGGGCAGCTGACCGGGGTACAACGTTCGGAAAGCGAAAGCACCGGGGACCATAGGCCCCCGGTGCTTTCGCAAGTTGCGAGTCTTCAGCGTGTGTTGCCGGTTTCGAGACGCAGCACACGCATGCGGAGCCCTCGATGCGCAATGGTGAATCGCATGCGCGATTCAGGCATTGCACTCCTGGCATACCGGGCCGAGCTTCGTCTCGTGGTCGATCTGCGAGCGGTGCTTCACCAGGAAGCAGGACACGCAGGTGAACTCGTCCGCCTGGGGCGGAAGCACCACGACGTCGAGGTCGAGGTCGGACAGGTCGGCGCCGGGAAGGTCGAAACTACCCGGGTTGTCGGCGTCCTCGACGTCGACGACGCCGGAGAGCTTGTCCGGCACCCGCTCCTTCAGAGCTTCGATCGACTCGGAGTCGTCGTCGGTCTTGCGCGGGGCGTCGTAATCGGTCGCCATTTCATCCACTTCTGCTTGTTGCCACCGGAATGGGCGGCGACAGTCTGATTGATCGGCCTGCCGATTGCAAACCGGGGCACCGGGGTGCGGCAGACTGTGCTGGAACTTCCGGCGCGCCCCGCATATTCCCCGGTGCGCAGCCCCCGCGGTGGCATCCTGTTCCCGATGATTGGGGGACGACCGACATGCAGCAGCTGAGGGCCGTCGGAGTCGAGGACGGCGCCATCCTGGCCACGAGCGAGGACGGGACCGAGTTCCGCATCCTGCTCGACGAGGAGATCCGGGCGCGCCTGCGCACTGCCGCGCCAGCGCCGGGCGTCGGCCGCAAGTCGAACCCGCGGGAGATCCAGACCTACATCCGCGGCGGCATGTCCGCCGATCAGGTGGCCAAATACACCGGCGCGCCCATCGAGTACGTGCAGCGCTTCGAGGGGCCGATCCTCGCCGAGCGGGAGTACATGGTGGACACTGCGATGGCGGTGCCGGTGCTGAACCCGCACGCGAGCGAGCTCGCCGCCCCGGCCACGTTCGGTTCCGCGATGGAGGAGCGGCTCGGTCAGCTGGCCGCCGCGCACCCGCGCTGGTCGAGCTGGAAGGATCCCGAAGGCGGCTGGGTGCTCAAGGTCACTTTCACCGCCGACGGCATCGAGCACGACGCCCGCTGGTCGTTCGACCCGAAGAAGCAGCAGCTCGCACCGCTCAACAACGAGGCCGTCGCGCTGAGCCAGCAGGGCGACATCGGCGCAACCCTCCAGCCGCGCCTGCGCGCCGTGCCGAGCGAGCAGCCCCGGCAGGACAGCACCCGCTTCGACTCCTCCGCCTTCGCCATCCCGGAGGACGCGCCGGAGCTGCCCGAGCCCGAGCTGCCGACGACCGTCGCGCCCACCCTGCGCGAGGCGGCGCACCGCGAGCCGTCGCACCGCGAGAGCGGCCAGCCGGACGCCGGCTACCGCGAGCCGGCGCCGTCCACCGGCCGCATCCGCATTGCCCAGCCGAAGACCGGGTCCATCGGCGTGATCCGCCAGGAGGACCACTCGGTCCGCGAATCCGGGGGCACCGCCGACCTGCTCGAGGCTCTGCGCCGCCGCAGGGGCGAGCGCGAGGGGGCCACCTTCGATGAGGAGCCCCTCCGTCCCGCGACGAGTCCGATCCGCACTCTCGAGCGCACCAGGGTCGACCACCCGGCATCGACTCCGACCGCCGAGGTCCAGCGCGGACCGCGCCCGACGCCGACCGGGCCGGTCCCGGTCAAGGGCGGCCGCCGAGGCCGCACTTCCATGCCGAGCTGGGACGAGATCGTCTTCGGCGCGCGCCCGGAGGACGACCCGGCGTAGCGAGCCAGCCGTGCCCGCCGCTTCCCGAGCGCGGTGCGAGGCACCGGGCGCGGTGCGTGCACCTACCGCGCTCGGTGTTTCGCACCGCGCAGAGTGGTGGACGTACCGCGTTCGACTACCCGGCCGGGAGCGGGCTGCGGTCAGCCGGCGGCAGCACCGTAGCGCAGCAGCGGCACCCGGGTCTCCTCCGGGGTCCAGGATCCGTGCTGACCCACCATGGACCGGGCGCCCGCGCCCGCGATGCGGGTGTCGTAGTAGGCGACGAGGCCGCGCGCCGCGATCAGCAGGTCGCCGATCCGGGGCGCCACCTCGGGCGCGACCGGACCGAACCAGCCCTCGTCGGTCGCCTCCTGCCGGGTGCGCACCCAGGCGCGTGCACTCTCCGCGTCGCGCCAGCGCTCGACGAGAGCCGCCCGCTCCGCCTCGGCGAGGTCGGGCTCGAAGTAGAGGTGCACCATGCGCGGCTCGCCGCCGACGTGGCGGACCCCGTCGACGAGGTCGGCGCGCTCGTCGAACAGGATGTGCCGGCCGTCCGGCACGTCGAGGATGCCGTGGTCTGCGGTGACGAGCAGCCCGGTGCCGCGCGGCAGCCGCCGCACCGCGCCCGCGACAGCACCGTCGATCTCCTCGAGCGCCTCCGTCCAGCGGTCGGACTGCCAGCCGCTTCCGTGCGCCGCCTGGTCGGCCTCCGGCACGTAGAGGTAGACGAGGGTGCCCTCCTCCGCCGCTGCCGTCACGGCCGCGTCGAACCGCTCCGCGATGCTGTCGGCGGCGACGTACTCGGCGCCGCGCAGGATCGCCGCGGTGAGGCCAGACGTGCGGTACTTCTTCGGGCCGACCGCGACGCTGCGCACCCGCCCCGCGGCGTCCTCGAACACGGTGCGTCGCCGCTGCCAGACGAGCGGATCCACGGTGCCCCCCCAGCCGGACAGCTGATTCACCACCCGGTCGGCCACCGGGTCGAGCGCCGCGTAGGCGACGACGCCGTGGTCGCCGGGCAGGGCGGCGGTCATCAGCGTGCTGAGGGCCGCGGCGGTCGTCGTCGGCACCCCCGTGGTGATCGTTGTGGTCTTGTTCAGGGCGCCGGCGAGGGTGCGAGCATGGCCGGCGCGGGCCTTGAGCGAAGCGGCGCCGAGCCCGTCCACGACGAGGACGATCGCGGAGCGCAGGCGGGGGAGCCGGAGCGCGTTGTCCTCCCCCGCGAGGGCCGCGACACAGCTGGGAAGAACCGCGCGCAGATGCGGCCCCACCGCTAAGGCGGTCGGTACCATGAGGGACACCCGGGTCAGTCTGGCACAGCGCCGTTCCCGTCCTGACCGTCCGCGAGCCGACCCGATGGCTCCCCCGCCGCCCACGTGCGCGGCTCGAGAACCGACAGGATCGGCACGATATGACGAGCACCGAACTGAGCCCCGGCGGCGGCGCCGAGCGCATCGAGGACGTCGACGTCTCCTCCGAGATGCAGGGCTCGTTCCTCGAGTACGCCTACTCGGTCATCTACTCCCGCGCGCTGCCCGACGCCCGCGACGGCCTCAAGCCGGTGCAGCGCCGCATCCTCTACATGATGAGCGACATGGGCCTGCGCCCCGACCGCGGCCATGTGAAGAGCGCGCGCGTCGTCGGCGAGGTGATGGGCAAGCTGCACCCGCACGGCGACTCGGCCATCTACGACGCTCTCGTGCGCCTTGCCCAGCCGTTCACGATGCGCCTGCCGCTCATCGACGGGCACGGCAACTTCGGCTCCCTCGACGACGGGCCGGCCGCCTCCCGGTACACCGAGGCGCGGCTCGCGCCCGCCGCGATGGCGATGGTGGAGAACCTCGACGAGGACGTCGTCGACTTCGTTCCCAACTACGACAACCAGCTCACCCAGCCGGACGTGCTGCCGGCCGCGTTCCCGAACCTGCTCGTCAACGGCGCCGCCGGCATCGCGGTCGGCATGGCGACGAACATGGTGCCGCACAACCTCATCGAGGTGGTCGCGGGCGCCCGGCACCTGATCGCCCACCCGGAGGCGACCCTCGACGAGATCATGGAGTTCATCCCCGGCCCCGATCTGCCCGGCGGCGGCACGATCACCAGCCTCGCCGGCATCCGCGACGCGTACGCCACCGGCCGCGGCAGCTTCAAGACCCGCGCCCGCGTCTCGATCGAGAGCATCACCGCGCGCAAGGCGGGCCTCGTCGTCACCGAGCTGCCCTACCTGGTCGGCCCGGAGCGGGTGATCGAGAAGATCAAGGACGGCGTCAACGCGAAGAAGATCCAGGGGATCTCCGACGTCAACGACCTCACCGATCGCAAGAACGGCCTGCGGCTCGTGATCGGCATCAAGACCGGCTTCAGCCCGGAGGCGGTGCTCGAGCAGCTCTACCGGCTCACGCCGCTCGAGGAGTCGATCGGCATCAACAACGTCGCCCTCGTCGACGGCGGGCCCAAGACCCTCGGCCTGCTGGAGCTGCTGCGCGTCTACATCGGCCACCGCATCGAAGTGGTCACCCGGCGCACCGGCTACCGGCTCGCCCGTCGGCGCGAACGTCTGCACCTCGTCGAGGGCCTCCTCATCGCGATCCTCGACATCGACGAGGTCATCCAGGTCATCCGCTCGAGCGACGACGGCGAGCAGGCCCGCGCGCGCCTCATCGAGGTGTTCGACCTGTCCGACGTGCAGGCCGAGTACATCCTCGAGTTGCGCCTGCGCCGGCTCACCCGCTTCTCGCGGATCGAGCTGGAGGCGGAGCGTGACGCCCTCCGCGATGAGATCGCCTTCCTCGAGCAGCTGCTCGGCTCGGAGGCGCTCATCCGCGGCGTCGTGAGCGACGAGCTGGAGGCGGCGTCCGAGCAGTTCGGCACCCCGCGCCGCACGCTGCTCACCGAGCTGGGTGCCGCGGCGAACACGTCGGCTGCCGGCCGGAAGGCGGCGGCGTCCCTCGAGATCCGGGACGTGCCGTGCACGGTCGTGCTGTCCAGCACCGGCCGCGCGGTGCGGGTCGACTCCCCCGACGGGGCCGTCGAGCCGCTGAAGGCCGCCCGGCGCAGCAAGCACGACGCCATCCTCTCCACCATCCTCGGCTCCAGCCGCGGCGAGCTCGGCGCTCTGACGAGCGCCGGCCGGATCGTGCGGTTCACGCCCGTCGACCTGCCGGTCGTCCCGGCCAACTCGGTGCAGCTCGGGGCCGGCGCGAAGATCGGCGACTACCTTGGCCTCGGCAAGGCCGAGCGCGTGCTCGCACTCGTGTCGCTCACCGCCGACCGGCCCATTGCGCTCGGCACCCGGGACGGCATCGTGAAGCGCGTCACGCCGGGCGGCTACCCGAGCCGACCGGACTTCGAGGTGATCGCGCTGAAGCCGGGTGACCAGGTGGTCGGGGCCGCGCAGCCGGGCGAGGACGAGGAGCTCGTGTTCGTCGCCTCTGACGCCCAGCTGCTGCACTTCCCCGCCTCCGCCGTCCGGCCGCAGGGTGTCGCCGCCGGCGGCATGGCGGGCATCAACCTGGGCGACGGCGCGAAAGCGATCTTCTTCGGCGCGGTGGCGAAACCGGAGCACGCGGTCGTCGCGACGGTCTCCACCGGCAGCGGCACGCTCGAGGGGACGGATCCCGGGCGCGCGAAGGTGTCGCTGTTCGTCGACTTCCCGGCGAAGGGTCGCGCGACCGGAGGCGTCCGCTCCCACTCGTTCCTGAAGGGCGAGCACTCCCTCGCGGCAGCCTGGGTGGGCGCGGACCCCGCGCACGCCGTGGGACCGGATGGCAGCGTCCGCACGCTGCCCGACCCGGGCGGCCGGCGCGACGGCTCCGGCACCCCGGTCGACGGGGTCATCGGGAGCATCGGCGGCGCGCTCGGCTCCTAGCCCTTCGCCGACCTGTCCGCTCGACGTCGGCGCACCAGAAACGACCTCGGCGCCGTAGGAACGACTACCGCGCCGAGGTCGTTTCTACCGCGCTGGTCACGCGGCAGGCGCAGGGTACGGGGTCGCCTTCAGGAGGCCGGCCAGGTGCGCGGCGAAGCGAGCCACCGACTTCGTGGTGGTGGCCACCTTCTCCGGCGTCTCCGGCAGGTCCTTGTAGTCGACGCTGCCCATCGCCTCGCCGTTCCAGTAGGTGACGCCCTGGGTGGGGACGCTGAAACCGACGTCGTTGAGCGCCTGGAACAGCTCCGCCGTGATCTGGTGGGCGCCGTCCTCGTTGCCGACGATCGCGGCGACCGCCACCTTGTCGAACATGGAGGGGCGGCCGGCCTCGTCGAGTTCGCTGAGCTCGGCGTCGAGGCGCTCCAGCACGCGCTGGGCGACGCTCGTCATGTGCCCCATCCAGGTGGGGGTAGCGATCACCAGGATGTCGGCGGCGAGCACCTTCTGCCGGATCGCCGGCCACTCGTCGCCGTCCCCCATGTCGGCCTCGACCCCCGGCTTCACGTCATGGTCGACGACCCGGACCGTGTCGCCCGCCACGCCCTCTGCGGCGAGAGCCTGCAGGAGCTGGCCGCCCAGCAGGTCGGCGCTCGACTCGGCAGGCGAGGGCTTCAGCGTGCAGACGAGGCACAGTGCGGTGAGTTTCGGCTCCATCGGGTTTCCTTCCGTCCCCCCCCACTCTGGCGCGAGGCGCCGGGCAGCGGGAGGGAAGGCCGAGGGGTTGACTCAGGCGTCGATCTTGTCGCGGTCCAGGTCGTTGGAACTGTCGATGATGAACTCCTTGCGCGGGGCGACGTCGTTGCCCATCAGGAGCTCGAACACCGCCTCGGCGGCCGCGGCGTCGGACACCCGGACCCGGCGCAGCATGCGGTAACGCTTGTCCATCGTGGTCAGCGCCAGTTGGTCGGCGTCCATCTCGCCGAGGCCCTTGTAGCGCTGAATGGGGTCGACGTAGTTCTTCTTCTCCCGCTTCAGCTGCGCGAGCAGCCCCTGCAATTCGCCCTCCGAGTAGGTGTAAATCGTCTCGTTTGGCTTGGTGCCGGGGTGCTTCACCACGACGCGGTGCAGCGGCGGCACGGCCGCGAACACGCGACCCTCCTCGATCAGCGGGCGCATGTAGCGGAAGAAGAGGGTGAGCAGCAGGGTGCGGATGTGGGCGCCGTCGACGTCGGCGTCGCTCATCAGGATGATCTTGCCGTAGCGGGCGAGGTCGAGGTCGAAGGTGCGGCCGGAACCGGCGCCGATGACCTGGAGGATCGACGCGCACTCGCTGTTGCTCAGCATGTCGGCGATCGACGCCTTCTGGACGTTGAGGATCTTGCCGCGGATCGGCAGGAGCGCCTGGTACTCGCTATCCCGGGCCAGCTTCGCCGTGCCGAGCGCCGAGTCACCCTCGACGATGAACAGCTCGGTGTTGCCGATGTCGCTGGAGCGGCAGTCGACGAGCTTCGCGGGCAGTGACGACGACTCGAGCGCGTTCTTGCGGCGCTGCGTCTCCTTGTGGGTGCGCGCGGAGATGCGCGCCTTCATCTCGGAGACGACCTTCTCGAGCAGCGTCGCCGCCTGAGTCTTGTCCTCACGCTTGGTCGAGGTGAGCTTTTCGGTGAGGGTCTTGTGAACCACATTCGCGACGATGGCGCGGACGGCGGGTGTGCCGAGCACCTCCTTCGTCTGGCCCTCGAACTGCGGCTCCGGAAGGCGGACCGTGAGCACGGCGGTGAGCCCGGCCAGCACGTCGTCCTTCTCGATCTTGTCGGTGCCGACCTTCAGCCGGCGGGCGTTGGCCTCCACCTGGCTGCGGACCACCTTCAGCAGGCCCTGCTCGAAGCCCAGCTGGTGCGAGCCGCCCTTCGGCGTCGCGATGATGTTGACGTAGCTGCGGAAGGTGGTGTCGTAGCCGATGCCCCAGCGCAACGCCAGGTCGACGACGCACTCGCGCTCCACCTCGGTGGGCACCATGTGGCCGTTCTCCTGCAGCACGGGCACCGTCTCGGTGAACGTGCCCGTGCCGGTCAGGCGCCAGGTGTCGGTCACCGACGCGTCGGGCGCGAGGAAGTCGGCGTACTCGGCGATGCCGCCGTCGAAGCGGAAGGCCTCCACGGCCTCCTCGCCCCCGCGCCGGTCGAGGATCGAGATGCCGAGGCCGGGCACGAGGAAGGCGGTCTGCCGGGCGCGGCCGACAAGGTCCTCGAGCGAGAAGGTGGCGTCGCGGCCGAAGATCTGCCGATCCGCCCAGTACCGGACCCGGGTGCCGGTCACGCCCTTCGGCGCCTTCTTGATGACGCGCAGCTCGCTGCCGGAGACGAACGGGGAGAACGGGGAGTCCGGCGACGGCTCCCCCGTATCCGCGAAGGTGCCGGGCTCGCCGCGATGGAAGGACATGGCGTACGTCTTGCCGCCGCGGTCGACCTCGACATCGAGCCGCTCGGAGAGGGCGTTCACGACGGAGGCGCCGACGCCGTGCAGGCCGCCGGACGCGGCGTACGAGCCGCTGCCGAACTTGCCGCCGGCGTGCAGCTTGGTGAAGACGACCTCGACGCCGCTCAGGCCGGTCTTCGGCTCGATGTCGACGGGGATGCCGCGGGCGGTGTCGCGCACCTCAACGCTGCCGTCCGCGTGCAGCACGACGTCGATCGAGTCGCCGTGCCCGCCGAGGGCCTCATCGACGGAGTTGTCGATGATCTCCCAGAGGCAGTGCATGAGGCCGCGCGAATCGGTCGAGCCGATGTACATGCCGGGGCGCTTGCGCACGGCTTCGAGGCCCTCGAGAACGGAGAGGTGTCGAGCGGAATAGTCCTGAGCCACGCGGCCAGGCTACGTGCCACCGCCGACCCCATCCTGTTCCCGGGCGGCGCGCCCGCATAGTTCCGGCATGGGGCCGGTGCATCCGCCCGGAACGCAACCCCCGGACGGGGATGTGCCGAACCCTCCGTGATCATGTAACGATCGGCTACGCGCACAGCGAAACGGTGTGATCGTGGGCAAGAACCGGAACAACCCCGTGCTTTCATTGTTGAACTCAGTGACGCACCGGACCAAGAGGAGCAGCACATGTCGAACACCGCCACAGACGCCCTTGACGCTCCCACCTACGAACTGTCCGCGCTCGACCGCTGCGACAGCTGCGGAGCGCAGGCATACATCCGAGTGGAACTGGGCAGCGGCGAGCTGCTGTTCTGCGCCCACCACGGCAAGAAGTATCAGGAGAAGCTCTCCACCGTGGCGCGCAGCTGGCACGACGAGTCGGCCCGCCTGTCTGACAAGAGCTGAGTCCTCCTCCCGCACTTCTCGAGAGCCGTCCGCTGATGCGGGCGGCTCTCGTGCTGTCTGCGGTGCCCGGTCAGCGCTCCCCGCGCAGGCGAGCACCCGTGATCCCAGGAACCGGCGCTCGACGTCATTGTCGGTGAGCGCAGGCGCGGCCTCGTATTCCGCTGCCGCCTCTGCGTTCCGCCCCAGTCGGCTGAGCAGGTCCGTGCGGACGGCGTGCAGGGTCGCGTAGGCGGGGAGGGCGATCGCGTCCACGAGGTCCAGAGCGGGCCCCTCCCCCACCAGCTCGGCAACGCCGACGGCCCGGTGAAGCGCGACCACGGGTGACGGCGCGATGGCGAGCAGCCGGTCGTAGAGCACCAGGACCTGCCCCGTCGCTCTCCTCGGCGGAGCGAGCGTCGGAGTGCACCGCGGCGATCGCCGCCTGCAGCTGGTACGGACCGGCCGGTTCCGGTGCAGGCAAGCGTCGAATCGGCCCGCTACTCGTACCGATCAGTGCGCATGCGGCGCCAGATCCTCGTCCTGAGAGGAGAGGGCCGCGGACGGGACGTCGATGGGAAGGTCCGTATCCACCTCGACCTCCTCCGGCGAGCGAAGCCGCGGGGGTGCGGCGGACCAGGCCTTGAGGCGCTGCCCGAGGTCTCCGTACGTCCCGTCAATGGCCGCCAGCATTGAGTCGATGAAGGCGCCGCGCCCGACCCCGCGCTTGCTTCCGAGCGGGTGGCTCTGGGCCACGCGGAACGCTCGAATTTCCTTCGTCGGGTCGGCAACGAGTTTCGCCGGGTCCTCCCGCACCGTCTTGAGCAGCTCCGCTGCGCCCGTCCTCATCCTGGCGGCGAAGGCCTCTACCCGAACCGACTCCGGCGCGTCCTTCAACTGCCGGATGAGCCAGTTCACTCGGGTCGTCGGACGCCCTTCCCTAGGCGCGTCGATATCGAGGGAACAGGTGATGCGTGACGCGCGAAGATCGGCCTCGACGGTCAGGGGCGAAACCGCATTCGGGATTCGGATCACTGCCCGGAGGCATCCCTCGCCGACGAGCGACGACACCAATCGAGAGTTGCGAAGGTTCGGGTCGTTCATCTCTTGGCGGCTGAGCACCGGGGTCACCTCCGCGCCGAGACGCCTGCCCAGCTGAAGACAGGCGAAGCGGATGAGAGCGTCGAACCGCGACGCAACGTCGCTAGCTGCCTTGTCGTTCGCTCGTAGGGTTCCCGCAGTCACCGCTTCGCGCACCGCGACCCAGTTGGCTCCCATGTCGTCGAAGGAAAGCGCTCCGGACCGCGGGTGCTCCAGGTATCTGATCAATTCACCCAGAATCCACGCCTGATCGGGGTCAGCTACCCCCCGGTACTCCTTCTGCATGACGGCCTGGGTGACGACCTCAGACCACGACCAGTGATGAAGAGCCACCTTCCGGAGTTTTCGCCGGTCAACGGCGGTTGGGTGGACGCCCGTGGCTGGGGCGATCTCATTGGAGATAGTGATCAGCGCGTCGAACTCGTGCTCGCGGGCCACGTCCAGATAGTTCTCCAGCTGCTCAGCAGCTAACGCGTTGGCGCCGGTCTTGACCTCGACGAGCGCGATCCATGTCTTCGACCCGCGCCGTGCCCTGATCAGGCCGTCGGGAAACACCTTTTTCTCACCGAGGAGGAATGGAACCTCGATGAAGGTTTCCAGGTGCGCTGCAGGTGCGCCGAGCGGGCCGGTCAGGGTCCGGCCGAACTCGCGGACCGACGACATGACGGCGAGAAGGGCGGACGTCGCACGCCGCTCCTGCTCCTCGACACCGTTGATCCCGCTCGTCGGAATCAGCCGAGCCGTGTTCCAGGCGCTTTCCTCTGACAACTTCGTCCCCTAGATCGAGAATCTGACCGGAAGCCTATTCAGCAAGGAACGTCGCTGGTGGAACCAACATGCACGCCTTCACCCCCCAGAAGGGGTGCCCACATGCACCGATCACGGCGAATCGCCACCCTTCGTCGCCATCCCGTGGTTGGGGGACCGCAGGTGGCAAGTCGGCTCGACTACGTGATCTGCTGGATGGCCCGGGTGTCGAGCACCGCCTGGCCGTAGCCGCGCGAACGGCGGTGCAGGTAGGTCACCAGCCACAGCACCAGGCCGATGACGAGCAGGATCATGGCGATGCCGTACTGCGACGCCGGGCGGCCGGACGTCCACGGCAGCACCAGGTACAGGCAGGCGATGGCGCCGATCACCGGCAGCGCCCTCGGAGTGCGGAAGTGCTTGTGGTCGACGGGCGTCTTCCGGAGCACCAGCACCGACACGTTGACCACCGCGAACACTGCCAGCAGGAGCAGCGAGGTGGTGCCGCCGAGGAGTAGCGCGATCGGCCCCTGCGGGTCGATGGAGATGTAGGAGATGAGGCCCAGCGCGATCACCGTGGTGAACACGATGGCGGCCCACGGCGTGCGGCGCCCCGGCAGCACGCGGGACAGGAACGGCGGCAGCACCCCCTGCTTGCTCATGCCGTAGAGGAGCCGGCTCGCCATCATCATGTTGATCAGTGCCGTGTTGGCCACCGCGAAGAGCGAGATGAACGGCAGCAGCGCGGAGATCGGGAAGCCGGGGGCCGCGGTCTCGACGACCGTGACGAGCGGGGTGTCGTTGCCGGCAAGCTCGCCGACCGGCACCAGCGCCACCGCGATGATCGACACGAGCACGTAGATGACGGCCGTGATGCCGAGACCGGTGAGCATCACCTTCGGGAAGATCCGGCTCGGGTCTTTCGTCTCCTCCGCCATGTTGACCGAGTCCTCGAAGCCCACCATCGCGAAGAACGCCAGCGAGGTGGCCGTGCTGATCGCGAGCAGCACACCCTTGTCCTCCGGCGACTCGAACACGATCACGCGGGAGAAGTCGGCCAGGCCGCCGAAGATGCCGAACAGTCCGATGAAGATGACGAGCAGCAGACCGGACAGCTCGATCAGCGTCAGCACGACGTTCAGGCCGACGCTCTCGGTGACCCCCCGCATGTTGACCGCGGCGATGAGCAGAATGAAGCCGAGCGCGATGCCGAGCTTCAGCGCGGCGCCGTCCCCGAGGTCGAAGCCCAGCGACAGGTTGCTCGCGAACGCCCCCGACGCAGCGGAGGCGGAGGTGATGCCGGAGCACATCACGGTGAACGCCACCAGGAAGGTGACGAAGTGGATGCCGAACGCCTTGTGCGCGTACAGCGCCGCGCCGGCCGCCTGGGGGAACTTCGTGACGAGTTCCAGATACGAGCATGCCGTGAGCAGCGCGACCGCAAACGCGATGATGAACGGCACCCACGCGGCGCCGCCGACCTCCGCCGCGACCTGACCGGTGAGGGCGTAGATCCCCGCGCCGAGGATGTCGCCGATCACGAACAGCAGCAGGAGCTTGGGGCCGATCACCCGCTTCAGCTCGGTGGAGCTCGACGATCGATCGGGCGCTGACACGGCCATGACTCGGTCCTCTCGGAGCGCGCGGACGGTACCGCGGTGCAGGGATGTGCGGGGAGTGGCGGTCAGTCAACACCCGCCCACGACAGGCGGTCCAGGTTTCTGGCAGGCCTTGACAAGCGTCTTGCCAGGCAAGGCGAAACTGAGGCGCCCTTCAGTTCGCAACCTCGCCGTGGACGTACACCCAGTCCCCGCGCAGCCGGCGGAAGCGACTGCGCTCCCGCAGCACGCCGTGGCCGTCCGGCCCGCGGTGGGCAGCCCGGAATTCCACCACCCCACTCTGGTCGTCGACTCCCCCACGGGCGGTGTCGACGATCTGCAGCCGCCGCCAGACGACATCGGGGGCCAGGTCCAGCCGAGCGGGACGGGTCGACGGATCCCAGGTGCGGAGCAGGTGCGCCGCGTCTCCGGTCGAGAAGGCCGTGAACCTCGACCGCATCAGCGCCTCGGCGGTCGGCGCCGGCGCCCCGGCGAGGAGCGGGCCGCAGCAGGCATCGAAGGGCGCTCCGCTGCCGCATGGGCACGGGAGCGCTGCGGGGGTCGCGGACATCCCCCCATTCTCGCGTCGGATTGGCGGGCGGCCGCAGGCACCCGGGAGAATGAGCCCGTGCGAACGGACGGAGCCGGGATCGCGATACCCGAGAATGCGCCCGGCGCCGAGGAGCTGCACAGCGGCGGCGTGCTGCTGACCGGGGCGTCCGCCACCGACCTGGCCGCCGCGCTGGAGCGCCTCCTCGCCGATTCTCCGGATGCGGTGACGCTCGCCGTCCCGTCCGTGGCCGTCCCGCTCGGCGCGTTCCTGCCTCTCCTCGACGGGTCCGGCTCCGGATTCGCGCCGCCGACGGTGCTGGTCGCCGGACGGGTGCGCTCCCTGCTGCACGGCACCGGAGTCCTCGCGGTCGCCGACGTGCACGAACTCGACCCCGCGTCCGCCGGGCTGCTCCTCGGTCTCACCGACACGGGCGTGCGGCTGCTCCTCACCGCGCCGACGGGCGCCCGCCTGCCGGCCGCGGTGGACCTCCTCGTCGCGGACGGGGCGGTGAGTGTGGTCGAGCTGCCGGACGGGGCGGCCGGGGCATCGCCGTCCGCGTTCCGCACCGCGCTTCGCGACGTCCCGACGGATGCGCGCCGGGTCGCGGAGCTGGTCGTGCTCGCGGGCCGGCTGGAGCGCGGGCTCGTCGACCTTCTCGGCGCCGGATCGGCGCTGCCGACCCTCACCGCAGCCCGCCTGATCCTGGAGGCGCCCGACGGCTCCCTGCGGCCGGCCGGGCGCGGGGCGGCGGACGCTGTGCGGGCC
>JAODAX010000075.1 GCA_025463675.1 Naasia sp. | reverse complement strand
TCTGCCGGCCGGCGCCTTCGCCCCGGTCGACTTGGCGCCGGTGGTCTTTGCGCCGGCGCTCTTCCCGGCGGTCGTCTTCGCCCCTGCGGCCTGCGCACCGGGCGCCTTCGCACCTGCGGGCTTCGCCGCCGACGCACCGGTCGCGGGACGGGCCGCGGAGCCGCGCGATCCGGCGGTCGGCTTGTTCGTGCGCCCGGCGGTGGAGCGCGGGGCGCCGTCCCCGGTGGGCCGCGAACGCGCGGCGCCCGCTACGCGGGGTGCGCTCGACTCGCTGTCGCCCGGCGTCGCCGATCCGGCTCCGTCCGGCTGGGCGGCGGGCGGAGCGGTACCGGCGGGATCCTGGACGGACCGCGCGTCGGGCGGGAAAGCAGCCTCGTCGGGCACGTCAGTCATCTCTTCCAACCTAGCGAACAGCCTCTCGGCCTTTCCTGCGGCGGGGCGTCGGGCGCTCGCAGAACTGCCGACCTTACGCGGCGAACGCGTTCCGACGGGTAACGATTTGCGCCCGCTAGCGGCGCGCACCTTACCGCGCAAGGACTGTACCCCGGTAGACTGGGTGGGTTACGACGGGGTGACCACTTGCTTTCGTCACGTGAACGTCCGGAGATAACCGTGCATACCCAGATCGTCATCCTCGCCGCCGGCATGGGCTCGCGCCTCGGCCGGTCGCTGCCCAAGCCTCTCACCCCGCTGAGTGACGGCCGCACGATCATGGGTCAGCAGATGGACAACATCCACTCCGCATTCGGCCCGAACGCCGACATCACCACGGTGGTCGGTTACAAGCTCGAGCACATCATGGAGGCCTTCCCGGCGGCCACCTACGTGTACAACGAGCAGTACGACCAGACCAACACGTCGAAGAGCCTGCTCCGCGCCCTCCAGGCCTCGAGCCAGGGCGGTGTCCTCTGGATGAACGGCGACGTCGTGTTCTCCCCCGAGGTGCTCCAGCGCTGTCTGCCGCTGATCGCCCGCGAGCAGTCGTTCGTCACCGTCAACACCTCGTCGGTTGCCGACGAGGAGGTCAAGTACACGACCACCGCGGAGGGCTACATCAAGGAGCTCTCCAAGACCGTCAAGGGCGGGCTCGGCGAGGCCGTCGGCATCAACTACGTTTCCGCCCGCGACAAGGCGGCGCTCATCCGCCAGCTGGCCCGCGTCGGCGCGCAGGACTACTTCGAGCGCGGCATCGAGCTCGCGATCGAGCAGGACCGGATGCTCGTCGAGCCGCTCGACATCTCCGACCTGTACGCCGTCGAGGTCGACTTCGCCGAAGACCTCGAGCGCGCGAACCTCTACGTCTGACCCTCCCCGTCCCCGGACACCCGGCCGCCCGTCCCCCGCTCGGTCGGGGCACGATCGGTAGAGTCGGACCGTGACCACGGCAGCTCCGATCGCTCCGCTCGCCGCGCGGGCGACAGGGGGCCGCCGCTACCGCCAGGTGCTCTGGCTGCTCACGGCGCGGGACCTGCGGGTCCGCTACTCGACGTCGGCGCTCGGCTACCTGTGGTCGATCCTCGACCCGCTGGTGATGGCGGCCATCTACTGGTTCGTCTTCACCCAGGTGTTCGAGCGCAGCGTGGGCGAGGAGCCGTACATCGTCTTCCTGCTCGCCGGCCTGCTGCCCTGGATGTGGTTCAACGGCGCGGTCGGGGACTCGACGCGCGCGTTCCTCAAAGAGGCGAAGCTCGTCCGGTCGACGAAGATCCCGCGGACGATCTGGGTGAACCGGCTCGTCCTGTCCAAGGGGCTCGAGTTCCTGTTCAGCCTGCCGGTCATCGCCGCGTTCGCGATCTTCGGCGGCGCGCAGCTCACCTGGGGCATCGCGCTGCTACCGCTCGCGATCCTGCTGCAGGCCATGCTGACCGCCGGCGTCGGCCTGCTGATCGCCCCGCTCGTGGTGTTCTTCCGCGACCTGGAGCGGGCCGCGAAGCTGGTGCTGCGGTTCCTGTTCTACGCATCGCCGATCATCTACTCGGCGCGGGACCTCCCCGAAGGCCTGCACGCCTGGGCGGCGTTCAACCCGCTCGCCGGCATCTTCGCCCTCTACCGCAGCGCCTTCTTCCTCGAGGAGCTCGACTGGTACCTCATCGGCATAGGGGCAGCCGTCAGCGTCGCGATGCTGGCCGTCGGCCTCCTCGTCTTTCGGCGCACCGAGCGCAGCGTGCTCAAGGAGATCTGAGTGACGAGCACAGTGGACAGCACCGGCAGCACAGATCGGGCCGGCCGAGCAGGGGGGCAGGACCCGGTCATCGAGGTCGCCGGGGCGGGCATCCGCTTCCGTCGCAACCGGCGCGGCCGGCGCACGTTCAAGGACCTGTTCGGCGCCCGCAGCCGGCGCCTGCGCCCCGACCAGTTTTGGGCGTTGAGGGATGTGACATTCCGGGTGGCGCCGGGCGAGGCGATCGGCGTGGTCGGTCGCAACGGTCAGGGCAAGTCGACGCTCCTCAAGCTGGTCGCGGAGGTGGTCCTGCCCGACGAGGGTCGCGTGGACGTGAAGGCCGGGGTGGCGCCCCTCATCGAGATCACCGGCGGATTCGTCGACGACCTGACGGTCCGCGAGAACGTCTACCTCACCGCCGGCCTGCACGGCATGTCGCGGCGCGAGATCGACGACCGCTTCGACGAGATCATCGCCTTCGCCGAGATCGGCGACTTCCTGGAGACCCCGTACAAGCACCTGTCGAGCGGCATGAAGGTGCGTCTGGCCTTCTCGGTGATCTCCCGACTCGAGGAGCCGGTGCTCCTCGTCGACGAGGTGCTCGCCGTGGGCGACCGGGCGTTCCGGGAGAAGTGCTACGCCCGCATCGAGGAGCTCCTCGCCGGCGGCCGGACGCTGTTCTTCGTCTCGCACAGCGAGAAGGATCTGCGCCGGTTCTGCAGGCGCGGCCTGTACCTGGACCGGGGCCGCCTCGTGCTCGACGGTCCCATCGAGGACGTGCTGGAGCGCTACGGGCGCGACTCGGGCACCCGATAGCGGCGCTGTCCACCCCGGCCGCCGTCCAGCGCCGGCTTCGTAGACTGCCCCCATGTCCGACGAGCCCGAGATCCCGCCGCGCCTGCTGAAGGCGTTCGACCGTCTCCTCGACGTGCAGCGCCCGCTGGTGCTGGCGCACATCCGGGGGGTCCGCCGGCGACACCCCGACGCGAGCCCCGAGCAGATCATCCGGATCCTCGAGCGGCGCTACCTCGTCGCCATCACCACGGGCGGCGCCGCGAGCGGAGCGAGTGCCGCGGTGCCCGGCATCGGCACAGCGGCCGCGTTGGCTCTGAGTGGTGTCGAGACGGCCGGCTTCCTGGAGGCGAGTGCCCTCTTCGCCCAGTCGGTCACCGAGGTGCATGGCATCGCGATCACCGAGCCGGAGCGCGCCCGGTCGCTCGTGATGGCCCTGATGCTGGGCTCCACCGGCAAGGACCTGGTCAAGCAGTTCGCCGGTCAGTTCAATCAGGGCGTGCCGACCCGCTCGGCGTACTGGGGCGAGCTGGTCACGAGCAACCTGCCCAAGGCGTTCATGGGCCAGCTGACGGACCGGCTGAAGAGGGCGTTCCTCCGCCGCTTCGCGGTGCGCCAGGGCGGCTCCATCGCGGGCCGCCTTCTCCCGTTCGGCATCGGCGCGGTGGTCGGCGGCGCCGGCAACCACCTGCTCGGCAAGCGGGTCATCCAGAGCGCGCGGGAGGCGTTCCCGCCGCCGCCGCTCGAGCTGCGCCCGGAGCTAGAGCCGCGTGATCGAGCGGACCGCGTGCGCGGCCGGGGGCTGCGCATCGGGCGGCGCCAGGAGCTGCCGGCCGCTCCTGGCACCCAGCAGCAAGAGGACGAGGGGCCGCGCAGCACGTAGCGCGCGGCGTGGCGTCGACTACTCGTTCCGGTCATCCTCCGGGTCATAGCGGTCGTCGATCGGGTCGGCGCCGTGCACCTCCGCGTGGCGCTGCCATTCCGCCATCAGGTGCTCGATGGCGGCGTGCAACCGCCTCGTCGTGGCGCCCGGAGTGACATCGCCGAAGTAGTGCTCCACCCAGCCCGCGAGGCGCGCCTGCGCGGCGTCGTCGAGCCCGAGCGCGTCGACGCGTTCGACGATGTTGCCTGCCGCGTCGGCGCTCAGCCACTCGGCGTCCGCCAGGTATCCCCCGGGGTCGATCTCGGCGTCCGCGCTGAGCGGACGCGTGACGAGAATCGGCTTGCCGGTCGCCAGCCGGTCGTAGACCATGGCCGAGATGTCGACGATGGCCACATCCGACGCGGCGAGCTGCCAGCCGAGGTCGGAGCCGGTGTCGTGGATGTGCCGGGCCGTCGGGTCGGCGGCGTTGGCGCGCTCGATCATCGCCACGATCTCGCGGTTCGCGGCGCCGTACGCGGAGTCAACGACGCCGCTGCGCGGGTGCGGCCGGTAGACGACGCGGTGCCGGCCGGTGGCGAGCAGCGCGGCGACCAGCGCGCGGCCGTGCGAGGCGACGGAGCCGTACGCGGCGGCGGCGCGATCGCCCTCCCAGGTGGGCGCGTACAGCACCACGGTGCGCTCGTCGGGAACGTAGGGCAACTGCCCGGTGAAGTGGTCGGCCTGCGGCCGGCCGATCGGCAGCGCGCGCTTGTCGAAGTCGTAGTCCCAGAGCACCCGGCCGAGCCGGTCGCGCGCCGCCTGTCCCGCGATCAGGCTGTAGTCGTACGCCTTGAACTGGTTGGTCGTCATGTACATCTTGTCGGACTCGCCGTGGTTGATGAACACGTGCCAGCGCCGGCCATAGCGCATCATCTGGAAGTTCCGGGAGTTCTGATTGACGTACAGGATCACCTTCAGCGGCTGCTCCTGGACGACCTGCTCGAGGTCGACGACCCGGCGCGCGTAGGCCATCGGCAGTTCGGTCTCGCGGAGGATCTGCTCCGCGGCGCCCGGCGAGCGGCTGAGGATGAGCACCGGCCAGCGGGCGCTCAGCTCCTGCAGGGGGCGGTACCACTGGCGGATCTGGTAGAGGTTCACGGCGCCGTCGGCGAAGTAGACGCCGATCTCGAACCGGTCCTGCGGCAGCGGAGCCCGCTGCCTCAGGACCCTGTGCAGCCGTCGCTGGGTGAGCCGGCTCGCCACCAGCCGCCGGCCGGTGCTCCAGGCGAGGCGGAGGTCGTCGAACAGTCCCACTCCCCCAGGCTAGCCCGGGACGCTCAGACGATCGGCGGCCGCCCCGCTGCGGTCATCCGGGCCACCGTGCGCCAGGACAGCGGGCGTCGCCCGCCGGGGGGGCGTCGCCAGCCTTCCAGCCAACCGCCCACCCATTGGGCGAGCCCGCGGCGGTCGCGGGCGAAGCGGGCTGCGTGCAGGAGCGTCCACGCGCCGACGTAGAGCGGGACGAGGGGCAGCGGGAGGTTCCGCCGCGCCAGCCACACCCGGTTCCGGGCGTTCAGCCGGTAGTACTCGGCGTGCCGGGTCTGCTCGATGACCGGGTGGTGCGCGACGAGGTCGCCCGCGTACCACGCGCGGTGGCCGGTGTCCCACACCCGCCAGGCCAGCTCGATGCCCTCGTGGGCGTAGAAGTACGGGTCGCCCCACCCGCCGGAGGCGTCGAAGACGGCGCGCGGCATCAGCACCGCGCCCTCCCAGCAGGAGAAGACGGCGCTGGGTCGGCGGGGGTCTCCCTTCCGGATGCGCGGAATCCACCGCCGAGGCGAGACCGTGCCCGTCGGGTCGACGACCCGGGGCTGCAGCAGGCCGATGCTCGGGTCGCGCCGCAGGTGGGCGACCGCGTCGCGGAGGAACGTCGGCGAGGCGAGCGCGGCGTCGTCGTCGAGGAAGAACACGTACTCCCCCGTCACCTCGGGCACGCCCGCGTTGCGGCCGGCGGGGATGCCGACGTTTCGGGGCAACCGCCGCGCGCGGACCCCGTCGGGCAGCCCGCCGCGCAGGCCGGTCGGGTCCCAGCCGTTGCCGACCACGACGACCTCGGTGGTCACGTCCTGCTGCGCCGCGACGCTCTCGAGGGCGCGGCGCAGCTCGGCCGGCCGCCTCCCCTGGGTGAGGACGACGACGCCGACGGCGGGCAGCTCAGGCGCGGTCATGCACGGACCCGCTTGGAGGCGAGGATCGCCACGAAATGCCCGGCGAGGGCGAGCAGCGCCAGCGGCACCAGCAGGCCGACCAGCCAGCGGTCGGCGAGCAGCGCGGCCCCGTCCTGGCCGGAAGCCTCGAGGATCGCGCCGACCGCTGCGACCGCGAACGCGATCAGCGTCAGCTCAACCGAGTGGTACAGGCGGTGGAAGGGCACGAACCGGACCGCCCGGCGCAGCCGCGCCACCAGCCGCTGGCTCGGCACCGCCTCCTCCCGCCGGTCGGCGAGCTTCGCGAGCCCGGCGTTCGCCCGGGCGACGTGCACCATGTCGTTGAGCGCCTTGTTGAGCACGATGACAAGGGCGAGCAGCAGCCCGAGGGTCGTCCAGAGGAAGTCCTCCGGCGCCTCGAACGGGTAGCCTGCCGCCCGGATGCCGAGCGCGATCGGGATCAGCGCCTCCGTCGTGTAGTGCCCGACCTTGTCGAGGAAGACCCCGGCAGGCGAGGACTCCCCCCGCCAGCGCGCGACCTCCCCGTCGCAGCAGTCGACGAGCATCTGCAGCTGGCCGAGAATCACCGCGAGGGCCGCGCCGCCGATGCCCGGGATCAGCAGCGCTGCCGCGGTCGACCAGCCGACGAGGATCATCAGCCCGGTCACGCCGTTCGCCGAGATCGACGTGCGCAGGAGCACCCAGCTCAGGTACGGCGAGAGCGCACGCAGGTAGAGAGACGCGGTCCAGTGCTCGGCGTTGCGGCGCAGCCGCACCTCGGGCGGCTGGGCTACACGCCTCAGCTCGGCGATCGAGGTCGGCGGGGCGGGGCGGGATGGCGCGGCGGAGGACAACTACGGGTCACCTTCCGGTGTAGGCCTGGATGTTGCGGGTGAGCTTCGCTACGCCGAAGAAGAACCCGATGCCCCAGCAGAAGTGGATGCACGGCAACACTAGGAGAAACCACAAGGCGGTACGCGGGCCGCGCGGCAGCGCCACGACGACCGTGGCGACGAGCACGAAGAGCACATAGACGGCCGGGATCGCGAAGCCCAGCAGGGGCCATCTCGGCCCGTCCCCCGTCGCCACCCCGAGGACTCCGACGAGGCCGAACAGCAGGCCGATGACGACGCCGGCGACCATGACCGGCGGCACGTAATAGCGCAGGCCGTTCTCCGCCGGGTAGCGCCGGGCGAGCTCGCCCCGCCACATCCCGGTGCTGAGGAACTGCCGGCCGAGACGCGAGTAGCTCGACCGCGGCCGGTAGGTCACCCGGAGAGCGGGGTTGAACCAGACGGTGTCGCCGGCGGCGCGGAGGCGGCGGTTGAGCTCCCAGTCCTGGCCGCGGCGGATGTTCTCGTCGAAGAGCCCGGCCGCCTCCAGTCGGTCGCGGCGGAACACCCCGAGGTACACGGTGTCGGCAGGGCCTTCCGAGCCGCCGACGTGATGCGGGGTGCCGCCGAGGCCCACCCGGGAGCCGTAGGCGAGCGCCACCGCCGTCTCGAACGGGCTCACGCCGCGAGCGTCCATGACGCCGCCGACGTTGGCGGCGCCGGTGCGCAGGATGGTCTCGACCGCGATGCGGGTGTAGTCGGGGGGCAACACGGAGTGCGCGTCCACGCGCACCACCACGGGGTGCCGGGTCGCCTGGATGGCGAGGTTGAGCCCCTCGGGCGTGGTGCCGAGCTCGTTGAACGTGCTGCGCACCCGCGGGTCCTCGCGGGAGAGCCGGGCGACGACCTCGTCGGTGCCGTCCGTGCTCGGCCCGAGGGCGAGCATGACGTCGAATTCGCCGGCGTAGTCCTGGCCGATGAGGCTCCGGACGGCGGCCTCGATGTGGTCGGCCTCGTTGAGCACCGGCATGACGTACGAGACGGCGGGAAGCTTCCCCAGAGGCTCGCCGGCTTCGGCGGGAGCAGACCAGGAGAGGTCGTCCGGTCGCTGCTCTGCCATCGTTTTCGGAGTGTATCAGCGGCCCTCCGTCATCCCCGGCGGGCCACGGTGCGGCAGGTCCGTGCCCCATCCCGCGGCTGTCCCGCAGCCGTCGCGGCCGGCGCCCGAAAACCGGGGGCCGGCCGCCGGCTGCGGAATCAGAGCTGCAGCGTGCCGAGAATGACGGTCGCGGTGCTTTCCCGACCGTTGCGGACGTAGGTCAGCTCGGCCTCCGTGCCGCCCGCCAGGTAGCGGACCTGCGCCGTGAGGTCGGTCTGCGAGGTGATCGCGACACCGTTGAAGCCGGTGACGATGTCGCCGCCGCGCAGGCCCGCCGCCTCGGCGGCCCCGCCGGGGCTCACGTCGTCGACATAGGCGCCGGCGATGCCCGCGTCCTCGTCCGCGACCGTGGCATCCGCGACCGTCGCGCCGAGCAGGCCGTGTGTGGCGCTGCCGGTCTCGATGATCTCCGCCGACACGCGCTGCGCGAGGTTGGAGGGGATGGCGAAGCCGACGCCGATGTTGCCACTCTGCCCGCTGGATGCGCCGGCGCTCGCGATGGCCACGTTCACGCCGATCAGCTCGCCGCTGGAGTTCAGGAGCGCGCCGCCCGAGTTGCCGGGGTTGATCGCCGCGTCGGTCTGGATGACCGGGAGCGAGATCGAGCTGGAGCTGCCCGACGGCGCCTGCTGGCCGGGGAGGTCGAAGTTCCAGAAGTCGAACGGGCTCTGGCCGCCCTGCCCGCGGTCGTCCGGCGCCTCGTCGGTTCCCTCCGGCACCGCGGAGGACGCGACGGTGATGCTGCGGTTGAGGGAGCTGACGATGCCGTCGGTGACGGTGCCGCTGAGGCCGAGCGGGGCGCCGATCGCGATCGCGGTGTCGCCGACGTTGAGGTCGTCCGAGTCGCCGAACTCGATGGTCGGCAGGTCGGTCGCGTCCTGGAGCTTGATCACGGCGAGGTCCACGATCGGGTCGAGGCCGACGATGTCGGCATCGAAGATGCGGCCGTCGGCGAGAGTCACCTTGACTTGTGGGTCGGCGGCGGAGCCATCCAGGGTGACGACGTGCGTATTGGTGAGCACGTAGCCGTCCTCGCTGAGGATGATGCCCGAGCCGGTGCCAGCCGACTCCCCGCCGCTCGCCGCGATGGTCACCACCGCGGGCGACGCCTGAGCCGCGACCGCAGTGACGGTGGTGGCGTCCTCGGCCCGGTTGACGGTGATGTTCGGGGCGGTGTTCGAGCTGGTGACAGTGCTGTCGCCGCCGCCTGCACCCGCGAGCACGGCGATTCCGCCGCCCGCTGCGCCACCGAGCAGGGCGCCAACGGCGAGCGCCGCGATGACCGGGACGGTGATGCCGCGCCTGCGGTCGACCGGCGGCGCGGCCGGTGCTTCTGCTGCTGCCGCGGCCGGTGTTGCCCATTCCGTGTCGGTCGAGGAGGGCGCGGCAGCGGCGGGTCCGAACGAGGCTCCGGTGGCCGCCGGGTATGCCGCCGTCGGCGCGGGCGAGGCGGGGGCGCTCGGGCCGGTGACGGCCGTCTCGGGCGAGCCGGCTCCCGGCTGCGGGATGCGCTCGGTGTCGCCCGTTGCGCCGGTCCCGCCGAAGCCGTTCTCGGGGCGGCGGTCCGGCTGACCCTCGGGGCTCTGCGGCGTCTCGGTCATGGTGGTGCTCCTCTCGAACAGCCTCCAGCATGCTCGCGCACCCTGTGGCGACTGTATGACGCCCCTGCGGAGAAGCTGGCGCTTTCCTATGAGAGGCCTAGCAACCGGGGCCGCTCCCGCATTCCCCGTCCACCAGCATTGTTGCGGCCGCGACGATGCGCAACGAGGCCGGCGGAGCGCTCACATCGAGCTCGCCGACAACGGGGCTCCAGTCGGGACCGAGGAAGCGGTAATCGGCGAGGTAGGTGACGGTGAGCGCGACCTGCACCGTCCCCCGGTCCGCATAGACGTGGCTGGTGGGGGTGGGCGTGAACTGCCGCACGCCGAGCGCGTCCCAGGGGGCGCCGGGGGTCACGAGCGTCCGGGTCGCGCCGTCACCGTAATTCCAGGCGAACGAGACGGGCGTGAAGCGCACCTCTGCGGGCTCACCGAGCAGCACGCCCGGCACGACCTCCTGGCGGGCGGCCGTCAGAAGGTTGGCGGGCAGCCCGACGACCGCCCACCCGGCGGGCTCCCCCGTGACCGTGGGCGGCGCCGGGCGAAACGCCGCGATGTCCGCCATCGTGATCGGCTGCCACGGGATGTCGGTGCCGTCGATCGTGACCGATACGTCGTTCCGGCACACCTCCTCGGCCGCCAGCGGATCGTTGCCGGCGCAGTCGTTGGCGTCCCGGTAGACGAACTCCACCTCCCCCACCCGCACGCCCGTCGACGGAGCGCCGGTGGACGGGCCGGGATTCCTGTCCTCGCCGGTCACCCCCGCAGAGACGTCGACATGGTCACCGTCGACCCGGCCGGAAGTCCGACACTCCCCGCGTGCTGCTTCGAAGTCGCTACAAGGGACCTCCATCGCTGACCCGATGTACGGCAGCGTGAGCATCATTGCGAGCGCCGCAACTCCGCGTCTCAGCACGACTCATCCCATAGTTCGCGCTGGGCGACCTTCAGGGCCCCGCCGTGGTGCTCCATTTGCACCTCAAACAGCAACCGGGACGGACGGTCCTCACGGACAATCGACTGGCCACTCGCGTCGACAACATCGACCTGGTCAACATCCATGCACACGTAGGTCGTCGCTTCGTGCCCCTGCTCATCGAAGCTCTGCAACTCGACCGATACAACCGTTGTTGCACCGACCGCGTGCGCCGCGGCGTCGACGTACTGCTGCGCCGATCGCAGCGCTTCAGCAAGCGCGTCGCCAGTCGCCACCGCTTCGTAGCGGGCAGCATCAAACCCGCCATCAATTGCCACCGCGTCCGCCACTTGCTGGTAGCGCTCATAAGCCGTAGTTACGAGTGCCAGCATCTCCTCATCGGAGAAACCAGCCGACGAGGAAGTGCCGGCAGCGACAGGCGCCACCGGCTCCGCCGCGCACCCGGCGAGCATGAGGGCGGCCGCGAGTACGCCCGTCACTCGCAGCACCTGCCCGCGCATGCGCCCACGCTAGGGCACCGAACGTTTCCGGCGACATCCTGTCCACAGGCGGGCCGCCGGTAGCGTGGGGCGGGTGACTGTGGAGGGTTCTTGGCGGCGTGCCGCCCATGGCGCGCTGCTGCTGGGGCCGGACGGATCGGCGGCGCCGACGATCTTCGCCGAGATGAGCGGGCTCGCGGTCCGCACCGGCGCGATCAACCTCGGGCAGGGCTTCCCCGATTACGACGGACCGGACGAGGTGCTCGAGGCGGCGCGGGCGGCCATTTCCTCGGGCCTGAACCAGTACCCGCCGGCGACCGGGCACCCGGTGCTGCGGGAGGCGGTCGCCGAGCATCAGCAGCGGTTCTACGGACTCGCTTACGACCCGGACCGTGAGGTGCTCGTCACGGCGGGCGCCTCGGAGGCGCTCGCCGCCACCATCCTGGCGCTGGTCGACGAGGGCGACGAGGTGGTCACTCTCGAGCCGTTCTACGACCTGTACGGCGCCGTCATCGAGTTGGCGCGTGGCGTGCACCGCACCGTGCCGCTGCGCCGCCCGGACTTGCAGCCGGACGCAGACGCCTTGCGGGCCGCGGTCACCGACCGGACGCGGCTGATCATCGTCAACGACCCGCACAATCCGACCGGCTCGATGCTCTCGCCCGAGCTGCGCCGCCTCCTCGTGGAGCTCGCGGTGCGCCACGACGCGATCCTCGTCACCGACGAGGTCTACGAGCACCTCGTGTACGACGGTGCGCGCCACGTGCCGCTCGCCACCCTTCCGGGCGCTCGCGAGCGCACCGTCAGCATCTCCTCCGGCGGGAAGACGTTCAGCACCACCGGCTGGAAGATCGGCTGGCTGACCGCACCCGAGCCGTTGCTGCAGGCTGTGCTCGCGGTGAAGCAGTTCCTGACCTTCGTGAACGGCGGCCCATTCCAGCCCGCCATCGCCGCCGGACTCCGCCTTCCGGACGCGTACTTCACCGGCATCGCCGACGACCTGCAGCGCAAGCGGGATCTGCTCGCGGCCGGCCTCACCGCCGCAGGCTTCGCCGTGACGGTTCCCCGGGCCGCCTACTTCATCGTGGCCGACGCCGCCCCGCTCGGTGTGACGGATGCGGCGGACTTCTGCCGCCGCCTGCCGGAGCTCGCCGGAGTGGCGGCCGTGCCGATCTCCGCGTTCTGCCACGCCGAACACGTCGACGAGTACCGCACGCTCGTCCGCTTCGCGTTCTGCAAGCGGCTCGATGTGCTCGAGCGCGCAGTCGCCCAGCTCGCCGCGCTCCCCCGCTGAACCGCGTCGTCTTCGCGGTTCAGGAGATCAGTCGCTGGGACCTCGGTTCAGGGGCGGGTCCGCCTGCACCCGGAAGCGGCGCAGCGACAGGGCCGGGTTCTTCGCCCGGACCTCGGCGAGGCGCTGCCGGGAGACCCAGGCGACGGCCACATCGGTCGCCTCTCCGATTTCCACCATGTGCACGCCCATCGGGCCGACGATGAGGCTGTTGCCGACTCCGATGGGCGGCGCCTGGTCGGCGGCGGCGATGTAGATGGTGTTCTCGATGGCGCGCGCCGTGACGAGCGTGCGCCAGTGATGCTCCTTGAGGGGCCCACGCACCCATTCGGCGGGCACGAGCACCAGCTCCGCTCCCGCATCGACGAGCCGGCGGGTGACCTCCGGGAAGCGGATGTCGTAGCAGGTCTGCATGCCGACCTTGATGCCGTTCACCTCGAAGACCTCCGGGTCCTCGATGTCGCCGGGCACCACCCAGTCGCTCTCGCGCTGGCCGAACGCGTCGTAGAGGTGCAGTTTGCGGTAGGTGGAAACGAGGCCGCCGCCGTTCACCGCAACGAGCGTGTTGGAGAAGCGCGGGCCTTGCCCGACCTGCTCCACCATGCCGGCCACGATGGTCGCGCCGAGCTGGCCCGCCAGCTGGGTGAGGGACGCGACGAACCGACCATCAAGCCCCTGCGCATTGCGGGAGAAGCTGCCGTCCATCGGGTCCGAGAAGTACATCGAGTACTCGGGGAACACCACGAGGGAGGCGCCGCGGCGCACGGCGAGATGCGCCAGGCCGGTGATCCGGGCGAGGTTCTCGACGGCGTCGCGGCCCGGCGCGAACTGCGCCACCGCCACACCGAGCTGGGCATCGGCGCTCATGGCGTCAGCCTAGGCCGTCAGGCGGACGGGCACAGGACGAGGGTCGCGGCGCGCTGGACGCAACGTCCCCGCAGAAACGCAACCGCGCACGGTTGCGTTTCTGCGGAACGGTTGCGATTCAGCTGTTCGACTTGGGCACGAGGATCCACATCGCGACGTAGATGAGGATCTGCGGGCCGGGCAGGAGCAGCGACAGCACGAAAAGGAGCCGCACCAGGAAGGCCGAGACGCCGAAGCGGTGGGCGATGCCGGCGCACACACCGGCGATGATCTTGCCGCGGGTAGGGCGGGTGAGCGATGCCATGCCCCATCGTCCCACGCGCGATCGAAAGGGGAACACCCGATTCCCGCCGTGCTCGTTCAGCCAGGGTCCTCCTCGCGCGAGCGCCGCCGCAGGCCGGTGCGGACGTGGAAGTCGCGCACATCCGCGCCGGACAGGGTGACCAGGATGGCGATGTCGAGGCCGAGGTTCAGCAGCCAGAACCGGAACTCGAGGCCGGAGGGCTCCGGGGTGCCGGCCATCAACCCGAGGATGATGCCGACCACGCTGAAGGCGAGCGCGAAGAAGCGGGCACCCGCGTGCCCACCGAAGGTGAGCTGGAGAAGCACCGCGTAGGCCGCCGCCGCAGCGAGGATCGCGGCCAGCGCCAGCCCCCGGCCTTCCGGCGTGCGCGGCAGCACGGCCCACCACTGATCGCCCAGCCCCGCGACGCCCGGCGCCAGCAGGCCGTAGACGATCGCGGCGGAGGTGCCCACGGCCGCGACCACGCGGAGCAGCATCAGCGCGTAGCCGACGTAGAGGGTGAGCGGGCGCTTGATCCGGTTGCTCGAGGACGTGTCCCGCACCGATTCGACGAGGGTGCGGGCCTGCTCGCCCAGCGTGCCGGTGGGCCGCACCCACGCCCGCGCCGCGACCGGGGACGGCGTCGCATCGATCGCGCGCACGTCGACGATCGGCAGGTCGCCGTCGGTGCGGATGGCGTCGCCGCCGCCGTTGCGCGAGTGGTAGCCGGACGCGAAGTGGCGGATCACCTCGGTGCCCACATCGGGGTTCTCGGCGAGCAGGGTGCCGACGATGTAATTCCGCTCCACGTCGATGTCGCGCTCGATCTTGTGCGTGATCTGGAGGGTGAAGATCGACAGGCCCACCCGGCGGTCGTAGGTGCCGGCGGCCAGCCAGTCGACCATGGCACCGCCCGGCAGGTACCAGCCGTCCGGGGTCCGCCAGAACCGCACGTGGTGGCGGCGGGCGGGGTTCCCCTCCACCTCCTGCTGGTAGGTGAAGTCCTGCATGCCACCGAACAGGTAGAGCGGGCTGACCGGAGCGGTGCTGTAGCTGCGCCGGCGCAGCGTCGACGTGATGATCCGGAGACCGCTGCGGAAGCCGAGCTCGTCTGCGCGCGCCCAGCCCGCGCGGGTCATCGCGCGGTGGATCTGCTCCTCGCTACCGACGAAGGCGAGATTCACCGGGTCGCCGAGCAGGCCCTCATAGGTGCGGGTGCGACCGATGAAGTAGTCGGGCACGTAGAGGAGCGTGAGCAGCGTGTGCGCGCGCGGCAGCAGGAGGTAGGCGAGCACCACCCAGAGGACGACGATGAGCCACCAGTCGGCCGGGCCCCCGGTGAAGATCTGCCGGACCGTGAGGACGGCGAGCCAGCCGGCCGCGATGCCACCGAGCAGGAAGAAGGCCCGGTCGATAGCGGCGAGCACCGGCAGCGTGAAGTGCACGGGACCGGGCCGGGGGAAGCGAAGACGTCCGCTCACTGCACCTCCGTCCGATCCGTGGGGCACCATTCTCCCGCCCGCACGCATCCAAGCCGGGTCACTGCCTGGAGTGGGCCTCCAGGAATTCGTAGACCTCCTGGTCGTCGACGCCCGGGAAGGTGCCGGCGGGCAGCGGCGAAAGGATGTGCGCGTGCACCTTGGCGCTCGGCCAGGCGAGCCCCGCCCAGCGGCTCTCCAGTTCGGCGCTGTGCGCCCCACCCGCCGCGGCGACCTTCGACGCGTCCGCGCGCACCCTGGTGTCCCGGCCGCGGAACCACTTCGAGTCGGCGAAGCGGACACCGACGCTGATCGAAAACTCCTCGGTCGTCGAGGTGGAGCCCGTCTGCGTCGAGCACCAGAAAGTGCCGGCGGGGGTGTCGGTGATCTGGTGGAATTCGGTGGTGCGGTTGGTGCGCTCGAACGCCGCACGTGCCGCCCAGCCGCGCGGCACGAGCTGGCCCTCCACCGAGCCGCTGACGTCGACGGGGATGGGCAGGCCGTCGTTCTCGTAGGCCTTGTAGATGGCGCCGTCGTCGCCGACCCGGAGGAAGTGCACCGGCAGGCCCAGGTGCACGGTCGCAAGGTTGAGGAAGCGCATCCCGGCCGCCTCATGGGTCACGCCGAACGCGTCGCGGAAGTCCTCGATGGCGAGGTCGCGGTTCTTCTTCCGGTCGGTGAGGAAGACGACGCTGGCCGGTTCCGGCATCAGGCAGGCGCCCGCGAAGTAGTTGATCTGCAGGCGCTGGAAGAGGAACTCCGCGTAGCTGGACGGCTCGCGGTGGCCGAGCACGCGGTGCGCCATCGCCTGCAAGGCGAGGCCGCGCAGGCCGTGTCCGCCCGGAATGGAGGCCGGCGGGAGGTAGATGCGCCCGCTCGCGAGGTCGGTGACCGAACGGGTGGAGTGCGGCAGGTCATTGACGTGGATGATCTCGAAGCCGAGATGGCGGGCCATCCGCGCGACGTCGTGGTGGGTGAGCGCACCGCGCTCGTGGCCGACGACGGCGAGCAGCTTGAGCGCCTCCTGCTCCAGGTCCGGCCAGTGGTGATCCAGCTGGCGCTGCCGCACCCGCAGCTCGGTGTTGGCGCGCCTCGCCTCCTCGGGCGTCGCGATCGCCTCGTTGGCCCGCCGAACCAGCTCGCGGTGCATCCCGACGAGGGATTCGAGCACCTCCTGGGACATCGACTTGCCCACCGGGACCCGCGGCAACCCCAGCGCCGCGTACAGCGCGCCCTGCTGCGCGCGCTCCAACTCGATCTCGAGAGCGGCCCGCTCGTCCGGGGCCTCCGGCTCCAGCAGCTCGGCGATGCCGACGCCGAGTTCGGCCGAGAGTGACTGCAGCTGCGAGAGCTTCGGCTCGCGCTTGCCGTTCTCCAGCAGCGACAGCTGGCTGACGGCCAGGCCCACCTTGCCGCCGAGCTCTTCGAGCGTGAGCCCTCGCTGCTTGCGGAAGTGCCGAACCCGGCGGCCGACAACGAGAAGGTCCACGTTCTTGCCCCTTTGATAAATTTGCCGTAATTTCCACCACTTTATTCAGGAAAGACGCTTCCAATCAACGGAGAATCGAAGGAGTCGCCTGGAAGGACCCCCATGACTGTGATGTTCTCCGAAGCTCCCCGTTCCGCCGAGCACGTCGCTGGTCCCACCCGCAGCCCCAGCGCGAACGAGTGGGTGGCGCAGATGACCGAGCTCCTGCAGCCCGCCGACGTGCATTGGTGCACCGGCACCTCCGACGAGTTCGACCTCCTCACCGAGAAGCTCGTGCAGGAAGGCTCGCTCGTCCGGCTCAATTCCGAGCGACGCCCCAACTCCTTCCTGGCCCGCAGCGACCCGCGCGATGTGGCGCGCAGCGAAGAGCGCACCTTCATCTGCTCCGAGCGTCCCGAGGACGCCGGCGTGACCAACAACTGGCGAGCCCCGGACGAGATGAAGGCGGAGCTCACCGAGCTGTTCCGCGGCTCGATGCGCGGCCGCACCATGTACGTCGTCCCGTTCTCAATGGGCCCGATCGGCAGCCCGCTCGCGAAGCTGGGCATTCAGATCACCGACTCGCCCTACGCCGTCATCTCGATGCAGATCATGACGCGCATGGGCACCGAGGCGGTCGAGCAGCTGGGCCCGGACACCGAATGGGTGCCCGCCCTGCACTCCGTCGGCTACCCCCTCATCGACGACTCCGGCGTGCGTCGCGACGATGTCGCCTGGCCGTGCAACGACGAGAAGTACATCGTGCATTTCCCGGAGACTCGGGAGATCTGGTCCTACGGCTCCGGCTATGGCGGCAATTCGCTGCTCGGCAAGAAGTGCTTCGCTCTGCGCATCGCGTCGGTTCTCGCGCGCGACGAGGGCTGGATGGCCGAGCACATGCTGATCATCAAGGTCACCTCGCCGGAGGGCCGGGTGCACCACCTGGCCGCCGCGTTCCCGTCGGCCTGCGGCAAGACGAACTTCGCGATGCTGCAGCCGACCCTGCCCGGCTGGAAGGTCGAGACGATCGGCGACGACATCGCCTGGCTGCGCCCGGACGATGACGGCCGCCTGCGCGCGATCAACCCCGAGCGCGGCTTCTTCGGCGTCGCGCCCGGCACCGGGGTCGACACGAACCCGACCGCGGTCGCCACCATCTGGGGCAACACCATCTTCACCAACGTCGCGCTCACCGTGGACGGCGACATCTGGTGGGAGGGCCTCACCGACACCGCGCCCGAGCGCCTCGCGGACTGGCAGGGACGCCCGTGGATGCGGGGTCTGCCGGCACCCGCCGCGCACCCGAATGGCCGCTTCACCGTGCCCGCCGACCAGTGCCCGCAGATCGCCGACGAGTGGGACGACCCGCAGGGCGTCGTCATCGACGCGATCCTGTTCGGCGGCCGCCGGGCGAGCAACATCCCGCTCGTCTCCGAGGCGACCGACTGGGAGCACGGCGTCTTCCTCGGCGCGACGCTCTCCAGCGAGCAGACCGCCGCGGCCGAAGGGCCGGTCGGCAAGCTGCGTCACGACCCGTTCGCCATGCTGCCCTTCTGCGGCTACGACATGGGCGACTACTGGCAGCACTGGCTCGACGTCGGCGAGGAGCTCGGCGACAACGCGCCGCGCATCTTCCAGGTGAACTGGTTCCGGAAAGGCGCTGACGGCTCGTTCCTCTGGCCGGGCTTCGGCGAGAACAGCCGGGTGCTCGATTGGATCGTCCGCCGGCTGGAGGGCAGCGTCTCGGCTGTCAAGAGCCCGGCGGGCAGCCTGCCGATCCGCGACGAGTTCGCGCTCGACGGCCTGGAGCTGCCGGCCGGCGCCTGGAACGAGCTGTTCGATGTGGACCCCGCCGCCTGGCTGCAGGAGTCCGAGCAGACCACCGAGCTGTTCGACCGCATCGGGGCCACCGTCCCGAAGGTGCTCCGGCACCGGCTCACCCGCCTGCGCTGGGACCTCGTCTCCCGCCTCTGACCATGGCGGCGATCGCGCCGGCCGACCGCACGGTCGGCCGCACCGCTGATCGCCACCGAAGATCGCCACCGAAGGAATGATCATCACGAAGGAAGCCACTGTGGCCCCCGCACCCGCCGACCTGTTCCGCGACCCCGACGTCTTCAGCCACCCCGACCGGAACCTCGGAATGGAGCTGGTCCGGGCGACCGAGGCGGCCGCCATCCGGGCGGTGCCGTGGATCGGGCGCGGCGACAAGAACGGCGCCGACAAGGCCGCCGTCGACGCCATGCGCAAGTTCCTCGGTACGGTGGACTTCGACGGCGTCATCGTCATCGGTGAGGGCGAGAAGGACAACGCCCCGATGCTCTACAACGGGGAGCGCGTCGGCAGCGGCCGCGGCCCGGCGTGCGACATCGCGGTCGACCCGATCGACGGCACCAGCCTGACCGCCGCTGGACGGCAGAACGCGCTGTCAATGATCGCCGTCTCGGACCGCGGCACGATGCTCGATGCGTCGAGCGTGTTCTACATGGACAAGATGGTCACCGGGCCGGAAGGCATCGGGGTCGTCGACATCCGCAAGCCGATCGGCGAGAACATCCGTGCGCTCGCCAAGGCGAAGGGCAAGGACATCGGCGAGATGCAGATCGCCGTGCTCGACCGTCCCCGCCACCAGCAGCTGATCGACGAGATCCGCGCGGCGGGCGCCGGCACCCGGCTCCTGCTCGACGGCGACGTGGCGGGCGGCATCAACGCGGCCCGGTACGAGACCCGCATCGACATGTGCGTCGGCATCGGCGGCAGCCCGGAAGGCGTGGCCACCGCCTGCGCGATCAAGGCGCTCGGCGGGCTCATCCAGGGGCGGCTCGCGCCGAAGACGGATGATGAGCGGCAGCGCGGCATCGACGCCGGTCTGAAGATGGACTACGTCTACGAATCCGACGAACTGGTCCGCAGCGAGAACACCTTCTTCGTTGCCACCGGCGTCACCGACGGCGGACTCGTCGACGGGGTCCGGCGGAAGGGTCCGATCATCCGCACGGAGAGCATCATCCTGCGCTCGCGTTCCGGCACGATCCGGCGGGTGCAGGCCGAGCACCTCGCCGCGAAGTGGCTGGAGAGCTGACCGAGCGGCACTGAAGGGGCGCTGCCGAGCGGCCGATTGGGGCGGCTGACCGCTCCCCGGCTCGGCGTCAGCGGTCCCGGCCGCGCCGCCAGGCGGTGGCGGGCAGGCGCTCGCCGAGCACGGGCACCCGCCGCAGCCATGGGTCGGCGGCGCGCTCGCTGTGCTCCAGGTCGAGCTGCTCGACCATGTGCTCGAGGGCGGTGAGCACCGACCCGTGCAACATCGACAGGTCGAGGCGCTCCCGCGGATCGACCGCGAGCAGGCGCAGCTCGGTGAGCACGGCACGGGCTTCGCCGACGATCTCGAGCATCCGGCTCAGCATGGCGTCGGCGCGGTCGCGCAGGCCGCGCCCGTATTCGGCGTCGACCAGGTCGCCGTAGGCGCGCAGCCCCTCGGCCAGATCGTCGAGCACCACCGCGAGGGCGGCACGCAACTCCCGCTCCTCCTCGGTCGGGGGCGCGTCGGTTCCGGCGGTGGCCTGCTTGCCGATCGCGACGACCATCGCCCGCTGTGCCGCGAGCACCCGCCCGAGCCGCTCGATGGCGCCGCGCAGCCCGGGATCCACGGCGGCCGTGGCCAGGGCACGCGGGTTGAGCCGGCGGCTCTTGCGCACCTCGTCGATGAGGGCGGTCGCGGCCCGCACCTCCCCCACGATGTCGTCCGACCAGTCCGTCCAGGCGCGCAGCTCGTCGGGGTGCGGGGGCCGGTCGCCGAGCGTCATGGCGATCTCGTTCATCAGGCCGGCCTGCGATCGGATGACCCGGCGCACCGCCTCACTCGCCCGCGCGTTGGGGATCGCGACCGGCACGATGACGCTGAATGCGATGCCGACCAGGGTGCCGATGAGGGTGTTCGCGACCCGCACTTCGGCGGCGCCACCGGGGGTCGCGACGGCGAGGATCAGCATGGCGCTGATCGGCGCCTCGAGGGTCTGGTCGCCGAGGCGCAGCACCATCGCGACGACGAGGGATGCGGAGATGACGATGGCGAGGCTCCACCAGGACAGCCCGACGGCGCTGGTGACCGCGATGGCGACGAGCACCCCGGTGAGGACAGCGCCGACACGGACGACTCCCATCAGCAGGGTGCCGACCGTTGACGCCTGCACGACGAGGAGTGCGGTGAGCGGCGCGGTGAGGTCGACGATGCCGGGGAAGAGCGCGTCGGCGACCACGTAGGCGACGACGGCGGCGATGGTGAGTCGCGCGATCTGCACGGCGCCAGGCCGCAGGCGCGCGGGCACTTCGGCCCACGAGCTGGGCATGGTTGGCCAGAGCCACCAGAGCAGCTGTCGCGGGGTCCAGCGCGAGCGGTTCGCGCGCGGTGCGCGTCTCTCTGCTCGTGCGGGCATGGGCCTATCCTGCCGCGTCGCGTCGGTCGGCTCGGCCGTCGGGGTCTTGGACGGATGAGCGCTCGGCTCAGAAGGGCGGAATCTCGGCGCCGCCGGCAGCCCACTCGCCGTCGTCCGCGGGTTGGGACGGCCCACGACGTGGCGGAGGGCTCGCTGTCGGCGGCGCCATCGCCGGCTCCGTCCCGTAGTTCCGGCCTTCCGGGGAGGTCCAGGTGAGCACCGCGGCGCCGGGGTCCTGCTTCACCGCCCAGTCGGTGCCGTGCTTGAGCCGGTGGTGGCCTCGGCAGAGGTGGGCCAGGTTGCCCGCCTCGGTCTCCCCCAGGTTCTCCCACGAGTCGCAGTGATCGACATCGCAGCGCACCGCTTGGCGGTTGCAGCCGGGGAAGCGGCAGGTGCCGTCCCGCAGCTGGAGGTACCGGCGGAGCTGCTTCGGCACCCGGTACCGCTCCCGGCCGTACTGGAGCATCACGCCCGTGCCCGGGTCGGTGAGCACCCGGTACAGGCCGGGGGCGCAGCCGACCAGCTCGCGGGCGGTCTCCGGATCGATGGGTCCGAGGGTGCCCAGGGTGCCGGGCTCGTCGCTCGTGCCGGCGACCGTGAGCGCGGGGACGGTCAGGTTCACCGTCGGGACGATTCCGCGCGGCCGCTTGGTGGGCTCGCGCAGTTCAGCCTTGCCGTCGCCGGAGGGGAGGAGGACGCCGCCGTCGAGCAGCAGGTCGACGAATGCGTCCGCGCGCCGCTGGGTGTGGCTGCGCTCGTCGCCGTCGAGCGCATCCAGGCGAGCGATCCGGTCGACGTAGTCGTCGATCCCTGCGGCGGAGGCGAGCCGGATGTGCGCATGCACCCAGGCCATCCCGTCTCTGTCGGGTTCGATGCGGATCTCCCGCTGCGCGAAGGCCTCGCGGTGCCGCCGCGTCGCTTCGGAGGGGCGGATCAGCTCGCGGAGCACAGCCACCTTGCGCGCGAACTTGGTGGCGGTCAGCGACTCGGCGTAGGGAAGCGCCCGGGCCTCGAGCACCGTTCGCCCCTCAGGGTCGAGCGGCGCGGCGGCCTCGGCGAGCAGCATCGCGTTCCGCTCGGTCAGCCGGCCCTCCTCCAGCCGCGCCAGAGTCGTCGGCACGTCGTGCACGAGCAGCTCCGCGCGCGCGAGGAGCGCCTCGGCTGTCGGCTCCGGGATGGTGAGCAGGGTGGCGACCTCGGCCCGCAGGGCCCTGCCCTGCAGGTTCTGCCGACTGAGGGACCAGTTCGCGCCACGGTCGGTCTCCCACCGACGTCGCACATCGTCGATGCGCCGCAGCCGGGCGGCGGCTCGGGTCCGCAGCGCTCGCTCGGCGGCGAGCAGTTCCTCGAGTGGGTCGTCGGGTTCGGGGCGTGCCGCCATGAGTCAACTCCTTCACGTCGGCACGCATGAACAGAGTAAAGGGGACCACTGACATCGCGTTCGGCACTCCCGCTCTGCCCTCTGGCACGCCCCGGTACCCTGGCCCGATGGCACGGTCGGGGATCTCCACGCGGGACGGCATCCGCGAGGCGGCCGCACGACTCTTCCTCAAGCGCGGCTATGCGGGCACTTCCGTGCGCGACATCGCGGCGGCGGCGCAGGCGGATCCGGCCCTGGTGATCCGGCACTTCGGATCGAAGGAGCTGCTGTTCCTCGAGACGATGCGGCTCGACCTCGACGACGACCCGCTGCTCAGCGGCCCGCTCGAGACGCTCGGCCCCGACTTCGTCGGCTACGTCATCAGGCACGAGGACCTGCGCGGCGTCTTTCTGGCGCTGGTCCGGGCGAGCGACGGGTCGGGCATCGGCTCCCGACTCAAGGACATGCACGAGACGGCGTTCGTGGGCCCGCTACGGCGTCGGCTCACCGGTACCGACACGGAGCTGCGCGCCCGGCTGGCGGCGGCGCTGGTCGGCGGTCTGCTCTATGCACTGTGGGTGGTGGGCGACGAGGATCTCGCGGCCGCGGACCCCGAGGCGATCGTGCAGCGCTACGGCGCCCTGCTGCAGGACCTGATCACCCCGCGCTGACCGCCGCGACGGCTAGCCCGTCGAGCAGACGGGGTGGGGCTCGAAGCTCCCCACCCCGCCGCGTATCACTGAACCGACCAGGCCCCGTCGGACGGGAGGATGGCGCCGCTCACGTTGGTGCCGTCGTCGCTCAACAGGAAGGTGATCGACGCGGCCAGCTGCTCGGGGACTGCGACCGGCGGGATGGTCGCCATGAAGCCGCCGAGGCGCTCTTGGCCGAAGGAGGATGAGAAGCTGGCCTGGATCCCTGTCGCGACGGGGCCGGGGGCGACCGCGTTGACCCGGATGCCGACCGCGCCGTACATCAGGGCGGCGCTCTTCGTGATCCCGACCACCGCGTGCTTCGACGCGGTGTAGGCGACGCCCGCCGCCGAGCCGCGGAGGGCCGCCTCGGACGCGACGTTGACGATGGAGCCGTTGTGCGCCGCGAGCATCGCCGGCACGACGGCGCGGGTGAGGCGCATCATGCCGGTGACGTTGACGGCGAACACGCGATCCCAGACGGCGTCGGAGACCTCGTGAATGGGCGAGAAGTCGTCCATGATGCCGGCCACGTTGGCCAGCGCGTCGATCCGCTCGCCCGCAGCCGCCACGATCCGCTCGATGTCCTCAGCCTTGGTGATGTCGCCGGCGACCGCGACGATGTCCGCGTCGGGGAGCGAGCCGGCGAACTCGTCGAGCCGATCGGCGGAGATGTCGACGGCGATCACACGGCCGCCCTCGCGCGCGACCCGGGATGCCGTGGCGCGGCCGATGCCGGACGCGGCACCCGTCACGATGACCGTCTTGCCGGCGAAGCGGCCGGGCGTGACCGCTTCCTGCCACTCCTCGAGCTCGACCTCGTCCTCGTCGGCGTCGGCGTCGGCGGCGGAAGAGTCGGCGGCGGAAGCGCTCGGCGCATCGCCGGCGGCGGCACGGGCGACCAGGCCGTCCACCATCTCCTGCGGGAACTGGCCGTTACTCATCGCCACGAGGCGCTGCAGCGAGAGCAGCCGGACGGGTGCGAGCGCCTTCTCGCTCTGCCCGCCCTGCGCGAGCAGCTCCCGCAGAAGCGGCCCGCCGACCGGATGCTTCAGCCAGTCACCGACCGAGCTCTTAGCGGTCAGCGGCTTGTCCTTCGCCATGATGATGTCCTTTCGCGAGGCCGCGCCCCGCCGTCTCGTGCGCATATCGCGCTCGCTAGTCAACTTAGTTGACAGGCGGGAGGCGCGGAAGATCGCCGTGTCTGGGCCGGCTCTCTGGGGCGCAGCGCCTCCGGTCCGGCCGCGCGGGCCGCGCCGGTCGGCTAGCGTCGGCGACATGGCGGTGCCGAAGTGGGCGACGCGACTCGCGCGGAAGCGGGCCGCTCGGGCGGCCGACGAGCGACGCCGCACGCCTCTCGATCCCGCCCTCGCCGATCAGGTCGACGAGGGCGTGCTGATCGCGACCTCGGCGGTGCGCCTCGCGGCGAAGAACGACCTCATCCTGCGCGCGCTGCGGGACGGCGACGAATACGACGCGGGCGCACTCGCCGGCGCTGTCCGCGCCGAGCTACTCGCCCTCGCCGAGGAGAAGGTGGAGGACGCCCGCCGCGTCGAGAGCGTCCGCCGGTCGGTGCGCCGCCGGTTCGGCGTGCCGCGCCACCAGCACGACTACCGCCGCGCGGACCGGGCGCCGTTGGAGAAGCGGGAGCAGGTGAACGCCGCCCTGGCCGTGCGCCTGCGCGCGCTGAGCGAGGACGACGACTACATCCGCGACATCGTCGCCCGCGCCCGCGACGCCGCGCTCGACGAGATCGCCTACTCGATGCGCGACAAGGCCCGTGCACTGTACAACACGGCGATGGTGGACGAGGACTACGAGGTGGCGCGCGAGCTCCGGATGCAGATGATCGCACACGACCTGAACGAGCTCGAGCGCACCCGAGGGGCGCGCTGGGTCTGAGTTGCCCACTTCCGCCGGGTTTCGGCGCGGAATGGCGACCGAACTGGGCAGGTCGGCCGAAGGTCGTCGGCCGCGCTGGGGACCGCGCGAGCCGGAAGCCGACGTCGGCGATGCGCAGTCCCGGGCGACCGCCTCGGCGCACGGTCGAGCGCAGGCGCCACGGCCGGTCGGACCAACCGCAGCCGCGCAGCGCCCGGTAGCAGCCGTAGCGCTGCCGGTCCAGGAAGCCGAAGCCGCACTCCCACACGTCGCCGATGGTGTCGAACAGGCCCCACGCGTGCGGACACTTCCCGCCGACCTCGGGTGGCCGCCCCTCCGAGTTGCCGCGGCGCCAGGCGATGTCGTCCAGCTCGCCGGAGGCAGCGGCGCCCGCCGCCTGCGCGGCGTGCTGCCACTCGGCCACCGTCGGCAGCCCTCGGCGGACCGGTCCCACTCGACCTGCGGCCCGTCCACGCGGTACGCCGGCGGCAGCCCTCCGCGGCCGAGAGCCGGTTCGCGAACCCCGACGGCGTCGTGCCAGGTCACCGCGCGCACCGGCAGCCGGTCACAGCGAAGCTGTCGGCGGTTCCCGGTGACGGCGGCGTACTGCTGCTGGGGTGGCGGGCGTCGCGCCGATCCGGAAGCCGCCGAGCTGCTCGCTCCAGGCTCGGCCGCTGCGCAGATCGGTCAACGGCGCGGCGCCGGCGGGCACGTCGACGAGCGGGACGGGGGCATACTCCCGTTCTATCCGCCTGGCGCCCGCGCCGACCGTCTGTTACCCGGCGACACCCGACACCGAGTTGCCCGGGTCTGTCGCAACTCCGGGCGGAAAAGGCGGCCGAACTGGGCAACTCACCGATCGGAGAGGCGGCGTCCGGCGTCGGCCGGGGCCTCGCCCGTCGGGCCCGCCGGCTCGTCGGCGCCGACGCCGCTCACTGGGTCGCCCATCCAGCTGAGGCAGGTCCAGCCGTCCGCGGTGCGCTCGAGCACCACGACGCCGGTGTTCTCCAGCCAGAGCTGACTCGTCGGACCGAGCGAGAGGTTGTCGGATCGCGTGGCCGCCCAGCAGCGGATGGCGGCACCGTGGCTGACGATCGCCGCGGCCGCCAGCCCCCGGGACTCGGCCTCCGCCACCACCTCGTCGACGACAGCGTCGTAGCGGGCGAAGAACTCCGCGCCGTCCTCGCCGCCCGGGATGCGGCAGGCGAGGTCGCCGGACGCCCAGCTCACGATCGCGCCGATGTAGGTGGAGATGTCCTCCCGGGTGCCCGACATCTCGAGGTCGCCTGCGGAGACCTCGCGGATCCCGTGCCGCTCCACCGGCTCGAGGCCAAGCGCCTGCGCGAGCGGCACCGCCGTCTGCTGGGCGCGCAGAGCGCTGGACACCCAGATCGCCCCGATCTCCTCGGCGCCGAATCCTCCCGCGGCGAGCGCGCCGGGCACCGCACGGGCCTGCTCCTCGCCGATAGCGGTCAGTTCGGGGCCGGGCACGGCGGTGTCGAGGACGCCCCGGACGTTGGAGAGGATCTGGCCGTGGCGGATGAGCAGCAGACGCATCCCTCTATCTTCGGCCCACCCGGCCGAGGAAACGCTCCGCGCTCCGCGGCCGCCCCCGGGCTGTCGCTGCCGCCCATCCGGCCGCACTATCGTCGCCGGGACGGCAGGACGATGCGGAGGATGCGGACATGGCGCAGGCGCGAGTGGCGAACGACGAGGCCCACCAGACCGGCGAGGGCCCCTTCTGGGACCCGGTGCGGCAGCAGTTGCTCTGGGTCGACATCCCCCGCGGCCTGGTGTTCGCCGGCGATCTGCTCGAGGACGGGACGATCGCGATCCGGGAGCGCGTGCAGTTCCCCGGCACGACCGGCGCGGTCGCCGTCGCCGAGGCGGGCGACTGGCTGGTGGCGGGCGGCCAGGAACTGCTGGTGCGGGCCGCCGACGGCTCCGTGACGCCCGGTCCGCGCATCCTCCCGCAGGACTCCGGCCGCCGCCTGAACGACGGCAAGCCGGATCCCGCCGGCCGCTACGTGGTCGGGTCGCTCGACCTGGAGCAGCGGGGCGAGCAAAGCGAGGTGCTCGTCCGGGTGGAGGACGACGGCGCGGTCACCCTCCTCGACGACGACCTGACCCTCTCCAACGGGCTGGGCTGGACCGCGGACGGCCGCCGCTTCTACAGCGTCGACACCGAGCGCAGCCGCATCCACATGCGCTCCTACGATCCCGAGACTGGCGAGGTCGGGCCGCGGTCCGTGTTCGTGGAGGTCGAGGGCGGACACCCGGACGGCATGTGCCTCGACGCCGAGGAGCACCTGTGGGTGGCGGTGTACGGCGGCGGTCGCGTGAACCGCTACTCCCCCGATGGGACGCTCGTCTCGGCCATCGAGATCCCGACCGCGCTGCAGACCACCTGCCCCGCGTTCGCCGGGCCGGACCTCGACACGCTCGTGATCACGACCGCCGCGCAGAACCTCGACGCCACGCAGCTCGCGGCGCAGCCGGACGCCGGCCGAATCTTCACCGTGAAGCCGGGCGTCCGTGGGCTGCCCCAGACACTGTGGAACGGCGCACTGCCGGGCTCGCCGCGGTAGAAACGACCTCGGCGCGGTAGAAGTATCGGGTGCGCCGAGTGCGTTTCTACTGCGCCGACCAGCGCGTTCCCCAAGCCACCGAGCCGACGATCGCGCGCGTCAGCGGGCCCGGAGGCCCCAGCCGTCCTTCGGGCCGGTGATGACGCGCCACATCCACTCCGCAGCGGTCTCCACGGAGGGCCGCGGATCCCGCACCAGCCACGCGCGCACCACGCCGAGGGCGGAGCCCGCGATGCCGGCGGCGAGGATGTCAACCGGGAGGCCGGGCTGCTGGGCGAGGCCGGACGCGGCCACGGCGTCGCGGACGACCGCCTCGATACGGTCGCGGACGCGCGCGATGACGGGGGCGGAACCGGAGTCACCGAGCGCGACCCGGTAGAGGTCGGCGTTGGCGTCGACGTGCCGGAGGTACACGATGAGCGCCTCGGGCGGTCCCTCCGGGAGCTCCGCCATCGGCTCGAGGCTCTCGGCCGCTTCCTCCGTCGCCGAGTCGAGCGCGTCGACCAGCAGCACCTCCTTGTCGGAGTAGTGCTGGTAGAAGCTGCTCCGGTTCACGCCGGCCCGGTCGACGATGTCGCTGACGGTGATCGCCTCGAGGGGACGCTCTCGCGCGAGTTCGAGCAGCGCCTGCTGAAGGCTGCTGCGCGTCCGCGCGATCCGGGGGTCCACGTCTCGATCCTGTCAGCCACCTCCACCGAAATTTGCAAGAAGACCCACAATCGGCGGATTTCCGACACCTGTCGGTTACGCTGGCGGGTGGCTCGAGGACGCGCCACCCCTCTCCTCGACACGAAGGACCGCCCCGTGGCAAAACTGCTGTACCGACTCGGCCGCTTCTCCGCACGCCGCGCCTGGATCGTCATCATCGCCTGGGTCGTCGCCCTCGCCGCGACCGGCGGGGCGTTCCTCGCCTTCGGCGGCGCGCTCGCCTCGAGCTTCAGCATCCCCAACACCGAGACCGAGCGGGTCACGAGTCAGCTCGCCGAGGAGATCCCGGGCACCGACGGCGCGACCGGCACGGTGGTGTTCAGCACGGACAGCTCCTCCGCCCTCGACGACGGCCAGCGGTCCCAGATCAGCGCCCTCCTGGCCGACCTGACCGAGCAGGACGGCGTCGAGGACGTCGTCGACCCGTTCGCCACCGCCGCCCAGCGCGCGGAGCAGGAGCAGCAGCTCGCCGACGGCGCCGCCCAGCTCGAAGCCGGCCGCGCCCAGCTCAACGCGGGTTCGCAGCAGCTCGACGCCGGGCGCGCACAGCTAGAGGCCGGGCAGCAGCAGCTGGACGCGGTGATCGCCGGCGCCCAGGCGGCCGGCATCTACGAGCGCCAGAAGCCGGCGCTCGACGCCCAGCAGGCGCAGCTCGACGCCGGGCTCGCCCAGCTCGCTGCCCAGCAGGAACAACTCGACGCCGGTCGCACCGAGCTTGCCGTGCAGGCCGCGCAGCTCGACGCCGGCCAGCGCCTCGCCGAGTACGCGTCCGAGATCAGCACCGTCTCCGCCGACGACAGCACCGCGCTCGGCATCATCCGCTTCGAGGACGACGCGCTGACCCTGTCCGGCGAGATCAAGGCGGCGGTCGCCGAGGAGCTCGACGCGGCGGACATCGACGGCGTGACGGTCGACTACTCCGCCACCATCGCCCAGTCGGTCGACGGCCTGCTCGGCCCGGGTGAGATCATCGGCGTGCTGCTCGCCGCCGTCGTCCTCCTCGTCATGCTGCGTGCCCTGCTGCCCGCGCTGCTGCCCCTCGTCTCCTCGGCGATCGGCGTCGGCGTCGGTGTGGCCGGCGCGATGGCATTCTCCGGCGTGGTCGACATGTCCTCCGTCACTCCGGTGCTGGGCGTCATGCTCGGACTCGCGGTCGGCATCGACTACTCGCTGTTCATCCTCAACCGGCATCGCCGCCAGGTCTTCGCGGGCATGGACGTGCAGGAGTCGATCGGCCTCGCGAACGGCACTTCCGGTGGCGCCGTCGTCTTCGCCGGCTCCACGGTCCTCATCGCCCTGGTGGCGCTCACCGTGACCGGCATCCCGTTCCTTGGCGTGATGGGCATCGTCGGCGCCGGCTGCGTGCTGATCGCGGTCCTCATCGCCATCACCATGACCCCCGCCCTGCTCGGGCTGCTCGGCCCGCGGGTACTCAGCCGCCGGGCCCGTGCCCGCCTCGGCCACACGCACCACGCCGAGGAGTCGCTGAAGCCGATGGGCAACGGCCGCGCGATCGCCACCGTCCTCGTCGCGGTCGTGGCGCTGCTCGCCGTCGCCGTGCCCGCCCTGTCGATGCGCCTGGGGCTGCCGGACGGCTCCTCCGAGTCGCCCGAGTCCACCCAGTACCGCGCCTACCACACGGTCCAGAACCAGTTCGGCGAGGGCCAGAACGCCTCGCTGCTCGTCGTCGCCGAGCTGCCGGGGCCGGTCGTCGAGGAGGACGTGACGCCCACCCAGGCTGATCTCGCCGGCCGGCTGATGGAGCAGGACGGCGTCGTCGCCGTCGCCCCGGCGGGCGTGAGCGACTCGCGCGACTTCTTCGCGTTCCAGATCGTGCCCGCCGAGGGCCCGACGAGCGCCAGCACCGAGGAGCTCGTGCGCAGCCTGCGCGACGCCTCCCCGCTCGACGGCGACATCGAGCTCGGCGTCGCCGGCCAGGCGACCGGCAACATCGACGTCTCCGAGAAGCTCGCCGAGGCGCTGCCCGTCTACCTCGCGGTCGTCGTCGGCCTGTCCTTCCTCATCCTGATCCTCGTGTTCCGCTCGCTACTGGTGCCGCTCATCGCCACCGCCGGCTTCGTGCTGAGCGTCTTCGCCGCGTTCGGCGGGATGACCGCGGTTTACCAGTTCGGCTTCCTGGGCGGCGTGCTCGGCGTCACCGCTCCGGGCCCGCTGCTGAGCTTCGCGCCGATCATCGTGATGGGCGTCCTGTTCGGGCTCGCGATGGACTACCAGCTGTTCCTCGTCTCCGGCATGCGCGAGGCGTACGTGCACGGGGTGCCCGCCAAGGAGGCCGTCACGGCGGGCCTCCGGAACGGCCGCGCGGTCGTCACGGCCGCCGCGATCATCATGATCTCGGTGTTCGGCGGGTTCGTCTTCTCGCACCTGACGATGGTCCGGCCGCTCGGCTTCGGCCTCGCCTTCGGCGTCCTCGTCGACGCCTTCGCGGTGCGGATGCTGCTGGTCCCGGCCGTGATGCACCTGCTCGGCAAGTCCGCGTGGTGGCTGCCGAAGTGGCTCGACCGCATCCTGCCCAACGTCGACGTGGAGGGCGCCGAGCTCGAGCGCAGCCACCCGGTCGCCGCGGTACCGGTCGCCGAGCAGCCGCAACCGGCGGCGCACCGATGAGCGGGGTGGCGGAGGATGGCGCCCCCGAGGGGTGCTCGGGTAGGCATCGGAGAAACCGGCGCGCGGGTGGCCCTGGGCGCGGGTCTGCTGTTCGCGGGGACGTCGCACCTGACCTTCGCGCGGCGCGAGTTCCGCGCGCAGGTGCCCGAGTGGCTGCCGCTCGACGCCGACTTCGTGGTGCTCGCGTCCGGTGTGGTGGGGCTGGGCGCGGCCCTGGTCGCCGCGCCGCCGCGCCGTGGTCGGCTGGGCAGCGGCAGCGTTCTTCGCCGCGATCTTTTCCGGCAACATCTGCCAGTGGCTGACGGGCCCGACGCGTTCGGCTTGGCCAGCGACACCGCGCTTCGTCCGGCTGCTCTGCCACCCGCTGCTGGTCGTGTGGGCGCTCTGGTCGACCCGGACACCGCGCCGGCCGACGCGCTGATCCGCGGGGGTAGCCTGCCGGGATGATCGAGCTGCGAGTCGAGATCGTCGAGCTCCTCGTCTCGCCCGTGCACCGCTTTCAGGGCCGACCGGGCGACGGACCGCTGCCGGCGGAGCACAGCGAATTCGTGTCGGCGATCGAACTGCGCGCGAGTCTCGGCATCGCCGGCGACCGCTACTTCGGTCGGCCCGCGCACCGCGACTCCTCGGTGAGCATCCAGTCGGCAGAGGCGGTCGACGCCGCGACTGCCTCGATCGGCGTCGGGCCGGCGGGGCTGACCGAGACGCGGCGCAATGTGCTGCTCCGCGGCGTCGACACGGACGCTCTCGCAGGGCACACCTTCGGCATCGACAGCGGGGACGGCGAGGTGCTGTTCGGCCGGGCGCGCCCGTGCCGGCCGTGCGGCTGGCTGGAGGCGACGGTCGGGCCGGGCGCGCACCGCGCGTTCCGCGGCCGCGGGGGCCTGCGGACCGCACCGCTCACCGACGGGCGGTTGCGCCTCGGCCCCGCGACGCTGCGCATGCGCGACTGATCCGCAACC
>JAODAX010000063.1 GCA_025463675.1 Naasia sp. | reverse complement strand
GCCCGCGCAGCACCGCCGGCCGTCCGAGGACGGCCGCCACCCCGGCGGCGACGGCGACGGCCAGCGGCGCGTCGGGCGCGATCGACACGGGCGGGTTGTCGCGCAGGACCGTGAGGGTGGCCCGCGCGTCTCGGGCCTCGAGGAGCTGGAGGATCGCTGCGTGGTCGTGCCCCGGGACCGTGCGGATGTCGAGGACGGCGTGCGCCTCGTCCGGGACGACGTTCGTTGCCGTCCCACCCCCTATGCCGTTGAGCGAGACGCTGCCCGCGCCGAGGAGTGCGTCGCAATGAGCGCCGACGAGCTCGTCCAACCCGGCCGGCGGTCCGAGCCAGTCCAACAGCGTGCCCACCGCGTTCTCGCCGAGGCTCGGCTGCGAGCCGTGCGCCGATGCCCCCGCGGTCTGGACTCGCAACCACAACGCACCGCGGTGTCCGAGACCGACCGCGAAGTCCGTCGGCTCGGCGACGAGCGCCATGTCGAGGTTGTCGAGCAGCCCCGCCCTGACGAGCTCGACGGCGCCGATGCTGTCCGTCTCTTCCCCCGCGGTCAGGGCCAGGACAAGGTCACCGGTCAGCGCAGCGCCGCTCGCCACAGCCCGCTTGTAGGCGACGACGAGCGCAGCGACCGCACCCTTCATGTCCGCCGAGCCGCGCCCATGGAGCCGGCCGTCGCGCACGTCGCCCGACCAGGGCGAGTCATTCCACCCGACCGGATCGGCCGGGACGGTGTCGAGGTGCCCGGACAGCATGAGCCCCGGCCCGCCGGCACCGCGGATGCGAGCGACGAGGTTGGCGCGCCCCGCGGCGAACCGCTGAAGGTGCACGGTGATCCCGGCGGACCCGAGCCACTGCGCCAGCCAGACCGCCGCCTCCTCCTCCCCGTTCGGCGGAGTCACGGTGTTCATTCGGATCAGCGCCTGGGCGAGGGCGACGACTTCTTCACCTCCTCCTGCCCCGTCGCCGGCGGCCACGGGGCCGCCGTCCTGCAGGACCGTCACGCGAGTTCCTTCGCCGGTGCCAGGTCGGCGATGTCCACCGCGGTGGTGGGAGTCGTGACGGCGACGTGACCGCGAACCTCGGCCGGCTCCGGGAACACCGCGGTGAGCACGAGGTAGAGCACGGCGGCGATGACGCTGCCGCTGACCAGGCTCATGTCGATGCCGTTGGCCACCCCGGCCCACGGCCCGGTGAACAGCGTCGTCGTTGTGCACATGAGACCGACGAAGACGGCCGGAACGAGCGCCCCGACGGCGCGGAAGTTCCACCCCGCGGTGAACCAGTAGCGTCCGCCACGACCGCCGGCATTGAAGACCTGCAGGTCCAACGGGTCATACCAGCCGCGGCGCTGAACGAAGCCGATCAGGTTGATGACAACCCAGGGTGTGATGACGACGACGAGGATGATCACGAAGGCCGTGACTGAGTCCACGGCGTTGACGGCGAACCGCCCGACGAAGACCAGGACGACAGAGACCGCGCCGATGGCGATCGTCGCCGGCACGCGCTTGAGATGCGGAACCAGCGAGGAGAAGTCCAGTCCGGTCCCGTACAGGCACACCGAGCCTTGGCCGAAGTTGCCGAGCAGGCCGAGGAGGATCACCGCGCCGACGTACCACTGCGGCGAGATGCTGACGAGTCCGGTGACGAACGACGCGTCGTCGGCGCCGAAGATGGACGCCATGTAAGCGCCGAAGAGGCAGACGAACAGGCCGCCGACGAACACGCCTGCTCCGTTCGCGATCGTGACGGTGCGGTCGGAGGTGCCCTCGGGGATGTACCGCGAGTAGTCATTCGCAAAGGGCGCATAGGAGACCGGCATCGACGCGGTGGTCAGCGCGGCCAGCAGCCACGTGTTCGTGAAGGAACCGAGCAGGTACTCACCCGAGCCGGAGTAGCCCGCGTCGAACTTCGACGCCAACGCGATGACTCCCAGAAGCATGAGGGCCCCGAGCACCGGAATGACGAACTTCTGGGCGGCTACGACCATCGCGTAGCCGTAGACCGCAATGAGGACCGTGAGCACCGCCATGACGCCGTAGCAAACGGCGGCCGCGACGTCCCCGTCTGGGGTGCCGACCAGCGAGTGGGCACCGGCGACCAGGGCATCGCCGCCGGTCCAGACGCTGATGGCGAAGAAGCCGATGGCAGTCACCATGGCCAGGACGGAGCCGATGATGCGCCCCACCACGCCGAAGTGCGCTCCGGAGCTCACCGCGCTGTTGGTCCCGGTCCGCGGGCCGAAGAGGGCGAAGGGAGCGTAGATCAAGGTGCCCACGGCCAGGCCGACGACGATGGCGCTCACGGCGCTCCACCAGCCGAGCCCGAACGTGATCGGAAGCCACCCGTAGATGATGACGGTGAACGACAGTTGGGCCCCGGCGAACACCCAGAACAGGGTCGACGGCGAGGCGGATCTTTCTGCTGCCGGGATCGTGTCGATCCCGTGTTGCTCCACGTCGCCGATGCGCGGGGCCTCGGCGGTGGTCAGGGGTGGCGCAGGCATGCGGTGTCCTCCACTGGGTGGGTGGTCTGTTGAACGGGGGAGAAGTGGGCGGTACGGGGTGAGTCAGACGCCCGCGCCGAGCGCGTGGAAGGCGCGGTCGAAGTACAAGAGCGGCCGGCTCTCCTGGGGGGCCGGGGGAGCAACGCAGCGCTCGACGGTCCCGATGACGATCGTGTGGTCCGCAGCCTCGACGTGCGCGGTGGCGCGGCACTCGAGGTGGTGCAACGCACCGCGAACGCGCGGAGAGTGCTCGTGCTCCCCGTCCGTGCAGACCAGCCCGTCAAGGAACTTCGGCGCGCCGGGCAGGGCACCCCGCTCGGCGACGTCTCGCTGCCCCTCCGCCAGCAGCGACACGCCGAACCGTTGGGTCAGCAGTGCCTGCTGGCAGCTGACGGTTGCCGTCCGCAGGGAGACGAGGAGCTGCGCGGGCTCGGCGGAAACCGAACAGCACGAGCTGATCGTCAGCCCCCAAGGGCGACCGTCGACCCACGTGGTGACCACGACCAGCCCGCTTGCGAGCGTGCGCATGGCTTCGCGGAAGGGCTTGGACACAGCGTCAAGTCCCGGCGAGCTCGGGCACGTAGGCGACGCCTTCGACCTCGATGAGCAGGTCGGGGTAGGCCAAGCCCGACACGCGCACGGCGGTCCCTACGGGGCCGGGCTCCTCGAAGTACTCCAGGCGCACGGCGGTCATGGCCTCCCAGTACTCGCGGATCTCCTCACCCTCGCCGTCGTGGACGTAGAAGGTGTTGAACTTCACGAGATGGCGCATCTCGGCCCCGGACTCGGCGAGAACCGCCTTGATGGCCTCGAACACGTTGCGGGTCTGAACGGCGATGTCGCCGACGCCGATCGTTCGCCCCTTGTCGTCGGCTGAGATCTGACCGCCAACGTAGATGAACGGCCCGCACCGCCAGCCCTGTGAGAACGGGACCTTGATGCTCCAGTCCCAGTGGTTGTCGGGCATCAGACGCTGGGGCGGGCCCCACGCGGTCGGGGAGGTGGTCGACATGGAGGTCTCCTACGCGTTCGGGGTTGGGGAGATGCCCGCGTACTCGCGGACGAAGGCGCTGGCCTCGCGGCGGTCGCAGTGCTGGTAGACCAGCTCGGCAACGAACGAGGGCGGGGTGGCGTTGACGTTCTCGAAGAGTCCGACGCGCCCGGCCTGCCCCCCGCTGGTGAGGTCCCAGACGAAGTTGAAGAACCGGTTCTTGTCGCGAGCCGAGACGCCGGCTCCGGGCAGGACCGCCTCCAGGCGGGGGCCGAACTCGGGGTGGTCCCAGATCTTCTCGGGCCAGCGGGAGATGAGCCCCTGGCCACAGAGGTCCTGGATCATGTACATGATGCGCGGGTAGTTCTGGATCGAGTGCAGGCGGCCCGCGGCGACGATGCCGGGCTCCGGGACATGGATCCCGCACCACTCGACCGACTCCACGATCGAGGCGATGGAGAAGGCCTTGAGCGTCTCTGCGTAGGTCTGGATCTGGGCGACGGTGTTCCGGACGCCCGGGATCTTCGTGGTGCCGAGGATCTCGGTGATCACCTGCGCGACCCCGGCGAGGATCTGCGCCCGGTAGCCGAGCCGGGTCATGATGTGCCACAGGGCGTAGGCGCAGCTCTCGTGGTAGAGCGTCAGCAGCTCGAGATTGCGGAGGCTGAAGACGAGCTCTCGCGGGACGAAGACCCGGTCGAAGATGACGATCTGGTCCATCTCCTCGCCCGCCGAGTCAAGCGGGTGGTCCTCGCGGCTCGAAGACGCTGCGATCGTCGGCTCTCGCATGACAAGGGTGAGCCCGGGGCTGTTCACAGGGATCGCCGCCCACATCGCAGCATCCTCCGCAAGGCCCTCGCCCAGGACCGTCGAGAGGGTGAAAAAGTGGGCGATGTTGCCGATCGACCCGGCCACCTTCGTCCCCGAGATGACGATGCCGTCCCGGCGGTCCTCGACGACCCGCAGGGTTCCGGGCCGGTCGTTGCGCGGCACGGCGCGATCGGACTGCGCATCGACGATGAGATCCGTGCTGAGCGCGTTGTGCGCGCCCGAGCGCTCGACGAAGTCGCGGATGTTCTGCGCGAAGTCGGCGTTCTCAGCCTCGATGCGGTCGATGATCCCGAGGAAGCCGAGCGCCATGGCGGGGCCGTAGTCGGGCGGCC
>JAODAX010000043.1 GCA_025463675.1 Naasia sp. | reverse complement strand
CCGGACCGTGTACGTGCCGGGCGTCAGCGCGATGTTGTAGCCGAACGAACCGAGGTTCGTCGTCGCGCTGCGCTCCGTCAGGTACAGGACATCCGCCGTGGTGCCGGCGATCGCCGTCACCCCCGCGTTGCTGTACGCCTTGCCGCCCGCGAACGAGTTGTCCGCACCCCAGGTGACGCCGGCGATGGTGGTCGCCGGGCCGCCCGCATTGATCCGGACCGGCTGCTGGCCGGTCGCCCGGGTCACCGTCACGGTCGCGCTGGGCGTCGAGTTGTCGACCGCGTTGACCGCGATCACCCGGTACAGAGCGGTCGGGAACGTGGATCCGGCGGCGTCGGAGAACGTCGTCCCGGTCTGAGCCGTCGTGTTCAGCGGCGTCCAGGGACCCGCGGCGGCGGTCGCCCGCTCGACGAGGTACCCGGTCGCGCCGGTCACGGCGGTCCAGCTGAGCGCGTTCGCGGTCCCGCTGGCCGTGCCGGTGAGACCGGTCGGGGCTGCGGGAGGCTGCGGACGCGTGACCGTGGCGGTCGCGCTCGGCGCGGATTCGATGCCGTTGGTGGCGATCACCCGGTAGACGGCGGTCGGGAAGGTCGAGCCCTGCGCGTCGGAGTAGGTCGTGACGGTCTGGGCCGTCGCGTTGAGGCGCGTGAACGTGCCTCCCGCGGCGGTCGCCCGCTCCACGAAGTACCCGGTCGCGCCGCTCACCGCGGTCCAGGAGACCGTGTTCGTCGTGCCGCTCGGCGTGGCCGCGACGCCGGTGGGCGCTGCGGGCGGGGTCGGGACGTCGCCGGTGCGGACGATCTCCACGGCCTGGATGGCCGGGAAGTTCACCGTCGCGTTGAAGTCGAGGTCGAGGTTGCCGTCCGTCACCGTGACCGTGTTGGTCGTGATGAGGGCACGCATCGATCCTCCGGCGCGGGCGATGATGTCGAAGCCCGTGTACTCGTTCGCTCCGCCCTCGAAGTTGATGTTGAACACCCGTCGACCGTTGCCGCCCTGGGCCTGGCCGCCTCCCGGAGCTCCGAAGTAGATCTCCGCGAAGTGCAGCTTGACCTGGTAGACGCCGTTGGCGAGCGGCACGTTGTAGCCGAAGCTCGGCACGTCACTGCGCTCGGTGAGGTAGAGCGCGTCGTCCTCGGTGTTCGCGATCGACGTCGCCGTCAGGTTGGTGTTCGTGTACAGCCCACCGCCCGCGGCGTAGGACGTGTCCGGAGCCCACACCGCTCCCCCGCTGGTGGTCAGCGAGGTGGTGCCGGCGTGGAACCGGATGCCCTTGTTCGGCACGGCCGAGATGTCGACGTCCACCACGGCCGAGGCGGCCGAGATGTTGTTCGACGCGTCGACCGCGAGCACGCGGTAGAACGCGTGGTCGGCGAACGGCAGGGTCGTGTCGGTGAAGGTGCGCGCGGTCTGCGGCGTGGCCGCGGAGATCCGCGTCCACGGTCCGCCGGCAGCGGTCGCCCGCTCCACGATGTATCCGGCGACGCCGTCCGCGGCGACCGGAGCCGCCCAGGTCAGCGCCACGCTGGAGCCCTGCACGGTGCCGGCGAGGCCGGTCGGTGCGGCGGGCGCCGTCGTGTCGCTGGAGGCGACCGGCAGCATGTTCGTGATCAGGTAGACGTTGTCCTGGAAGTCGCAGTTCGTCGGTGCGATGCCGCACTGGTTCGGCGAGCTGATGTAGTCGTGCCCGATGAGCCAGGCGCCCGGAACCACGTTCCCCGCGGCGTCCTTGACCGGCCACGTCTTCAGCGCCATGTAGTTGGCGTTGTTGGTGGTCTGGCCGGACACCGTGAAGGTGAAGTTGCCTCCGGGGCTCGTCGAGATCGCGGTCGGCGCGCCGGCCGTGCTCGACGGGGGCAGGATCGACTGGCCGTACGGGGCGATGTGCCGCGCGTTGGTCCCGTTGATCGAGATCTGCTCGGTCGCGTCGCAGCAGCCGTGGAATGCGGCGAGCTGGCGGGCGATGACCGGCTGGCTCGTGTCCATCCGCTTCCAGAGAAGCGAGCGGACCTCGTCGCCGTCGAGCGCGGAGGTGCGCATCTCGTCGCCGTTGGTGAGCGTGCCGATGTTCGTCGTGTAGCCGAACAGGTTCGAGATCTCCTGCAGGGTCAGCTCGCTGCCGCCCTCCGGGGCACCCATGTAGCCGCCGCGCAGCTGCACTGCCGTGACCGGGGCGGCCGGATCGGTCGTCGCGATGTTCAGCGTCGCCGTGCGGACACCGCGGTTGCCGCCGGTGCCGATGAACTTCACCTGCAGGGCCTGGGTGGCGTTCGGCTGGATCAGGATCGGCGTGGTCGGCGGCGTCACCAGCTGGAACTGGGCCGCCTGGGCACCCGCGATCGTCAGCGAGTTGATGCGCAGCGGCTTGGTGCCCGTGTTGCGCAGCGTGAGCGTCGCCGTGTCCACCGTGAGGTGGGTGGTGACCCCGCTGTTGATGCGCTGCATCACCAGCGTGTTCTCGCTGAAGCCCGGGATGACGGTGCCCGCCGCGTTGCGCGTCGCCTGCTCGTTGCGCAGGGTCAGCGTGCCGCCGACGTTCTCGATCGTGAAGGTCACCGTGCGGGTGGTCACGCGGTCCTCGGAGTCGGTCGCGGTCACCGTGAGGGTGTACGTGCCGGTCGCGGTGAGCGCGATCGGGCCGTTGTAGGCCACCGTGGCGCCGTTGTTGATCGAGTAGGTGAGCGACTCGATCGTCGCGTCGCCGGAGGCGTCCGCGTTGATCGTGACGTTCGCCTCGCCGCCGGAGTAGGTGCTGCCCAGGGCGACACCGTTCGCGGCGACCTCGACCGACGGGAGCGACAGGCTGTCGCCGGCGATCGTGACCCAGTTGAGCTTCGTGTTCGTGCCCGTCGGGGTGAGCGTGAGGAAGCCGTCGGTGACGGTGACCTCGGCGGTGCCGGTGCCGAACGGAGCAGCGTTCGTCGGCGTGTAGCCGGTGATGAGCGCCGTGTTCTCCGCGCGGATGCCGTGCACCGAGTCGATGTAGCCGGGGTCGCCGACCGAGACCGACACCGTGTAGGTGCCGTTCGCGACCTTGTACTGCCAGACTCCGTCGCTGACGTCCGCGGTGTCGCCCTGCGTGAGGATCAGCGTCTGCCGCGTCACGTCGCCGGTCGGGTACGCGATGTTCCCGGTCGGGCCGGTGCGGTAGCGGGTCGCGTCGCTGCGGTCGAGCGGAGCGCCGGCGGTCGACAGCCAGCCGTAGCCGCGGCCGTCCGTGTAGGCGTTCCCGAAGTCGGCCTCCCAGCCGGTCGGCGTCGCGACGCCGGTGGGCTGGTAGTTGATCTTGATGGTCTCGGTGGGGTCAACCGGCGCGAGGCCGTCGCCCTTGATCGAGACCCAGTTGATCTTGCCGTTCGTGCCCGTGGCGGAGATCGTGAGGCGGCCGTCGGTGACGGTCACCGTGCGCTTGCCGGTCTGGAACGGGGTGGTCTCGGTGGGCGCGAAGTTGTTCACCACCACCTGGCCTTCCGCCGTCACCGTGTGCACGGAGTCGAGGAAGTGCGGGTCGCCGACGCTCAGCGCCACCTCGTAGGTGCCGTTCGGGACGACGTACTCCCAGTTCGCCGGGCCCGGCTGCGTCTGCAGGAACGCGTACGTCTGCAGCTTCACGTCGGTCGGGTAGGCGATGCCGTTCAGCGGGCCGGTGCGGTACCGGTTGGCGGCGGAGCGGTCCACCGGCGCGCCGGCGGGCGAGACCCAGCCGTAGCCCGCGGCGGCGGAGAAGGCGGTGCCGGTGTCGGCGGTCCAGCCCTCGGGCGTCGGGGCACCGGCAGGCTGGAAGTTGACCTTCACCTGCGCGCCCTCGCTCGGGTCGCCGCCAGGCAGCGGCACCTCCTCGTCCACGGGCACCACGTCGATGAAGCCGATCTTGGTGTTGGTGCCACCGATCGCGTCGACGGTGAGGAAGCCGTCGGTGACGGTCACCGTCGCGGTCGCCACGCGGTGGCGGGTCGCCGCACCGGAGGTACCGGTCGGGGTGAACGTGGTGATCAGCGCCGTGTGCTCGAGGTTGATCTGGTGCACCTCCGCGCTGCTCTGCGGAGCCGGATCGCCGACGCCGACGGTCACCTGGTACTCGCCGTTCGGCAGCGCGAGCTCCCAGAAGGCGTTCGCCGACGTGCCGTTGAAGGGCTGCGGCGCCATGGCGGACTGCATGTGCAGGAAGGAGTCGAGCCGGACGTCGGTCTGCGTCGTCTGACGGTCACGCCCGTTGCCGGGGGTGGTGCCGCCGACCGACAGGTCGATGTCGTTCTCGGTGGTCTGGTCCTTCCAGCCGTAGGTCAGGCCCGAGCCCTGGTTGGCGCCGGTGCGCGGCCCGTAGGCCTGCCCGAAGTCGCGCAGGTAGCCGGGGGCCAGGTCGCCGGCCGCGGTCGTGAAGTCGATCTTGACCGCACCGTCGATGGAGCCCGTGTCGGTGATCGGCTTCACGCCCGTCACGACGAACAGGTAGTCCTGGTAGTCGCCGTTCGAGGCGTCCTCGAACGCGACGATGTACGTGTTCGTGAGCAGCACGCCGGCGCGGTTCTTCGCCGGGTAGATGCGCGCCCGGTGCGGGGTCTGCGTGTTCAGTCGGTCCTCGGTGTAGCCGAAGCGCTGGAAGACGACCGACTGGTACCAGAATCCGAACGACGAGGTTCCGGGGTCGAAGCTCGACACCGAACCCGCAGCGAGGGGCGGAAGCAGCGACTGGTAGCCGCTCTGGTCGATGGCGCCCAGCTGTCGCCGGTCTGCGGCGCCACCGTCACCGGTGTACCAGCCGAAGGGCAGGTTCTCGCGGGGCGCGTACTGCGCCAGCGGGACCATGGTCGGGTTCGCGGTGCCGGACTTCACGAAGAGGGGCTCGAGCACCTCGTCGCCCTTCGCGACCGGCTGCACGCCGCCCTCGAGGTTCGTCCAGCCGACGCTGACGTTGTAGCCGAGCGTGCCGAGCACGTTGTTCAACGTCGGCTCCTGGGAACCCTCGATCCCGTTCATCGTCAGGCCGTACAGCCCGACCGTGACCGACGAACCGCCACCGGTCAGCGTGAGCGTCGCGGAACGCTGGCCGATCGTCGTGCTCGGCGTGAAGTTCGCCGTGACCGTCACGGCGCCGCGCGCCGGGATGGTGACGTTGCCGTTCGTGACCGAGAACTCGCCCGCGTTGGCTCCGGAGATCGCCGAGGTGACGGTCATCGGCGCGTCCGTGGTGTTGGACACCGTGAAGGTGCGCGGAGTCGCCGCCTGCGCCTGGCCGCCCGTGTTGCCGGACTTCGTGCCGGAGAAGATGAGCTCGCTCACCGAGGTGGCGATCTTCGCGGCCTGCTGGTTCGACGGGACGCGGAGCAGGTAGAGACGCTGGTCGCTGCCGCTGCGGTCGTACTGGTTGACGTAGAGGTTGCCGTTGCGGGTGTCCTCGACGATCTCCAGCGGGTCGTTGAAGCCGTCAACACCGCTCATCGTGGTGTTCGGAACTCCGCTGATGCCGACCGAGGTCTGCGCACCGAGGATCTTGCCGTCGGCACCCGGCTGCATGAACAGGATGTCGTTGTTGTTCGAGAAGCGGACCACGAGGAGCCGGCCCTTGAGCTGGCCACCGAAGGTGGTGCTCTTGTACTCGATCGCGCCGTTCGGGCTCTTGTTGAACTCGAAGTCGTACGCGATTCCCCGGTAGTTCGGGTCCGGCGCCTGGGACGCCGCGTACTTCGTCGGGGCGAGCGCCGGGAAGGCCGGGTTCGCGCCGCCGCCGGCGTTCAGGACGAACTCGCAGCGGGTCGGGTTGGGGTGGCCGTAGTAGCCACCCTCGACCACGTCGAAGAGCAGGTCGCGCTGCGTGCCGATGTTGCCCATCGGCGCGACCGTGCCGCCGGTGTAGCCGCGGCGCACGCACTGGTCGGTCACGTTCTGGCCGTTGACGGTGGAGAAGCCGGGGATGCCGGGGGCCGCCGTGCGGGTGAAGGTGCCGTTCGCGTTGGCCGTGACACCGGGCGTGTTCGCGCCGCCCGCGGTGCCGTTGGTCGGCACGTACAGGTGGCCGTTGGAGTGCCAGACGAGGTCGTACGCGTTGCGGATGCCCGTCGCGAAGATCTTGAGCGGCGCGTTCGCGGCGTACGGGGTGTAGGTGCCGCCGTCCGCCGTCTTCACGTTGACCGGGGCGCTGCCCGCGGCCGCCGCGGCGACCTGGGCGTTCGCCGGGTCGAAGACGAGGGTCGCGGCGGTGAGCAGCTGCTCGCCGCGCTGGCCCCACGAGCCGTCGAGGTCGCCGGCGGCCTGGTTGGAGCCCTGCTGGAAGTAGATGCGCCCGTCGGGGCCGTACGCCATCGAGTTGGTCAGGTGGTCGGAGAGCGACCGGGGCAGACCCTCGAAGACGGTGCGATCGGTGGCGAGGTTGGGCCCGCTGAGCAGGTGGATGCTCGAGACCCACTGGCCCTGCTCGGAGAAGTTCGCGGTGGTGCGGGTGACCCAGACCTTCAGGTCGCTCGCGGTCGCCGACTTGTCGAAGAGCAGGCCGATGTGTGCGGAGCCCGCGTAGCCCAGGTCCTGTGCGTTGGACAGCTGCCCGTCGGCGCCGATGTCGAAGCGCCAGATGCCCTCACCGATGGTGGTGCCGTAGAACTTGTTGTCCGGCCCGATGGCGAAGGACGCCCAGTACTTGCCCTTGGCCTCCGGAGTGGTGACCTCCACCTTCTCGAAGGCGATGCCGGTCACCGGCGTGAACGAGCCGGACGGCGCGGTGGTGCCCGCGCCCGTGGTGAAGATGGACGTGAACGGCACGAAGCTGCCGCCGAGGTTGTCCTTCACGCCGGAGCTCACGATGAAGCGGTACTCGGTGTTCGGCGTGAGCGGCGCGTTCGGGCTGAGCGCGATGACGTCGTTCCCGCCGGAGGTGCCGACCGTGGAGGGAACCTCGGCGCCCGTGGAGACCAGGAACAGCTTCACGTTGTTCGGCAGGGTGGTCGGGTTGACGCCGACGCCGGCGGTCGGGATTTTGATGGTCGCGGAGACACCGGCGGTCACGTTGTGGTCGAGCACCCGGTTCTCCGGCAGCACCGTGTCGACGTGCGACTCGCGCGGGATGCCGCGGACGTCGATGTAGCCGATCTTGGTGTTGGAGCCGCCCTGCGCGTCGATGGTCAGCTTGCCGTCCCAGACGCCGACCTTCGTGGTGACGGTGCGGTATTCGGCGGCCGCGCTGCCCACGAAGGACTCGATGCCGACGCTGCCCTCCACGTTGATCACGTGGTCGGAGTCGTAGCTGTCGGCGCCCATCTCGTCGCCGACGGCGACGGTTACCTCGTAGAGCCCCTCCGGGACCGCGAACTCCCAGACGCCGTCGACCTTCACACCGTTGGCGCCGTTGCCGTTGTCGACGTCGCCGTACTGCATGTGCAGGATCGAGTCGACAAGCTCGGGCACTCCGCTGCGTCCGCGGTCGCGGCCGTTGCCGACGAGAGACAGCGGGTTGCCGTCCTGCGTGATCCAGCCGTAACTGACGGAGCCGTTGCCCTGGTTCGCTGCCGTGCGCAAGCCGTACGCCTGGCCGTAGTCGGCGAAGTAGCCGGCAGCGGGAGTGCCCGACTGCGCGGTGAAGTCCACCTTCACGTTGGTCGTGTTGGGCACGAGCGGCACGGTGACCACCTCGTTCGAGGCGACGGAGACGTTGCCGGCAAGGTCCACCGCGACGACCACGTAGAAGTAGGTGGTGCCGTTGGTGACGGTGCTGTCGGCGTAGGTCGCACCGGAGACCAGGGTGGCCCCGGAGACGAGGTTCGCGGCGGTGATCTGCACGGCCGGCTCGGTGGAACGGTAGACCCGGTAGCCGGAGACGTCGGTCGCTGCGGACGCGGTCCAGGCGAGGGCCACGTTGGCGTTGCCCGCGGTCGCGGCGAGCGCGGTCGCCGCGGCGGGCGCCTCGGTGTCCGGGGCGCTGGAGATCATGCCGGGCACGCTCGCGGACGCCGCGGAGACGTTGTCCGAGGTGTCCACGGCGACGACCGCGTAGTAGTAGGTGACGTCCTCGTCCACCGTCGTGTCGGCGAAGGAGGTTCCGGTGCGCAGCGTCGCGCCGGTGATCGGCGTGCCGGTGATCTCGACCGGGCTGGTCAGCGAACGGTAGACGCGGTAGCCGGCGACGTCGGTCGACGTGCTGGCCTCCCAGGTCACGGCGATGCCAGTCTGGCCGGCCTGGGTCGAAACACTGAGCGGAGCGACGGGCGCCTCTGCGTCGAAGCTGGTGCGCGCCAGGGTGACGTTGGCGGAGGCGGCGTTGTAGCCCTGGTAGTACTCCACGACGACGAGGTGTGAGCCGAGACCGAGCTGCTTCTGCGCCTTGTGCTGCTCTTCAGCGCTCTGGTCGTACCACTTGTCGAGGACGGTCTGGCCGTCGACCGTGATGCGCACGCCGTCGTCGGTGCGGGCGGTGAACTCGTAGGTGCCGGCGCCCTCGTTGATGGCGCGTGTCCAGCGGGCCGACCAGAGGTCGGTGCCCAGCTGCGCGAGACCGGTCGGCGAACCGCCGTTCGCCACGCTGAAGTCGATCGCCGAGACGCACGCGTCGGCGACGACCGGACCCGCGAGTTCCGTGCCGTTGAAGTACTCGACCCGCCACTGGCTGGAGGAGCAGACGGACGCGGACTTGGCGATGGACACCTCAGCGGATGCGGCGCCGAAGCTCTGGTAGTACTCGACGACGATCTCGTGCGGGCCGTCACCGATCGGAACCTGCGTGGTGATGGTGGCATCGGCGCTCTGCGCGAACCAGCGGTTCACGACCACCACGCCGTCGACCTTGACGCGGACGCCGTCGTCGGTGCGGGTGCTGATGGTGTAGCTGCCCGCGCCCTGGTCGATGGTCTTCGTCCAGCGCATCGAGTAGGTGGTGTCCGCGTCGTAGATCGCGGGCTTCGTGCCGCCGGAGTAGCTCTGCGAGATCGCGTCATCGCACTCGACCAGGAGCGGCGTACCCGCCAACGCGGTGCCATCGAAGTATTCGACCGTCCAGTCACCGTTGATGCAGGTGACGCCGGTCGGCACCTCCGTCGGAGGGACCACCGCGACGACGACGTCGGAGGGCTCCGACCGCAAGTTGTGGTCGTCGACCGCGACGATCGCGTAGTAGTAGGTCGTGCCGGCAACGGTTTCCGTGTCGGAGAAGGTGACGACCTCGACGGTGGCCAGCGGCTCCCCGTCGGCCGGGACTACCTCGGTGGTCGAGCGGAAGATGTCGTAGGAGACGGCGTCCGGCACGGCGCTCCAGGTGAGCGTGACGTCCTCGCCGGAAATGGAGGCGGCGCCGCCGAGCGGCTTGGCCGGCGGCTGCAGCTCCGGCACGACGACCTGGATGGGCTCGGACGCGGAAGAATCGCGGTCGCTCCCGTCAGTCGCGATGACGGCGTAGTAGTAGGTGCCGCCGGCGACCGTCTGTGTGTCGGTGTATGTCGGCGACGTCACGGTGGCGAGGGCCGTCCCGGTGGTGTCGACCGTGGCGGTGGCGGAACGGAACACCTTGTAGGAGGCGGCCCCCGAGACGCCCGTCCACGTGACGGTCACATCCTCCTCGTCGATCGAGGTGGCGAGTCCGGTCGGTGCGGCAGGGCCGGCCGTTGCGGTGCGGTAGATCTCCAGGTAGGCGAGCTTGGTGTTCGCGCCGCCGAGGGCATCGATGGTGAGGCTGCCGTCGGTCACCACGACGCCGGTGGTGGTCACCTCGTCGAACTGGCGAGCGTCATTTCCGGTCCACGGCCCGAAGAGAACCTGACCCTCGGCGCGCAGCAGGTGGTTGCTGTCATAGCCGTTCGCGCCGCGGATGTCTCCGACGGCGGCGACCAGCGTGTAGGTGCCGTTCGGCAGATCGTAAGAGTAGGTGTACTCCTTGCCGGCGAGCGGTGAGTTGATCGCGGTGCTGGGCTGCACATGCATGAACGAGTCGAGGCGCTGCTCAACTCCCGCCGTGTTCCGGTCACGCGCGATGGCGGAGAGGTCGATGGGGTCGCCGGCCGCGTCACGCCAGCCGGAGCCGGCAGCAGCGGTGTATGCCGCACCACCGTCCCGGGTGTACCCGGGAGTCAGGTCTCCGGTCGGAGTGGTGAAGTCGACGAGCGCGACCGTTGTGCCGGCAGGCGAGTCGGTCAGGAAGGGACCGGCGGCCGCCGGGGTGGAGACGTTGCCCACCGCATCGACACCCACTACGGCGTAGTGGTAGTTGATACCGCGGAACGTCTGCTCATCGACGAACGTTGTGGCGGTGATGGGAGTGGTTCCGGAAATCGGCACACCGCTGAGTGCGACGGGGCTCGCCGTCGAGCGGTAGACGCGATAGCCGGCGAAGTTCGTGTCGGTGGAGGCGCCCCATGAGAGGTTCGTCTTGCCAAGGTCCGGGTCGACGGTAATGGCAGTCGGCGCGGTGGGGGCAACGCTGTCGATCTCTGCGACGCCGAACTCGGCGAAGGACATGGACAGCGGAACGCCGGACGTCTTGTTCCTGTGGGTGGTGAACAGACCTCCGAACGACGTGATGCCCGACTCGGCGGGCTTGTTCGCGAGGAGTCCGCCGTTGAAGACGTTTGCGTTGATCCCGGTGAGGGTGGCAAGTGCCTGAGCGGCGCCCCCGTTGATCGCGTAGGTAGCAGTGGCTGTTCCGGCTGCCGTGTCGAGGATGAGGTCCAACCTGATCGGCTGAGACGCGATCGCGGTGACGGCGGCGGCGGGAAGCTGCACCACGACCTGCTGGTTGGCAGCCGACGGTGCGTCACCCGCCTCGTAGGCGAGTTGAATCTGTCGGGTCGCCGTCGCGTTGGTGTTGTTGGCGATCACCGCCAGCTTGACGTAATTGCCCTCGTTCGGGCCGAACCAGAGGCCGCCCTGAGCGGAGTTGCTGGCGGCGGCAGGAAACGACGGGAGCGTCGTAGTGAGGAAGATCTTCCGGCCACCGGAAGCGTCGATGCCCAGCCCGAGAGCATTGTCCTGCGCGTTGGTGGCCCCGGTGCTGGCGGTCGGGTTGGAGAAAGCGATGCCCGATGTGGTCGCGAAGGTGAGCTGCCCGCCGCTCACTTCGAGGTTCTCCGGAACGAGGTACTCCGGTGTCGTGCCCGCCTGGCTCGAAGGCTGCACCATGGTGAATCCGGTGCCGGTGTTTGCCTTGTCGGGGAGCCCCCCTTGCGCGCCATCGAAGGTCAGCATGAGGTTGTTGTCCGGCGCCTCCAGATCCGTCCATGGCAGAGGCGAGTACGGGTTCGCCGCCCAGGTGCTCTCATCGGCGCTGATCTCCGCCTTGGTGATGGCGAAGGCGGGCCCTGCGGCCATGAGTGAGCCGATCAGCCCGCCGGTGACGGCGAGGGCGATGGCGGAAAAGCGCGCACGAGAGCGAGGAGCGAGCAGCATTGACGGGTCCGTTCGGGCGGAGCCGATTTCCGAGAATGCCCTGCCGTGGGGTGCGGCAGAGCGCCTCGAGATTCGGGTGATTCGGGTAGCGGGTATGCCGACTGTTTACGGCCCGCCTGCAGAGGCCATCCGCTTGGGGAAGCGACGACTGCCATAGCCGGGAAATCGAACGCGGGTACGTCCGATGTTCGGAGATTAGCCGACCAAAGGGGGGCGTTGGACGACGAAAGAGTTACAAATCAACCCCTTTTGTCCCGGTTCCGGGGGACAAAACCCCGAAAAAAACATGAGCCAACTGCTACTTATCACCCGAAAAGGCAGATGGGCTTTCTGCTCATGCGCCCGAGGCGATGAATACGCAGGCCGACCCGGCGACCGAAAGAGTGCCTTCGTCGGGCGTCACGAACGCCGCTTGGCCCTCGCGCAATGACACGAATGAGACCGTGCCGGAGATCTCGGCGGTGCCCCCGATTGCGAGCACGATGGAAGCGCCCGGCGGCGTCCAGGTGGCGGTTTCGGGGCCGCTCAGCTGGTAGCCGTCCCGCGCGCCGGCGGCCCCGACGGTGACCCGAGCGAGGACGAAGTCGGGGACGTCCGGACGGAAGATCTCGACGCCCCTCCCGCCGTCCTCCGGCATCAGCAGCGGAGCGGGAACAGGGGTGAAGTTGAGCACCTCCTGCAGTTCGGCCGCGTCCACATGCTTGGGCGTGAGACCGCCGCGCAGCACGTTGTCGGACGCCGCCATGATCTCCACGGCGAGGCCCCGCTGGTAGGAGTGGATGTTGCCGGAGGGCAGGTAGAGCGCCTGGCCCTGCGCGAGCGACAGCCGGTTGAGCAGCAGCGCGACGAGGATGCCCGGGTCGCCCGGGTGCAGCTCCGCCAGCTGGACGGTGGTCGCGTGCTCCCGCGCGAAGCTCGACCGCTCGCCCGCCGCGGCCGCGGCCCGGGTGACCGCGCCGATCGTGCGGGTGACGTCGTCCCCGCCCCCCAGAGCCCACGCGACCACCTCGCGGATCACGCCCGACGGCTCGCCCGCGAACCGGTCGGCGAACGCGGTGAGCAGCTCGGCGTCGCCCTCCTCGCCGGCCCGCGCATACGCCCCGAGCTCCTTCACCAGACCGCGCGTCTCCGACAGCTCTCGGAACCCGGCGAGTGCCTCGAAGGTCGGGCTCAGCGCGAGCGTCAGCTCCGGCTTGTGCAGCTCGTCCTTGTAGAGCCGGTGCTCCGCATCCAGCGGCACGCCCGCCTCCTGCTCGCGTGCGAACCCGGCCTCCGCCTGCTCGATCGAGGGGTGCGCCTGCAGCGACAGCGGCACCTCCGCGGCGAGGATTTTGAGCAGGAACGGCAGAGTGTCGCTCCGCCTCTCCGCGCCGAGCGCGGCGGCCGGATCCGCGGCGATGAACCGGTCCAGCGTGGCGTGCCCGCCGGCGGCCGCCGGATCGACGATGCGGCTGGGCGACAGCGGGTGCGCCCCGAACCAGAGTTCCGCCTCGGGGCCGCCGCTCGCCGGCGTGCCGAGCAGGTCCGAGATCGCGGACGTCGACCCCCAGGTGTAGTCGCGAGGGGTGTTGGTGATGCCCACAAACATGTCCTGCTCCTCTTGGCGTCGGTTGGATCAAAGTACCAACGCCCTTGGTGGGAGTTCGGAGCGGTGGCTAGCGTGGGTGCGGCTTCCCAGCCTCCGCACATTGCCCGCGCACTGGAGCATCGATGACCCTCGACACCGCAGCCGCCTCGTTCACGACTCTCGCCAGCGACTTCTACGGCTACGCCGACCTGCTGACCGACGCCGAGCGGCAGGTGCTCGCGGACCTGCGGGAGTACCTGGAGTGCGACGTCCGGCCGATCGTCGACGACTTCTGGAGCCGCGCCGAGTTCCCGATGCAGGTGATGAAGGAGCTGGCGAGCTTCGGGATCTTCGCCGCCCCGTGGGCCGAGACGCGCACCTTCGAAAACTCCGCCGTGTTCCGCGGCTTCGTGGCCCTCGAGCTCGCCCGGGTGGACGCGTCGATCGCCACCTTCGTCGGAGTGCAGAACGGCCTCGCGATGGGCGCGATCAGCGTCGGCGGCGACGAGGAGCAGCGCCGCGAATGGCTGCCCAAGATGGCGGCAGCTGACGTGATCGGCGCCTTCGGGCTCACCGAGCCGCTGTCCGGCTCCGACTCGGCGCAGGGCCTGCGCACCATCGCCACCCGGGACGGCGACGAATGGATTCTGAACGGCTCGAAGCGCTGGATCGGCAACGCCACCTTCAGCGACATCACCGTGATCTGGGCGAAGAGCGCCGAGGACGGCCAGGTGAAGGGCTTCATCGTGCCCACCTCGACGCCCGGCTACACGGCCACCAAGATCGAGGGCAAGCAGAGCCTGCGCATCGTGCAGAACGCCGACATCGTGCTCGAGGACGCCCGGATTCCCGAGAGCCTGCGACTGAAGAACGCGAACAGCTTCCGGGACACCGCACAGGTGCTGCGCCTGACCCGCGCCGAGGTCGCGTGGGCCGCGGTCGGCAACGCGATCGGCGCCTACGAGGCCGCCCTGAAGTACACCGGCGAGCGCCTCCAGTTCGGCAAGACCATCTCCTCGCACCAACTGGTGCAGAACCTCCTGGTGCGCAGCCTCGGCAACATCGTCGCCTCGATGGGCATGGTGGTGCGCGTCTCGCAGCTGCTCGACGCGGGCAACCAGCGCGACGAGCACGCCGCGCTGGCGAAGCTGTACGCGACCGAGCGGATGCGCGAGACGGTCGGCTGGTGCCGCGAGGCGCTCGGCGGCAATGGCATCCTGCTCGACCACGGCGTCGCGCGGCACATGGCCGACGCGGAGGCGATCTACTCCTACGAGGGCACCCGCGAAATGAACACCCTCATCGTGGGCCGGGCGATCACCGGCAAGGCCGCCTTCGTCTGAGGCGCCCGCGGCTTTCCACCGAACGCGGTGCGAGGCGCCGAGCGCGGTGCGTGCACCACCCGCGCTCGGCGTTTCGTACCGCGCACAGTGGTGTGCGGACCGCGCTCGACGTCCGAAGGTGCCCGCCGCTCCGAAGACCTGACATGCGCCGCCCCCTGCTCTCCGCCGCTGTCGCCGTCGTGACGGCCGCGGCGCTGAGCCTCACCGCCTGCTCCTCCCCCGTGCCCGGTCCGCCGGGTGGCCCGGGGCCCCTGGTGGCGTTCTACGGCGACTCCTACACGCTCGGCACGGGCGCCTCTGCGGAGAACATGCGCTGGTCGACCAACATCTCCGGCGAGCGCGGCTGGCGGGAGTACAACCCCAGCGTCAATGGGCTCGGCTTCGTCAACAACCGGACGCGGTTCGGAGCGGCCAGCGGCGACCTGCCGTCGCTGATCCTCGCGCAGGAGCCCGACATCGTGATCGTCACCATGGGACTCAACGACAACTTCAGCTACGCCGCCCGGGGCGACTACATCCGGAAGCAGATCGACGCGGACCTCGAGCGGCTGAGCACCGGGCTGCCCGACGCCCGCCTCGTCGTGGTGGAGCCGTTCTGGTACACCGACGACCGGCCGGAGTCGGTCGAGGTGATCAACGGCTGGGTGCGCGACGCGGCGGAGCGGATCGGCGCCGACCACATCGCGGGCGCCTCCCGGTGGACCGAGGGCCACCCCGAGTGGATGGCCGCGGACGGTCTGCACCCGAACGACGCCGGCTACGCGGAGCTCACCCGCCGGATGGACGCCGAGCTCAGCTCGCTCGGCCTCTGACCCCAACGACCTGCCCGGTTCTCGGGCGACTCACCGCCGAACTGCCCGAGAAGTCGGCAACTCGGGTACTTCGGAAGTGGGGCGAGGCGCGGTCTCTCGCGGGCGGTCCTCAGCAGTACGGTGAGCCATCCGCGAGGGGAACGGGTCGCCGCAGCGGCGCGTCGTGGCACCGAGCCGGTGAGTCCGCATGGACCAGTCGCGGTCGTCAACTCCACTCCGCCGCCGCCTTCGGCTCGCCGCTCTGCCGCTCGCCCTCGTCGCAGCAGCCGGAGGAACGGCGTGGCCCGCCGCCGCCGACGAGGGCACCGTACTGGCGAGCGACGGCGATCCCGGTGGCGTGCTGGTTCACGTTGTGGAGTTCGAGAACAGCCCGTCTCCGCTCGAGGTGCACATCCTCAACAACTCGGCGGTCGGCCAGAGCGTCGGCCTCGGCCCCCAGACGACACGAACCGCGTCGCCCCCCTCGGGGACGTGGCGTTCCCCGAGTTCGGTGGGCTGTTCCGTACCGATCTCGCGCCCGGCGGCGACTACTGGATGCTCCTGCCGGACTGGCATGGTGCGGATCTCACCTTTCTCCGGGGCGGAACGCCGATCGCCGGGGCGGCCCCCACCGTCGCCGGCACGGCGAAGCGCGGCAAGACCCTCACCGCGAGTATCGGCAGCTGGCCACAGGGGACGAAGGTCACCTACCAGTGGCTGCGCGGGAGCTGCCGATCAGCGGCGCCAACAGCGCGACCTACAAGCTGACGGCCAAGTTGCGATCCCACCGCGACTTGCCCAGTTTTCGGGCAAGTCGCTACCGAATTGCCCGAGAACTGGGCACCTCGCGCGCGGGGAGCGTCAGGCGAAGGAGAGCGTCCGATCGCTGTCGCAGGCCATGCAGGTCCAGCCGATGGACTCGAGGCGCATGGCGGTGAAGTGCGACGCACACATGGGGCGGGTGGAGTCGTCTTCTACGGGCGTGTTCTGGCTCACGTGCTCGGTGCCTCCTCAGGACTTCAGAAGCGTAAGCATCGAGCGGCCGGATCCGGCTACTTCCCGGGAAGCCTTGACACGGCCCACCCGAGTCCCTACGCGCCGGCGCGACGTCGAATGCCCGGTCGGCGCAGCCCGGCCCTCCCACTGGGGGCGCCGTTTGCGGTCGCCCCCCGCGGACTGGGGACTGCCCGCCCCTTCCTGCGCCGGAGGGAGTCCACATACTTGTTCGCGGGGGAACAACAATGGGAATCATCCGCAAGGCAATCGCCGTACTGAAGCCGCGCAGCGTCGATCACGACCTGAAGCACGAGCGGCTCATCACCAGCCGGGAGTACCGCCAGCTGCTCGCCGCCTGACGCTCGGCAGCGAGATGCGTGTCCGTGCCGTGCACCACATCGCCGTCATCGGCAGCGACTACGAGCGCAGCAAGGCCTTCTACACCCAGGTCCTGGGCTTCACCGTGCGCTCCGAGGTGTACCGCGCCGAGCGGGACTCCTGGATGGGCGATCTCTACCTCAACGGGCGGTACACGCTCGAGCTCTTCTCCTTCCCGGCCGCCGCACCGCGACGCAGCGGCCCCGAGCAGGTCGGGCTGCGGCACCTCGCCTTCGAAGTCGACGACGTGGACGAGGCGGCAGGCGAACTCGCCGCGCTCGGTGTCCCGGTCGAGGAGGTCCGAACGGACCCGCACACCGGCAAGCGGTTCGTGTTCTTCTTCGACCCGGACGGGCAGCCGCTGGAGCTGTATTCGGCCTAGCGGGCCTCCCGTTCGGGGGGAATTGGGCCTGCGGCTCTCGCGTCGGCGCGCCGTTGGGCCTAGCCTGACGCTCGCGAGACCCGATCGCCGACCCGAACAGCGCTCCGCCACCCACGGAACGCGGCGAACCCGATCTCGCGCCCCTACCCGATCGCCGCCCGACCGACCCGCTGCCTGCCGGCCGTTCGAGCGGTACCCGACACCCGACGGGACACCCCATGTCCGGAGATCTTCTCCGTTTCCCCACCGTGCGCTCCGACCGGCATCTCGCCGCCATGGACCCGATGCTCGAATGGAACAGCGCCGCCGCGCCGCGCCGCCCCGATCGGGCCGCGACGCCGGGCGCGGCGCATTCGCAGCGGCGTCTGGCGGTGCTCACCGGCATCGTGGCGGCGCTGCTCGGCGGCGGCTCGATCGCCGCCGCGATGCTGCTGCCCTGGTACTGAGCCTTAAGCCCAGGCGCGCGCAGCGGGCCGCAGCGGATCCGTCGCGAGCGGCAGGTCAGCCGACCGCACCGGGCCCGGGTCGAGGGCCGAGGTGCTGAGCGGCAGCCGGTCCTCGACGAGGTACCGGGCGAGGTGGATGAAGCTCGAGAAGTGCGGCCCGATGAGCTGGCCCGCTGAGGCGAGCAGGTACAGGTCCGTCACCGAGGAGCGAACGCCGTCGAGGGTGTTGTAGCCGCCCTTGTCGGTGAGGCCGACGGTGCCCGGGATCTCCCGCTTGATGCGGGCCTGCACCTCCGGCACATCGCACGAGATGAAGAACCGGATGTCGGGCTCCCTCTCGCGCACTGCCCGCATCTTGTCGATGAACCATTCCACGGGCGAGGCGTCCTTGGTCCGCTGATGCGACACCGAGTGCGCGCGCACCATCACGCCCGCGTACGGGACGCCGCGCAGGCGCTCGTCGAAGAACCGGTTGACCCGGTCGGCGATCTGCGACGCCGGAACGAGTTTCCGGAACCGGTCCTGCCAGGGCTGGACCCCGTCCGGGAGGGCGATCTCGCTGCCTGTGCGGATCTGCCAGAGCCGCTCGCGGCGCTTCGCATCGGTGAGCCAGGTCGACACGTTGTGGTCGACGTAGTCCCATCGGCGGGCCAGGAGTCGGGATACTGCCCGCGTGAGAACGGGCGCCCGATACTCCCAGAGGTCTGAGAACTGTGCCCCGAACAGCTCACCGGTCGGCCAGACGTAGAAGAAGTCACGCCCTTCCGCCTCGGCCAGGCTCTGCCCCCCGAGGGTGACGCGGATGCGGTTGCCGAGCCCCGAGTCGTAGCCGTTGTAGGCCACGAGCCCGGGTCGCAGAAGAGGGATGGCCACCCGGGAAGTCTGACAGAGCTGCCGACGCGCTCCCGAGCCCCCAGTCCGGGTCCCAGGCGACCGGATCGCCTGCTGCGTGATCTGCACGCCCTCGTCAGGCGTGCGAGGCGCTCCCCCGCGCGCGGGAAGCCGTAGCCGTACGCACGCCATTCATGCTCGTACCAGCCACCGTCTATTCCCATCTCGGTGCGCCCGCACGGAGATGATGTCGACGGTCGCGGCTACCTTGACGAGGTAGCCGGGGTTCCGGTAGCTCATGCAGGTGCACATCTGGCCCAGTCGCACCTTGGTGGTGCGGGCCGCGAACGCGGACATCGACGTCCACGCCCGGTGGGTGGCCTCTCCGGTGGGCACGGCGGCGTGGAACTGCTCGTACACCCAGATCGACTCCCAGGGCCGGCGTCTGCGGCCTAAGCCCGGGAGCGCATCTTCTCCCACTGCGCGGCCGGCTCGATGCCGACCAGGTCATGACGCCAGCCGGGGGGGATACACCCGAATCGGATGCCTCGACCATCAGTGCGAGGAGCCCAGATCCGCGCTCTTGCATACAAGAGCGGCAGCGGTCAGGCGCTGCGGCGCTCGTCCTCGCGCACCTCGGCTGCGACGAGCACGGGCGCGGAGTCGGCGGCGAGCAGCGCCGGGCCCGGAATGGCGACCACCACGCGCGGCACCCGCAGTCGGGCGGGGGCACGGCGGACCGGGCGCACGGAGGTGACCAGCAGAACGACGAACACCGTCGCCGCGGCAGCGATGCCGAGCGGCAGGATCAGGCTCTCGATCGACGTGAGCGCCGCGATGAGCGCGCTCACAAGCGCGGCGGTCACGCCCGCACCCCGAGCTTCTCGTCCCAACGGTCCCAACGGTCCGAAGCGGCGCGGCGGCCGGTCATGCCGGCCACCGCGTCGCTCAGGATCATCCCTGTGACACACACCGTCGCTGTGACGACACCCACCATCGTCAGAGCCCCCCGAATCAGCACGATCCCCAGTTGTACTCGTTCCTCCGCAGCGACGCGCGGACCGTCCGGCGTGGCGTCCAAAGTGCCCTGAACTTCAAGATGAAGGTTCCCCGGCCCGATCCCCTGAGGAGTGTGCTAGCACCGTCGCGCGCGCTCCCTCGCCGACTCACGAGGACCGCGAATTCAGCACGACTGGGCTCAGAGCCGGCGGCGGCCGTCCCGGACGTCCGTGATCAGCAGTCGATCCCGTCGGGCGACGAGCAAGCGCAGCAGCACAGCGATGACGAAGCCGACGAGGGCGCCGAGGCTGTTGGCGAGCACGTCCAGCACGCTCGCGTAGCGCTCGGGCAGGAGCAGCTTCTGCGCCAGCTCCAGCGCGGCGGAGAGTACCGGGCCGAGCAGGAGGGCGAGCCAGGCGAAGCGTGCCGCGAGCCCCAGGGCGATGAGGAAGCCGACCGGGACGAACATCGCGATGTTGGCCGCGAATTCGACCTTGCTGTAGCCGATGTACTCCGGCACTCCGCGCTCGTGCAGCTCCTCGAGAACCCGATCGATCTGGCCGCGCACGGGCCGGTCGACGGGCGACGGGGGGAGGGTGATCGCGGCGACGATCGCGAGGTAGAGGGCGAGGAGCACCGACACCAGGCGGATGCGGAAGCGGTCGGCCATGCGGGTTCCTCCGGGGGACGGCCGTCCCCGGCCTCAGGTCAGCGCAGCACGCGACGGTGGCGCGGCCGCGCGACGCCCGCCATCACCGCCATCCCGCTGACGAGGATGACTGCTGAGGAGACGATGGCGACGATCACGAAACGCTACCTCCGAGCTCAGCGCGGCACCGTCGCCGCGGATGGGGAGACTGTACGTCCTCCCCCCCTCACCGCCGCGGAGGCGCACCGCGGCCCGGCGGGCGGGCCTGGCCGCACCGCCGCCGCGGCCTGCGCGCTACTGAACGGGTCGCACGGTGAAGTCGTCGAAGGTCACGACGGTCGTCGCGGCCGAGGACCCCGATGCGTAGGTGCCGAGCCCCGGGTAGCCGGCGCCCTGCAGTCCGGCCACCGAGTTCGTCGCGCTCACCTGCCACGCGGACGGCTCGGCGGAGCCCACCGGCCAGACTTTCGCCCGGATCGTGGTGGGGCTGGTGCCGAACACCTGCACCCGGAGGTTCAGGCGGTTCCCCGCCGCGTAGGTGAGGCCGGGCACGCGCAGGGTCGAGAGCGTGGTGTCGGTGGCGGCGAGCTGCAGGTCGACGGTGCCGGTGGCGTTCACCTTGATGCGCGCTCCGTAGTCGGCGGTGCCCACCCGTCGACCCACGACGTAGCCGTAGATGCCCGATCCGGATGGCGCCGACTGCAGCGCGACGACCGTGCTCACGTCGGCGCTCGTGCCGGAAGCCCCGGTCAGGTAGGCCCGCAGCGTGCGTCCCGCCGCCGTGCTCCATCGGCTGGTGCCCCCCGCGACGGAGAAGTTGGCGTTCCCGCCGGACAGCGTCCACGCTCCGCCTTTGACGGCCGTGCCGAGGCCGCCCGTCACGACGCGCTCGAACGCATCCTCCGCGCTGGTGCTCGGCGAGCCGGCTGCCGCCACGGTCACGGTTCGCGTCGTGTCGTCGGTCGCGCCGTCGTCGTCGGTCACGCGCAGGGTCACCGTGTACGTCCCGGCCGCCGCGAAGGCGTGGGTTGCGGTCGCGCCGGTGCCGGCCGCGGTGCCGTCGCCCCAGTTCCAGGCGTGCGCGGCGATCGTGCCGTCGGAGTCGGTGGAGCCCGACCCGTTCACCGTGACGGTGAGGCCAGTGGCCGCGGCGGTGAAGGAGGCGGTGGGCGGCGCGTTGGCCGGGGTCCCCGCGCTCACCGTCACCGACCTCGTGGTGGTCGCCGCGCCGCCGTCGTCGTCCGTCGCGGTGAGGGTCACCGTGTACGTGCCCGCCGCCCCATAGCTGTGGGTGGCAGTGGCGCCGGCGCCCGCCGGGGTGCCGTCGCCCCAGTTCCACGCGTAGGAGGCGATTGTGCCGTCACTGTCGGTGCTCGCGGCGGCATTCACGGACACCTGCAGACCGGTGGCCGCGGCGGTGAAGGAAGCGGTCGGTGGTGTGTTCGCGGGGGTGCCGGCACTCGTCGTGGTGACGGTGAGGTCATCGACGGTGAGGACGGTGGGGTTCGCGGTGGCCGAACCGGACAGGTAGTGCTGGATGCCGACCGAGCCGTTCGCCTGCAGAGCGGCGAGCGTGTCGGTGGTGGTCAGCTGCCAGGCGGCCGGTTCGGCCGCCCCGTTCGCCCACACCTTGGCGCGGATGGTCGTCGGGGCGGTGCCGGTGGTCTGCACCCGCACCGTGACCGCCTGGCCGGCGAGGGCGGTCACGCCGGCGGGGCGCGCTGACACCAAGGTGGTGCCGCTGCGCTGCAGCTGCAGGTTGATCGCGCCCGCGCTCGAGATCACGAGCCGTGCGCGGTAGTCGGCGGATCCGATCCTGCGCCCGAGGACGGACGCGTAGACGCCGCCACCGGTCGGGTTCTGCAGAAGGGTCACGGTGGCCCGCACATCGGTGTCGGTGGACGCGACCGCGCCCAGGTAGCCGGTCAGCGTTGCGCCCGGCGCGGCGCTGAGCCGGCCCGCTCCCCCGCTGACCGAGAATCCCGCGGCCGAGCCGGCCAGCGTCCAGGCTCCGCCGGCGTCCGCGCTGCCCAGGCCGTTCGTGACCGTGCGGCCGAACGCGTCGGAGGCGAGCGTCCCTCCGGCGGGCGGCGCGCTCTGACTGACCGTGACCGAGCGCGTCTCCGTGTCGGTCGCGCCGTCGTCGTCGGTCACGGTGAGCGTCACCGAATAGATGCCCGGGGCGGCGTAAATCTTCGATGTGGTGACTCCGGCGCCGGTGGTGCCGTCGCCGAAGTTCCAGGCGAAGCCCGTGACCGCGCCGTCGCCGTCGGTCGAGCCGCCGGCGTCCAGTGCGAGCACGAGGTCGTTAGCTGTCGCGGTGAACGCCGCGACCGGCGAGGCGTTGACCGGCGTGGCGTCGGCCACGGTGACGGTCTGCGTGGTGCTGCCGGTCAGTCCGACATTGTCGGTGACGGTGAGGGTGACCGGGTAGCTGCCGGCCGCGGCGTAGGCGTGCACCGGGTTCTGCACGGTGCTGGAGGTTCCGTCGCCGAAGTTCCACAGGTAGGAGGTGATGCTGCCGCCGGCGTCGCTGGAGCCGGAGGAGTCGAAGCTCGCCGTGAGCGCGCTCACGGTGCGGGTGAACACCGCGCTCGGGGCCGTGTTGGAGAGGTTCGTCGGCGTCACGACGAAGTTATCGAAGGTGAAGGTGGTGGGAGTGTTCGTGGCGGAGCCGCTGAGGAACGTGCCGAGGCCGACGCTTCCCGCCACCTGCGCGCCCGAAGTGGCGTCGGTTGTGGCGATGGTCCAGGCGGTCGGCTCGCTGGAGTCGGCTCGCCATACCTTCGCGCGCAGGGTGGTCGGGCTGGTGCCGGTCACCTGGAAGCGGTGGTTGAGCACCTGGCCGGCCGAGTAGGTGAGGCCGGCGATCGTGCTGCTGGTGAGGGACGCGGTGCTGCTGACTCCGTTCGCGTCGGTGGACTGCCGCTGCAGGCTGAGGGTGACGGCTCCGGCCGCGTTGATGGTGGTGCGCAGCCGGTAGTCCCCCGAGAAGGCGCTGGGCTGGCTCTGCGGCCTGCTGATTCGCCGTCCGTAGGCGACGAAGGTCGCCCCGGAGCCGGTGGGGGCGTCGAGGAGACTGGTCTGGAACTGCAGGTCGGTGTCCGAGGAGGACACCGCCCCGAGGTAGCCGTTGAGGGTGATGCCGGCCGGAGTGGAGAACTCCGCCCGGCCGCCGGTCGCCGAGACGTTCACGGCGCCCCCGGTGACCTGCCAGGGGCCGCCCTTCTCGCTGGCGCCGAGGCCTCCCACCACGTCGCGGCTGAAGGAGTCGCGCGCGATGTCGGATGCGGCGAGCGCGGTGACGGCGAAGGAGGTGCTGTCCGTGGCGCCGTGGTCGTCGGTCACGCTGAGCCGGGCGGTGTAGGTGCCGGCCGCCGGATAGCTGTGCGTGGCGGTCGCGCCCGTGGCGGTGGTGCCGTCGCCGAACGTCCAGACGTAGCCGGCGATGATGCCGTCGGGGTCGCTCGATCCCGTCCCGGTGAAGGTACCGGTGAGGTTGCTCATGGCGACGGTGGCGGCAGCGAGGGGCGCCACGTTGCCGGAGCGACCCGCGGAGCCGAGGCTGTGGTGTGCGGCCACGTCGGCGGCGGCGAGCGGCGCGCCGTACACGGCGACATCGTCGATCTGGCCATCGAACCAGGGGTCGAGCACCTGGGTCGGGCTGGTCGTTGCGCCGTCGCCGCCCACCCGCCAGTACCCGGTGATCCCCATCGCCGTGGTCACCGCAGTGTTGGAGCCGACCAGTTGGCCGTCGACGTACAGCCGCATCCCGTCCGCTCCGAGCGAGCTGGCGACATGGTGCCAGCGGCCGTCGTTGTAGCCGGCGGAGGGGCTCGAGATGGTGCGCTCCGCCCCGTTGTTGACGGCGAAGTACAGCCGGCCGCCCGCGTCGAGGAAGATCTCGCGGTCGTGGGTGCGGCCCGCGCCGGTGCTCGAGCCGTTGAAGCCGAGGATCTTGCCGCCGGTGCTCGACGAGGTGCGGAACCACGCTTCGAGCGCGAAGCGGTTGGTGCCGGGCAGCCAGCCCTGGGTGGACGTCGTGCCGCTGGACTCGCCGGAGAAGGTGGCCGCGCCATCGGCATCGCCGACGATCGCCCCCGCGGAGCCGAAGCTGACGCCGCTGCCGACGCTCAGGTCGCGGACGCCGGCGATGTCGTCGACCGCACCGCCGGTGGGAGTGCTGAACCGCCAGTAGCTCTCGGCCCCGTCGGCGAGGACGGCGTCCGCGTAGTCACTCGCACGGTCGGTGGTGGCGATGGTGACGCCCACCGCGGATCCGGTCGCGGAGTTCCCCCGCGGGTCGGTGGCGCGGACGCTGTAGCTGTAGTTCGCCCCGGGGGTCAGGCCGGTGTCGGTGAAGCTGAAGGTGGGCCGCTCGTACCAAATCCGGCTGGCGCCGGTCATGGTGTGCACGACGGTTCCGCCGCGCAGCACCTGGTAGGTGAGGTTTTGGTTGTCGCGGTCGTAGTTCGCGAGCCAGGAGACCCGCGCGGTGCCGGGCGCGAGCGAGCGGACATCCGGGGCGAAGTCGGGTCCGGCGAGGCGCGGTCCGTCGGTGTTCGGGGCCACGGTGGAGGGCCCGAAGCGCACCAGCCCGGTCTGGCGGGTGCCGTTGACCTGGGTGAACTCCCCGCCGTAGAGGACGTAGCCTCCGGCGGTGGCGATGCTCCACGCACCCTGGTCCTGGCCGGTGTAGGTGCCCGAGTTGATGTCCGGGTACCAGGTGAGCATGGTCGGCGACGGCTGCCCGCCCAGGTTGACGTAGGCCGGCTGCACCACCGAGTTGGGATCGAGCACACCGGTCGCCACCTTGGTGAACGCGATGCCGCGCTGGTACAGCACCGGGGTGGCTTGCGGCAGGCCGCCGCCCGCGAGGTTGTAGCAGTAGTGCGAGTGGCCGGCCACGTAGACGACATCGCCGAGCGATGCCACGCCATAGCTGTCGCCGTGGCAGTCGGCGATCCAGTTGATCTGGCCGCTCGACCAGCCGGCGTTGAAGGTGCCTTCGAGGACGCCGCGCCCCTGGCCCTGCAGGTAGTAGCCGACCCCGTACACGTTGTCGGCGTCGGAGGAGATGGAGTAGATGGCCGCGTTGGCACCGAAGTTGATGATGGTGCCGTTCGCCGTCCAGGTCATCGTCGCCCCGGTGCCGGCGTCGACCGCGCCCATTCCGTGCTGCGCGGCGGTGTTCGTGCCGTTCGGATCTGCGGGCCCGTTGATATTGGAGAAGCTGCCGGCGAGGACGACCTTGTCGCCCGCCGGCGAGACCTCGAGGCCGCGGACGGCGAAGTCGGCGATCTGGGGCGACCACGCCGTGAGGGCGCCATTCGACGCGGCGACGGCGGCGGCTCGGGGGCGAGCGGTTCCGCCGACGGCGGTGAAGATGCCGCCGAAGTAGACGGTGGCGCCGCTGGTGTCGACGGTGTAGACGCTGGCGTTGACGGCGGGCGCGAACCCGGCGACGAGTGCTCCGTTGGCGGCGCTGACCGCGGCGAGGCGCGACCGCGCGGTGCCGTTCACGGTGGAGAAGTCGCCCGCGAGATAGATGACCGAGCCGTCCGGCGAGGAGGCGATGTCGCGGACCTGGCCGTTCGCGGTGGGCACCCAGGCGGTGGAGAGAACGCCGGTTGTGAGGTTGTAGGCGAGCAGGTTGGTGCGGGCCGTCGCATCGACGCCCGCGGCGGCTCCCGCGGGTTGCGCCTGCGTGAATTCGCCGCCCACGTAGACCGTGTCGCCCGCGACGTGCTGAGCCCACACCACGCCGTTCACCTGGGCGGTCGCCAGGGGCGTGCTCGTGACGGTGGCCGGGGTGCCTGCCGCGGGATTGGTGTCGGCATACGCGGCCGGGACGAAGGCCAGCAGCAGAGAGCCGGTGACTGCGGAGACCGCAACGAGCGCGAGCGCGCGCAGGCGAGAGGGCGCGAAAAAGCGCATGGGAGCCTCGGGTGGCTATGCGGCCTCGGGTAAGCCGCGGGTGGGCCAATTATTGGGAGTGCGCATGCAATTGCGCAACTAAACGGCCAAAAGAGGTTTTGGTCAGCAGAAATGCCAATTTCTCTGCAAGAGAAATCCATGACGGCCTTCCCCTTCGTCGGCGGCCCTCCTTTCGGGGGACGCCGCCTGTACCCTCACCCGGCACCAGAACGTGAAACATGGGGCGGATCGGGTGACTTACGGTGGGAGCTTCGCCCGCGACCCGACCCGGGAGACCTCCGCATGCCTTCCATCCCCCGCGCCCCTCGACGCCCCGGCCGCCCGGCCAGAATGGGCCGGTGGGCCGCTGGCGCACTGACCGTCCTCGGGTCCGCCGCCCTGCTCGCTCCGACTCTGAGTCCCACCGTCGCCGCCCCCGAGGCAGCGCCCGCCCCCTCGGCCGAGTTCGTCCCCGCGGTCGCCAGCTCGCCGATGGGCGGTTCCCGGTTCGCGGTCGTCCCCACCGAAGTGCAGGGGCTGACGAAGGCCGCGCAGACGCAGGTCCGGTCGATGACGCGCATCGTCGCGGAACGCGACGCCGGCTACGACCGTGTCGCCGCAGAGAAGCGGGCACGGGAGGACGAGGAGGCCCGGCAGCGGGCCGCGGCGGAGGCGGCCGCGCAGCAGAAGGCGGCGGAAGAGGCGGCCGCCGCAGCCCCCGCATCCCCCGCATCCCCCGCAGCCGCCGCAGCAGCCGCAGCAGCCGCAGCAGCCGGAGCAACGGGGAACAGCGGACCGGCCCGAGCCGCCGGGAATCCGGCAGCCGGTAGCGCCTCCGGCAGCACAGCGCGCTCCACCGGTACGCCGGCGGCGGGCGGGCCCGCGATGCCCGCGCCGGCCGGCAACCGGCAGGTGGTGTGGGGCGACGTCTACGCCAACCAGCCCGGCCAGGTGATCAACTCGCTCGACGTGCACGGCCGGGTGATCGTCACCGCGCCGAACGTGGTGATCAGCAACTCGATCGTCCGCGGCGCCGACGGCGGCAGCCGGTACGGCCTCATCGATGCGTCGGCCGGCGCCCCGGGTCTGCTCGTGGTCGACACGGAGATCGCGGCCAGCTCGCCGAACATCTGGGTCAACGGCGTCATGGGCTCGAATTTCGAACTGCGCCGCGTCTCCATCTGGAACGTCGTCGACCAGGTGCACATCACCGGCGACAACGTGACCGTCGCCGACTCCCGGCTCTGGGGCAACGCCCACTGGGCGAGCGACCCCAACCAGGGAGGCGGGGCCACCCATGACGACAACATCCAGATCCAGCGCGGCCGCAACATCACCATCGTCGGCAACACCCTCTCGGGTTCGCACAACGCGGCAGTGCAGGTGACTCAGGACATGGGCGCGGTGGGCAGTCTGCGGATCGCCGGCAACTCGATCGACGACGGTGGCTGCTCGGTCAACCTGTCCGAGGGGGGCCGGGGCGCCATGTCCGGCATCAGCGTGGTCGACAACGTGTTCGGCCGGGGCATGCAGTGGGGCGGCTGCGCGATCATCGTGAACGGCTCGACCGGCGTGAACGCGTCGGGCAACCGGTACACCGACGGAGCGTCCGCCGGCGTGAACCGCGGCTAGCTCACGGGGCGTCGCCTAGCAGGGCATCGCCCAGCACAGGCCCGAGCAGCTCCGCGAAGCGCACCGTGAGGTGCGAGCCGTCCGCGCGCACCGGGGTGGTGCCGATGAAGCCGGGGCAGGCGCCGTCCGCCGCACAGAACCACGACCGGCTGTCGACGAACTGCACGCCGGCGTCGTCCGCGGCGTCGGCCATCGCGCCGCTGTAGGCCGTCCACCGGTCGGACACCGCTCCCGCGCACTGGTCGGGGGTCGCGACGCGTGTGACGCAACTCTGCAGGGACGGTGATCGCGGGGGCGGGGCGAGCAGCACGATCCGCGAGCCGGACGCGTGGAGCGTCGCGAGGGTGGCCGCGTAGCCGTCCCGGACCTCGTCCGCGGCGGCTGCGCCGGTCGCCCTGCTGGCGAGCCGCTCGAGCGTGTTGTCCGCGTCGGCGAGCACCACGATGTCCGGGGCCAGGGCGACGATCGATTCGAGAGCCCAGCCGCGGTGGCTGTCGCAGAGCGGGAACCCCGCACCCTGGTCGCGGGTCACCGTCACCATGGCGGACGGGCACTGGCCGCGGGTGTACGGATGCACGGCGTAGCCGGCCGGGCCGACGGCACTGCGGATGGCGGGCATCCAGGCGATCGCGTAGGAGTCGCCGAGCACGGCGACGGTTCCGGCTCCGGTGCCCGGAACGACGCAGCTGTCGGCGGTTCCGGCGTCGATGTCGGCGCATCCGCTCGGCACCACGTCGCGGACCCACGCATCGGTTCCGAGGAGGTCGATGGCCGGGTCGAGCTCGGGGAAGGTGGTCGCGGCGAGCGCTGCCGAGATCTCGGCGGCGAGCGCCTCCTCGGGGGTCTTCCCCGGCGAGGCCGGGGCCGGCGCCGGTGTCGCTCCGCCGCCCGGTGCCGCCGCCGAGACGGCCGGCCGGCCGAGCAGCACGGCGGGCACGGCGAGT
>JAODAX010000027.1 GCA_025463675.1 Naasia sp. | reverse complement strand
CCGTCGTCCACGCTGCCGCAGGTGATGAAGCGCAGCAGGGGCTTGCGCTCGTGGGTCTCCAGCAGGTCCGCGAGGTCGTCGCCGGCCGTCCGCGACGCCATCAGAAGTAGCCCTCCTGCTTCTTCTTCTCCATCGAGCCGGTGCAGTCGTGGTCGATGACGCGGCCCTGGCGCTCGGAGTCGGTGGACAGCAGCATCTCCTGGAGGATCTCGTCGATCGTGGCGGCGGTGCTCGGGATCGCCCCCGTCAGCGGGTAGCAGCCGAGCGTGCGAAAGCGGACGCTGCGGGTCTGCGGGCGCTCTTGCGGCCCGAGCGGCATGCGGTCGTCGTCGACCATGATCAGCGTGCCGTCACGCTCGACGACCGGCCGCGGGGCGGCGAGGTACAGCGGGACGACCGGGATCCCCTCGCGCCGGATGTACAGCCAGACGTCCAGCTCTGTCCAGTTCGACAGCGGGAAGACGCGCAGGTGCTCGCCCGGCCGGATGCGCCCGTTGTACACGCGCCACAGCTCGGGCCGCTGCAGGCGCGGGTCCCAGCGGTGGCCGGCCGAGCGGAGGGAGAAGACGCGCTCCTTCGCCCGCGAGCGCTCCTCGTCGCGGCGGGCCCCGCCGAACGCCGCGTCGAAGCCGTGCGCGTCCAGGGCCTGCTTCAGGCCTTCGGTCTTCCACAGGTCGGTGTGCATCGCCGATCCGTGGGTGAACGGGTTGATCCCCAGCTCCACGCACTCGGGGTTGTGGTGCACGATCAGCCGCACCCCGACCTCCTGCGCCACGGCCGCGCGGAACGCGTACATCTCCTGGAACTTCCAGGTCGTGTCGACGTGCAGCAGCGGAAACGGCAGCGGCGCTGGGAAGAACGCCTTGCGGGCGAGGTGCAGCATGACCGAGCTGTCCTTGCCGACCGAGTAGAGCATGACCGGGTTCTCGGCCTCACCCACCGTCTCGCGCATGATGTGGATGCTCTCGGCCTCCAGCCGCTGCAGGTGCGTCAGGCCCCGCGCGAGCGTCTCGGTCATCGGCTCCGGGAGCGGCCCACGCGGCATCGGACGACCGTCGCCGAACGACCGCCGGCCGGTTGGGGAGATCGCCGCGTCACGCTGGGCACCCGTGGTGCCCGGACGGTCCGCCGGGCCTGACCCGCGAGGCGGAGCCCAGGCTCAGCTCGTGCGCTCGAACTGGGCGATCGCGGCGGCCAGCATGAGGATCCCGAGGAGGGCGACGATGGCGAGCTCGACGGCGACCGGCAGCTTCCACCCGCCCCAGTGGACCCCCGGGTTGAGCGTGCGTTCCAACGACGCGGGCGCGTCGACGTGCGCGAAGACCGCGCGGCGCATCGGGTCCACGGCGTACGTGAGCGGGTCGAGCTTCGTCAGCGCCGACAGCCAGCCCGGGAGCCTCGTCGTCGAGAAGACGGCGCCGGAGAGGAAGAACAGCGGCAGCAGGATGAACTGCAGCAGGGCCATGAACGACTCCACGCGGGCGATGCGGCTGGCCAGCAGCACCCCCAGCGCGGTGAGCGCCGCCGCCGCGATCGCCATCTCGCCGAGGAGGATCAGCATCAGCGACAGCGAGTAGGGGACGTCCACGAGCCCCGCGAAGGCGAGCATGACCGCGCCCTGCAGCGTGGCGATGGTCGCGCCGCCGGCGCACTTGCCCACGACGATCGCGCGCCGGGCGACCGGGGCCACGAGCATCTCCCGCATGAACCCGAACTCCCGGTCCCACACGACCGTGATCGCCGAGAACAGCGCGCTGAAGAGGACGGTCATCGCGATCACGCCGGGGAACATGAAGGTCCGGAAGTCGACGTCCTCGCTCGAGGGCACCATCTGCGAGAGCCCGGTGCCCAGGACGAAGAGGAACAGCAGCGGCTGCATGAGCGACGTCACCATGCGCAGGCGGTTGCGGGAGAAGCGCAGGAGCTCACGGCGCCACACCACGCCGACCGCGCGGGCGTCCTCTCGTAGGCCGCCGCCGGCCTCGTGCGCCGCCCGCGCCGGGCGGGTCCGGAGCATCGTGCTCACGTCGGGTCCTCGGCCCGCAGCGCCTCGGCGTCGCGCATCGTGCGCCCGGCGAAGGCCATGAAGACGTCGTCGAGCGTCGGGCGCGAGATTCGCACGGATCGGATCGGCATGCCGAGCTCGGCGATGAGCCGCGGCGCGAGCGCCTCGCCGCCGACGACGCTGAACGCGACCGTCCCGTCGGCGACCGCACCGTCACGGAGACTTGCGGTGATCCCGAACCGGTCGGCGATGCGGGTGATCGCGGCGGCGGGGTCGTCCACGTGCAGCTCGATGCGGTCGGCGCCGATCGTCGCCTTCAGCGCGTCGGGCGTCCCTTCCCCGACGAGGCGGCCGTCGTCGACGATCGCGATGCGATCGCAGTGCTCCGCCTCCTCCATGTAGTGGGTGGTGAGGATGTTGGTGCTGCCCTCCCGCTCGCGCAACCGCCGGATGTGCGCCCAGATCTCGTAGCGGTCATGGGGTTCCAGGCCGATCGTCGGCTCGTCGAGGAAGAGCACGCGCGGCGCGTGCTTCAGCCCTCGCGCGATCTCCAG
>JAODAX010000009.1 GCA_025463675.1 Naasia sp. | reverse complement strand
CTTCACGCTCGCGCAGAAGTAACAACCGGATCGGGCCTGCCCCTCCTAAAGGGGCAGGCCCGATCAGGCATTTTGCAACACACTGGGGAACAGGGGGCAATACATCATGGGGAAGATCACCGGCGCGTTCCAGCGCATGTTCGCCCGCGGGGGCTCGGTATCCGGCACTGCGTCCAAGACGCACTCGGTCGGCAAGTCGACCACCGTCATCGCGGCCGTGGCCGTGCTGCTCACCGTCGGAGCGAGCGACGGCACCGCCGCGAACTGGGTTCGCACCGCGACCGTCGGCATGCCCGCCCTCACCGCAGGGAAGCTGGGCGTCGACGCCCAGGGCTTCGACCTGAACCACGAGTACAGCTTCACGCAGCTCGCCCGCACCGGGTGGATGACGATCACCAACACCGGCAACGTTCCGGCCGCTTTCACGCTCGCCACCGTTGTCGACGGTGCGCTGGCCCCGTCGGTCACCCTCAACACGTGGGCCGCACCCAGCTCGGCGAGCTGCACCGCCGACGCAGCCACCCAGGGCTATGCGATGCTCCTGCCCGCTATGGCCGGCAACCAGGTGCTCAACCTGGACGCCGGCACGTCGACCACGATGTGCATTCGCACCACCCTCCCCCGCACGGCCCTGAGCTCCGCGAGCGGGCAGACCCTCAACGTGACTGTCAACGTGAGCACCTCCATCGCCGGCACCGGTTGGATCAAGGCGTTCCCGACGCCGTTCTCGATCAGCCAGTCGGTTCCCGCCTGGGACGCCTACGCCACCCGCGTCAAGGCTGACGGCGCCGCCCGCTACTGGCCGATGAGCGAGGCGAGCGGCGACTTCTACGACTGGATCGGCACCGACGACGCGACGGTGGGAACCGTCACGCGCAACGCCGACGGCATCGTCGCCGGAAGCGGCTCGAGCACGTTCCCCGGGACCGCGACCGGCTTCGCCGTCACCAAGGTCGCGACTGCCGAGGCAACCACCAACCCGGTGACCGTCGAGGCGTGGATCCGCACCACCACCACACAGGGCGGCAAGATCGTCGGCTTCGGCAACATGGCCACCGCGAGCCCGCTGTCTGACCGCTACGACCGCCACCTCTACATGGAGCCCGACGGCCGTGTCGTGTTCGGCGTGCACAACGGAGCCCAGAAGATGGTCACCAGCCAGGCCGCCCTCAACGACGGCGCCTGGCACCACCTGGTGGGCACCGTCAGCGGCGGCACCGATGCGAGCGGCCTACGACTGTACGTCGACGGCATCCTCGTGAGTTCGGATCCGAGCGTCTCCACCGCCGAGGACAACTCCTCCGGCTACTGGCGTATCGGCGGCGACAGCCACTGGGGCGCCGGAAGCCCGTACTTCGCCGGCGACATCGACGACGTCGCCGTCTACCAGAAGGTCCTCACCGACACTCAGGTGCGGGATCACTGGACCGCCTCGGGGCGCACACTCGTCACGTACGACGACCGAGTGCTCGCCGACGGCGCGACCAACTACTGGCGCCTGGGCGGAACCAGCGCCGCCGTCTACGACAGCAAGACCTCGACGAACACCGCGACCGCGGTGTCGACGGTCACGCACGGCGTCGAAGGGGCGATCTTCACCAGCCTCGACGGGGCGACCGGGTTCGACGGCACCTCGACCTATCTGCAGACGAGCACGTCCTACAGCAACCCCCAGCTCTTCTCGATCGAGCTGTGGTTCAAGGCGAATCCGTCAACCGTGGGCGGCATCCTGATGGGGTTCGGAAGCGGCACGAACGCCAACCCCGACCGCGCGAACCACGACCGGAAGCTGTCCATGCGCGACACCGGTCAGCTGGAGTGGGGCATCTACTCGGGCGGTCACCTGCAGCTCGTCACCACCGGCACCTATCGGGACGGCAACTGGCACCACGTGGTGGTCACCCAGTCGTCGACCGCCGGCGCGACCATCTACGTCGACGGCAAGTTCGTGATCGACAACGCCAACATGCGGACGCCGGAAGTCACGACCGGTTCGTGGCTGATCGGCGCCGACAACATCTGGTCCGGCACCACCAACAAGTTCTTCAATGGAACCCTCGACGAGGTGGCCTTCTACAACGGCACCGTGCTGGACGGCACGAAGGTCGCCAGCCACTGGACCGCTGCGGGGAGGAAGTGATGCGCATGCCCGGAATCCGCCTCCCTCTGGCCCTCATCGCGGTTGCGGCAGGCGTATCGGTGGCCGTGTCCGCCTCGCCGGCCACAGCGGAACCGACGAATTCAGTTCTGGTCAGCCTCGACGGCCGGCACTGGACGACCACGGTCGACGACTTCTTCGGCAGTGAGGTCATCATCCCCGGGCACGAGTACGCGCGGGCCCTCACCGTCAAGAACGACTCCGACGTCCGCGCGATTCTCGGCGTCGCCGCGTTCGACGCGAGATCGACTACGGAGGAATTCCTCGGCTCGCTCGTCCTCGGCACCGGAGTGCCCGGGAGGACGGTCGCCGACGTTCCGCTCGCCGCCGCCGCCGACTGTGCGCCGGTCCTGACCGACACGATCCTGGCCCCCGGCGAGGTGCTGCCGATGACGCTCACGTTGCGCATGGCGGACGTCGAGGGGGTGGCCGCCCAGAGCTCGACCGCCGGCTTCCGCGTCAGCATCTCCCTGCAGGAGGCGGGGGCTCCGGAGCTCGCCGAGCAGTGCGACATCGCCCGCCAGGCGCCCGGCAGCACCGGCACCCCGTCGACCGTCGGAGCGCCTGAGGCGGTACCCGGGACTCCGGCGTATGCCCCCGCAGCCGCGGGAACTCCCGTCGCCGCTGCGAGCCCGGAGGGGACTGGAACCCCAGTCCCCCGGTCAATTCCCGATGACCCGGACGCTGTCGTCGAGTCCGACGAGCAGCTCGACACGCTCGGTCTGCACAACGCCGCGGCCAGCCCGCTCGCACCGGTCGTCGCCGGTTCGGCCCTTCTCGCCCTCGCGGCGGTCCTCTGGTTCGTCATCGCCCGTCGGCGCCGCCAGGGGGCACCCGATGCGTGAAGTCCTGTCCGCTGTCCTGAAGGGTGTCTGGCGGGGGGTCGGCGTGGCCGTGGTCCTCGCGATGCTCGCCCTGGCGGCGCTCGTCCTCGTGATTCCCGTGGCCGGCGGCGCGACTCCGCTCACCGTGCTCACCGGCTCCATGGAGCCGACTCTGCCGCCGGGAACGCTCATCGTGGTGAAGCGCACCCCCGCCGCCGCGATCCAGCTCGGCGACGTGGTCACCTACCAGATCAAGCCCGACGAGCCCGCGGTGGTCACCCACCGGGTCGTCGAGGTCCGTTCCCTCTCCAACGGCACGTTCCAGTTCGTCACGATGGGCGACGCCAACGACGCGCCCGACCTCAACCCGGTCGTCGAAGGCCAGGTGAAGGGGGTCGTCTGGTACAGCGTTCCCCTCGTCGGCTGGGTGACCACGGGCCTCATCGGCCAGCACCGCGCCTGGCTGCTGCCGCTGGTCGGGGTCGGTCTGCTGGCCATCGCGGCCGGCTCCCTCATCAGCACCGTCCGCGACTCGCGCCGGAAGCGGGCGAGGGCCGCCGGGGAGCCCGCGGCGGTGGAGACGCCCGAGATCGACCGGCCGGCTCCGGCAGGCCACGCCCCGGCGGAAGCCGCCACCGACCCGCTCGCGGACCCCGCGCACGCCTGACCCAGGCTCCCTACCCTCGCGGCACCCAGCCGCATCATCTTGAGGAGTTCCGCATGCCAGATAGCCTCGCCGTCGTGCAGTTGACCTCCGGACTGCTCGCCTTCACCGCCGTCCTGCTCGTCGTCACCTACCTCGCCGCCGTTCTCATCGGCGCCGCCACGCTCAGCGCGCTGGTCGCCGTCGCCCGCCCGTTCGTGCTCCTCCTCGCAGGCCGGCCTCCCGCCTCGCTGTTCGTCCCGCAGCTGCGCGGCCTCCGAGTCGCGGGGCAGCCGCGCGGGCGCCACCGATAGCCGAAAGGTTCCCCGAAGCGAAGAAGGCCGGTCCGTTGGGACCGGCCTTCGTTTTCGGTACACCGTCGGGAGGAAAACCTGGAACCCCAGGTTCCGCGCAATGAAGTGACCGGGAATGAGGCGCCTGGACGCGATGCGATGAAAAAAGCCCCGCATCTGGCGAGATAGCGGGGCTTTTCGTACACCCCCCGGGACTTGAACCCGGAACCCACTGATTAAGAGTCAGTTGCTCTGCCAATTGAGCTAGAGGTGCGCGCGATTCGGGAA
>JAODAX010000094.1 GCA_025463675.1 Naasia sp. | reverse complement strand
GGCGGGCGCCACCGGGCGACACTTCTGATCGACCGGTGGGGGAGGGGACGCAGTGGCCACGCTCGGCATCGACGGACTCGTGTCCTCACTCGACACCACGTCGATCATCAACCAGCTGATGACGCTCGAGGCGCGGCCTCAGACGCTCCTCAAGTCGACGCTCAACTCGACCAACAGCTTCCTGAGCGCTCTCCGCTCCCTCAACGCGTCGGTCGCTGCCATCGCCACCAGCGCGAAAGAGCTGGCGAAGCCGACCTCCCTTGCCGCCTTCAGCGCCGCGAGCACGGTCGACACCGTCACCGCAACCACCGATGGCACGGCGTCGGCCGGCAGCATCAGCTTCCGCGTGGATCAGACCGCGAAGGCGCAGACGATCGTCACCGCCGCCATGGGGGCGTGGCCCGACGACCCGCCGGTGCTGACCCTCGTCGCGGCCGACGGCGTGAAGACGGAGATCACCGCCACCTCCACCTCTCTCCAGGCCGTCGCCGAGGCGATCAGCGCAGGCAGTGCTGGGGTCACGGCGACACGGGTGTCAGCCGGCAAGGACGGGAACGGCAACGATCTCTTCCGCCTGCAGCTGACCGCCGCGAAGACGGGCGGGAGCGGCGCATTCACCGCGTACCGCGGCACCGCCGCCGATGTCGCCGCCGGCACAGCCACCGACCTGCTCGCCGCCGCGGGATCCGCGAGCGTCTCCGCAGCGGCGGACGCCACGATCACCCTCTGGCCCGGCAGCGCAGCCGAGCAGCAGGTGGTGTCCGCCACGAACACGTTCGACGACCTGCTGACCGGGGTGGACGTCCTCGTCACGAAGGCCGGAGCCGACCCGGTGACGGTGAGCGTCTCGCGCAACGCGACCGCGGCGGCGAATACGGCTGCGAGCCTCATGGGCAAGCTGGTCTCGACGTTCGCCACGATCGCCGCTCAGTCCAAGGTCTCCTCGACCACCGCATCGTCGGGAGCCGCCACGGTGTCCGGCGGCGTCTTCACCGGCGACTCCGCCATCCGTCAGTTGAAGGACGGCCTGATGGCCGCCGTCGTCGAACCGGTCGACGACCGATCGCTCTCCTCCATCGGCATCACCGTGACCCGCGAAGGCGGTATCGCCTTCGATGCCGAGATCTTCAAGAACGCGCTGGAGGCGGACCCGAGCGGCACCCAGGCCATGTTCGCCACGATGGCGGGCCGCGTGGAGAACGCGGCATCCTCTGCATCCGACTCGGTCGACGGCTATCTGAGCCAGCGCGTCACCGGCCAGGAGGACACCGCGAAGCGCCTCGGCGAGAACATTTCGGCGTGGGACCTGCGGCTCGAGAAGCGACGAGCCGTCCTGCAGCGCCAGTACACCGCGATGGAGACCGCCCTCAGCGGACTCAATTCCCAGTCCACCTGGCTCGCCTCGCAGCTCGCCTCCCTCAACGTCTCGACAGGCACATGAACGATCTCGCCGCCGCCCGCGCCCTCTACAACCGCGACGCCGTTCTGTCGGCTTCGCCGGCCCGGCTCCTCACGATGCTCTACGACCGGCTGCTGCTCGACCTGCAGCGGGCCGAGACCGCGCAGGTGGCGGAGGCGTGGGACACCGCCCGGACGCATCTCCTGCACGGGCAGGACATCGTCAGCCACCTGATGTCGACGCTCAAGCCCGACCTGTGGGATGGCGGCCCCGGCCTGATGTCGGTCTACCAGTTCGTCACCCGCTCGCTGATCAACGCGAACGTCTACAAGGACGTCGAGCGCACCCGCGAGTGCATCGCCCTGCTGGAGCCGCTGCGCCGGGCGTGGCACGAGGCGGCCGCGCAAACCGCGGCGCCCGCGTTCGACGGCCGAGGGCAGGCGCTTGCCTGAGTGGTCGGCCGTGCTCGACGACCTCGAGCGTCGACTCGACGCGCAGGTGGACGACGCCGAGGTTGCCGAGCCATGGGATGCGCCGACCGGTCTGGGGCCGCTTCCGGCTCCCTTCCAGGCGCGCGCTGAAGAGCTGCTCGCGCGCCAGCGCACCGTGATGGCCGAACGCGCCGCCGAACTCGCCCGGCTCGGGACAGAGCTCCGCGAATCCCGCCGTCCGCCGGCCAGGTACCCGGCCGAGGCGCCGGTGTACCTCGACACGCTGGGCTGAATCCCGCCGCCGCCCGCAGCTAGGGGCGCCGCCCGCGCGACCTTCAACCACGACCTGACCCCTGGTCGGGGGGCGTGGCGCTGCTGACCATGCGCCCGCGTCAGCCCGAGAGTTCCTATAGAGCACGGATCGCTCACTCTTTCGGCCACGGATCGGCCGCCGCCCGCCCATTCCTGGACAGGACGACGTGTTCGATTCGATCACCACGACCGCCATGACGACCGCGCTCGCCGGCCTCGCGCAGCGCCAGCGGGCCATCGCCGACAACATCGCGAACGTGAACACGCCCGGCTACCTCGCCAAGCGCGTGAGCTTCGAGGACTCCCTCGCCACCAGCGTCGCGCGCGGCAGCGGCACGGCCGACATCTCCGTCCAGCAGTCGCTCGAACCGACCCGAACCAACGGCAACAACGTCAACATGGACACCGAGACCCTCTCGAACATCGAGACGGTGCTGCGCTATCAATTCGCCGCCCGCGCGGTGGAGAGCGAGTTCACCTCGGCCCGCACGGCGATGAGGACGCACTGATGACCTTCGACGCCATCGGGATCGCCGGCTCGGCCCTGACCACGCACCGCAAGTGGCTCGACGCCATCTCCGACAACATCGCCAACGTCAACACGGCCGCCCGCACCGACGGGGCCGCGTTCCAGGAGCGCTTCGTGATCGCCCGGGCGAGCGAGAGCGGCGGCGTGCACGTCGGCGGCACAGCGCTCGGCAGCGCCGACGGCAACCTCGCCTACGACCCCACCCACCCGCTCGCGGACGAGGACGGAATGGTCCGGATGCCCGACATCGACCTCGGTCAGCAGATGAGCAACCTGATCATGGCCCAGCGCGGCTACGAGGCGAACGCCGCGGTCGTCGACCGCGCCAAGAGCACGTATGAAGCAGCACTGCAGATCGGCAGGTCCTGATGCCCATCTCCCCGCTCGCCGGAGTCGGCGGCGTCACGCCGGCCTTCCCCGCACTGCCCGCGGCGCCGAACGCGGCGTCGGGCGCCGACTTTGGCGCCAGCCTCACGTCCGCGGTCGAGAACCTGCAGGGTCTGCAGACCACCTCCGGTCAGCTGGCGACCGCCGCGGTGACCGGTGACCTCACCGACATTCACGCCGCGACCATCGCATCCACCCGCGCCGCAGTCACCCTCGAGCTCGTCTCCACCATCCGTAACAAGGGCGTCGACGCGTTCAACGAGATCATGAGGATGCAGGCCTGATGCCGGCACAGGTCAGCGGCGCTTTCGGGCGGATCCTCGCCGCCATTCGCGAGTTCACGATCGCGCAGCGCACCCTCGCGCTGCTCGCCGTCGCCGTGCTGGTGCTGGGCGGGGTCGCGCTCACCGCGTGGATGGCCCGTCCCACCATGTCGCCGCTGTTCTCCGGCCTGTCCGGCGAGGACGCGGCCGCGATCGTCGACCAGCTTTCGGCGGGCAACGTCGAATACCAGCTCGCCGACGGCGGCGGCACGATCATGGTCCCCGCCGACAAGGTCGACAAGGAGCGCATCGCCGCCGCGGCGGCCGGGCTGCCGAGCCAGGGCACCAGCGGCTACCAGTTGCTCGACTCGATGGGCATCACCGCGAGCGAGTTCCAGCAGGACGTCACCTACAAGCGGGCGATCGAGGGCGAGCTCGCCCGCACCATCGGCGCCATCAGCGGAGTGAAGACCGCCTCCGTGCAGCTCGCGATCCCCGAGCAGTCGGTGTTCGTCGAGCAGCAGCAGGAGCCCACGGCGTCGGTCTTCCTCGAGACCTCCGGGTCGCTTTCCACCAATCAGGTGCAGGCGATCGTGCACCTCACCTCGGCCGCCGTCGACGGCCTGGACTCCACCAACGTGTCGGTAGTCGACGCGAAGGGCAACCTGCTCTCGGTCGTCGGCGAGGGCGCCGTCGGCAACGCGAGCCAGCAGGCCAGCGACTACGAGGCGCAGATGCAGGCGACCGTCCAGGCGATGCTCGACCGGGTGCTCGGCCCGGGCAACTCCACCGTCGTGGTCGCCGCCGAAGTCAGCAACGAGTCGGCGCAGCAGGTGTCGGAGACCTACACCGCGCCGGAGGGCGCGCCCACGCTCAGCGAGTCGACCACCAGCGAGACGTACACGGGCGGCGCCGGCGGAGCCGCGACCGGCGTCCTCGGCCCCGACAACATCGCGGTGCCCGGGGGCGAGGGCGGCGACGGCAGCTACCTCAACGAGTCGGAGGTGCGCAACAACGCCGTCGACAAGGTGACCGAGACCCGCATCATCCCCGCGGGCGCGATCGCCCGGCAGACCGTGTCCGTCGCAGTGAACGCCGACGCCGTCACCGGCGTCAACGAGGCCACCATCGAGAACCTCGTGGCCGCCGCCGCTGGCATCCGGGCCGACCGCGGCGATGCCGTCACCGTCGAGACTGCCGCGTTCTCCACCTCGGCCGCCGACGCCGCGAAGGGCGCTCTCGCCGAGGCGAAGGCCGCCGCGGAGCAGGAGAACCTGCTCCGCATGGTCACGACCGGCGTCATCGTGCTCGCCATCGTGGTGACGCTGATCATCGCCATGGCGCTGCTGCGCAAGCGCTCCCGCCGCAAGGACGAGCCGATCGACGTGGGCGACCTCCTGGTCACGCCCCCGGGTGCCGGCCGCCCGGCCGGCCTCGACGCCGCGGCCGGGGTCGCCTGGCCGCTCGAGGGAACCGGCGGGGCACCGTCCCTCGCCGGTGCGGCCACGCTGCCCCTCGGCCCGCTCGCCACGCAAGAGGCCAGCGAGTTCGAGCGCATGCAGGCCGACATCAACGCGCTCGCGAGCGTCGACCCCGGCAAGACGGCGGACTATCTCCGCGCCCTCATGGATGATCGGCAGTCGGTGTGACGACCGGCACCCGCACCCTGACGGGGACGCAGAAGGCGGCCCTCGTCATCATGAACCTCTCGACGGAGGCCGCCGCGACCGTGATGCGGCAGTTCAGCGAGCAGGAGGCGGAGGAGATCACCGCCGAGATCATGCGCCTGAAGGGCGTCGACTCGGCGACCGCGGAGAACGCCATCCGGGAGTTCACCGAGCGCAGCACCGGCCGCTCGGCGACCGCACGCGGCGGCCGCGATTTTGCCGCCGGGCTGCTCGAGGCCTCGTTCGGCGCCGAGCGCGCCCAGGGCCTGCTCGACCGCCTCGACTCCGGCGCCAGCTTCGACTTCCTCGAGGGGGCCGACGCCGTGCAGGTGTCCTCGCTGCTCGACGGCGAGCTGCCCGAGACGATCGCGTTCGTGCTCACCCGGCTCGGCACCGAGCTCGCGTCGTCGGTCCTCGCCCGCCTCGAAGCGTCGGTTCGCGTCGACGTCGCCGAGAGCATCGCCACCATGGGCATGCCGACCCCCGAGGCGGTCGGCATCGTGACGAGCGTGCTCAAGCAGCGCGCCCGGACGATCGTGCAGCCGCAGGAGAAGGTGCAGGCCGCCGGCGGCGTCCAGCCGCTCGTCGACATCATCAAGCGGGCCGACGCCGCCACCGAGCGCGACCTGCTCGCCGCCCTGGATGAGCGGGACAGTGAACTCGCCGAGCAGGTGCGCTCGCGGATGCTCGGCTTCGACGACATCGTCACGCTCGAGGAGCGCGACGTGCAGCAGGTCGTGCGCACGCTGGACCCGGCGATGCTCGCGATCGCGCTCAAGGGCGCCAACCCGAACGTCGTCGAGACCATCCGGGCGAACATGTCCGAGCGCAACCGCACCTCCCTCGACGAGGAGACCGGGCTGCTCGGCCGCGTGCTCAAGGGGCAGGTGGACGAGGCGCGCAGCCAGGTGGTGCGTGCCATCCGCGACCTCGAGGCCTCCGGCACCATCACCGTGAGCCGCGCGAAGGAGGAGGAGGAGTATGTCGACTGAATTCGCCCCCTTCGCCTACCCGGTTCTCCGCGACGACGCGTTGCGGGCCGCCGAGGAGCGGGCCCGCATCCACGGGCACGCCGCCGGCTTCGCCGCCGGACGGCGCGATGCGGCCGCGGCCCTCGAGCAGGAGCGCGCGGCCCGGGCCGCC
>JAODAX010000084.1 GCA_025463675.1 Naasia sp. | reverse complement strand
ATCTGGCCCGGCTGCACCGAACCACCCTCCCGCTGCCAAGCCGCGCACATCGCCCCCTGGCGGTGGAACGGACCCACCGACATCCGCAACGGCGCACTCCTGTGCCCCTTCCACCACCGCCGCTTCGGGGGCGACAGCTGGGCACTGGAAGAACGCAACGGCACCCGCTGGTTCATCCCACCACCCTGGGTCGACGCCACCCGCACACCCCGCCGAGGCGGACGACCAGCACCCCCCGACTAGCCCTCGGCCCGCTGGGCCTCCTGAACCAGTCGGTGCAGGCCGGCCTCCCCGGCTGGCGCCGGGAGTCGGCGGCCGCTGCTACTTCTTGCCCTGGGCGGCGACCGCCGCGGCGCCGGCGGCTGCGGCCTCCGGGTCGAGGTATTCGCCGCCCGGAACGGTCGGCACGTAGTTTTCGTCGAGGCGGTAGACGAGCGGGATGCCGGTCGGCAGGTTCAGTTCCGCGATGGCCTCGTCCGAGATGCCGTCGAGGTGCTTCACCAGCGCACGCAGCGAGTTGCCGTGCGCAACCACCAGGAGGGTGCGGCCGGCGCGCAGCTGCGGCTTCATCTCGATCGACCAGTACGGCAGCATCCGCTCGATGACGTTCGAGAGCGCCTCGGTCGTCGGCAGGTCCGGACCGAGGTCGGCGTAGCGGGGGTCGTCCTTCTGCGAGTACTCGTTGTCGTCCGCGATGGGGGGCGGCGGCGCGTCGAAGGAGCGCCGCCAGATCTGGAACTGCTCGGGGCCGTACTCGGCGAGAGTCGCCGCCTTGTCTTTGCCCTGCAGCTCGCCGTAGTGGCGCTCGTTGAGCCGCCAGGTGCGCTTCGTCTCGATCCACAGGCGGTCGGCTTCGGCGAGCGCGTAGTTAGCGGTGGCGATCGCGCGGGTGAGGAGCGAGGTGTACACGATGTCAGGCGCGATGCCGGACTCGCGCAGCAGGCGACCTGCGCGCTTGCCCTCCTCGACGCCCTTCTCGGTGAGGCCGACGTCCACCCAGCCGGTGAACAGCCCCTTCTCGTTCCAGACGCTGTGGCCGTGGCGGAGGAGGACGAGCGTGTACGGCGCTGGCATGTCCCTACCCTATTAGCCATGCCCGAAGGCCGGATCACCCGTGGGACGACCGGCACCAACCGGCTGCGTCGCGTCGACCGCTGGATCGCCGCGGAGCCCGCGTTCCTGCGCGCGGACGCTCCGCTCGTCGTCGACCTCGGCTACGGGGCGGCCCCGTGGACGGCCGCGGAGATGTTCGACCGGCTCTGTGCGGTGCGCCCCGCCACGCGGGTGGTGGGCATCGAGATCGACCCGGAGCGCGTCGCGGCGGCGCAACCCACCGCCCGGCCGGGGCTCGCGTTCGTGCGCGGCGGCTTCGAGGTCCCGGTGCCCGGGTCGACGGCGCCGAACGTGGTGCGGGCGATGAACGTGCTGCGGCAGTACGAGGAGCACGAGGTCGCGGGCGCGTGGGCACGGATGGCCGCGCGCCTGGCGCCGGACGGGATCGTCGTGGACGGGACCTGCAGCGAGAGCGGACGGGTCGCGAGCTGGGTGGCGGTCGACGAGGACGGCCCGCGCAGCCTGACAATCGCGCTCCGGCTCCCGGGTCTGGAGCGGCCGGGCGTCGTGGCCGAGCGTCTGCCGAAGGCGCTCATCCATCGCAACGTGCCCGGCGAGCGCGTGCACCTGCTGCTCGAGCGCCTGGACCGGTACTGGGCGCACGCGGCGCCCTACGGGGAGTTCGGCGAGGTGCAGCGCTGGCTGCACACCGTCGAGCGGCTCCGCGACGACGTGCCCGTGCTCGGCACGCGCCGCAGGTGGCGGCTGGGCGAACTCACCGTGCCGTGGGAGGTCGTCGCTCCGCGCTGAGCGTGAGCGTCGGTCAGGCGTCGACGACAGGGAGGAGTGCGCGCGCGTCGTCCTCCGGCATGTCCGCTGCAGCGAGCAGGTCTACGAGGAGCGGGCGCAGGAGGAGCAGCACCGCGGTGTCGGTGACCGGGTCGTCGACGGCAGGCTCGAGCCGGCGGGCGAGGACCGCCAGCCGGTCACGCGCACCGGCTGCCGCGGCCGGGTCGTCGAGAGAGGCCGCGAGGAGCGCGATCGCCGCGGAAAGCTCCCCCACGAGGTCCGCCAGGCGTCGCCGGGGTCGGCCGTCGCGCACCAGGTGATCGGTGCGGCGGGCGATCACCCGCAGGCTGCGGCAGGCCAGATCCATGCCGCGCAGGATCCGGCGTTGGCCAAGCAGCTGGGGACGTCGGCGGACCAGGAACGGGGAGACCCGCGAGACGCCGACCGCGGACTCGAGCGACGTCGACCAGGCGTCGAGGATCGGCTGGGTGCCGCGGAGTCGCTCGAGCGCTCGCGCGGCGAGCGGCTCGTCGGCGGCGCGCAGCGCCGCCGCAATGTCCACGGCCGCGTCGGTGACGATTGTGAAGAGCCGATGTGCTTCACGGCGCACTTCGCGCATCGGGTCCCTCGGGACCAAAGCGGTGAAGATCAGGGCCATCATCCCGCCGATCAGGCCATCGACCGTCCGGCCGAATTCGTCGCCGTTCGCGACCGGGAACAGTGTCACGAGCGCGGACTGGACGCCGGCCGCCGCGGCGAAGCCCAAGCTGGGCGAGAGCAGCCGCGCGGCCGCGAAGGTGACGACCAGCACGAGGAAGAGCTGCCACCAGCCGCGGCCGATTCCGAGCAGCAGGAGGTCGGCGAGGACGATGCCGAGGGTGATGCCGAGCGCGGTCTCCGCCACGCGCCCGGGGCGGGCGTCCCGGGCCAAGCCCAGCGCCGTGACCGCCACCGTGGACGCGAAGATCGGCGTCTCATGGCCGAGGCCGTACTTGGCGATGACGTAACCGGCGGTGGCCGCCGACGCGATCTGCAGGATGGCGGGCAACGAGGCGCCGGTGCGGTTCAGCGCCACCCGGAGGCGCGGCGGAGGCGCCCCGTCCGGGTCAGCGGGCACGGCCGCCGAGGCGCGGTAGGCGCGGCACGTCGACTGCGCGCCCGGCGTCGGCCGGGACGATGATCTCCTGCGCGGCCGCGACGGCGACGCCGTCGGCGAGCACGCGCAGGGGCGCATCCGCAGCGGCAGAGCGCTTGATGATCGCGAGCGCGATGGGGCCCAGTTCGTGGTGCAGGGCGCTCGAGGTGACAGTGCCGAGCTCGGTGCCGGCCGCGTCCACGACGGATGCCCCCGCGGGGATCGGGACGCCCTCCGAGCCGTCGAGGTTGAGCATCACCAGCCGCCGCGGCGGGCGGCCCAGGTTGTGCACCTTCGCGACGGTCTCCTGGCCGCGGTAGCAGCCCTTGGTCAGGTGCACGGCGCTGCGCAGCCAGTCGACTTCGTGCGGGATGGTGCGCTCGTCGGTGTCGACGCCCAGCCGGGGCCGCCAGGCGGCGATGCGGAGCGCCTCGGCCGCGCGGAAGCCGGCGACGCGCACCTCTCCCCTGCGGGCGGCATCCGCGACGCCGGCGAGCGCGGCGACCGGGATCACGCTCTCCCGCCATTGCCAGTCGGCCCCGGGGTGTCCGGCCTCGGCGGCGTAGCCGACACCGCCCGGCGCGACGGCGGACCACGGGTCGTGCCACACGACGATGGCGGGCACGGGCAGACCCTCCCCCATCCGTCCGAGGACGGCGACGTCGGCGGAGCGGTCGGTCACCTCGACGCGGAGCATGAAGCGCATCCGGTGCAGAAAGGCGGCGAGCGCCGCGGCCTCGCCGCGCTCGACGAGGAGCCACGCGGTCTCGCCGTCGTCGACGACCCGCAGGTCGTGCTCGACCCGGCCCTGCGGGTCGAGCAGCAGCGACTCGGCGGATGCGCCGACCGGCAGACCGGTCAGGCGCTGGCTGGTGAGCGAGTCGAGCCAGGACAGCCGGTCGGGACCCGCGACGGTGACGACGCCGCGCGGCAGCTGCACGATGGCCTCGCCTGCCGCGAGCGAGCGCTGCTCGCCCAGAGGGTTGCCGTAGTGCGCGGGGACGCCGGCGTCGCGGCCGGCGTCGTCGACGGCGCCGGGGAGCCCGAGCAGAGGCGAGGCCGTTGCGGCCGGAGCGGTGTCCATGGTTCGTCCAGGCTACGCCGCGTCCCGACTTCTGCCGGGTCTCCGGCTGAGAGGGCGACCGAACTCGGCAAGTCGGCGAGGGGCCTCAGTCGACGCGGCTCAGGCGACCGGAGGCGTGGGTGCGCAGCTCCTGGCCGAGCGCGGCGATGTCCCACGCCCACAACAGGTCGCCGTCGACGAGGCCGTAGAGCCGGGTGGCTGCGGCGTACTCCTTCGCACCCCCGGTGCGCATCACGGCATCGGTCGCGAGGTCCACCCGGCCGCCTCGCACCTCGCCGAGGTACAGCTCGCTGACGCCCGTGGGGTGTACCACGGATACCTCGATGTCGAATCCGTCGGAGGCGTTGCGCAGCGTCTCCACCGATTCGGCGGTCGCGTACGGGCGCGGGCCGACGCCGGGCAGCATGCCCGGGCCCGGGTCGCCGGCCTGCAGGCTGCGGGACAACCGCCAGTAGCCGGCCTCCGCGACGAGCGGGGTGCCGCCGAGCACGTCGGCTGCCTCACCGGAGCCGGGCAGCCAGCTGTGCGAGCTGTAATTGAGGTAGGGGACGCCGTCGTGGCTGAAGCTGACGCGCTGCGCGAACTCCTGCCGGACCAGCTCGTCGCCGATGCGGTACTCGACGACGCCGGCGCCCTCCCACACCCCGAGCAGCCAGGACAGCGGGACCAGCTCGGCGGGCAGGCCGACGGGCAGGCCGATCATCGGTGTCCCTCGTGAGGCGGAAGCGTCAGCGCTGGCCCCGGAAGAGGTTGTAGAGCACGACCACCGACACCCAGCCGATGGCGAGTGCCGCGAGCACCAGAAGTCCGAGGTAGAACAGCTCGAGAGCAAGCAGCATGCCGTCAGTCTATCGCCGTCGCGGGACCGGGTCAGGGCAGCAGCGCGCCGACGGCCGATGCGACGGCCAGGATGCCCAGGGCGCCGATCGTCGACACCATGGCGCGCGTGACGAAGCCGAGCTTCTCGCCCGTGAACACCTGGATGGCGAAGGTGACGACGACGGCACCGGCGAGCGCCAGCGGGTAGAGCGGGAGGCGGTCCCCGGCGGGCACGGCGACGAGGATCCCGATCGCGGCCGCTCCGGAGAGGAGCCACACTGCGACGACCTCCGGCCAGCGTCCTCTCACGTGCCTCATTCTGCCGCAGACCGCGGTCGCGGACCGCCTTCCGCGCCTGCACTACTATGGGCGCGAGCAAACCGGGAGGGTCTGTGGCGCAGCTGTTGATCCTGAGCTCTGCCGTCGACGCCGAGGCTCTGCCCGCCCTCGGGCTGCTCAGTCACAAGGTCCGCCAGATCCCGGCGGAGCCGGCGCAGCTCATCAACGCCCCGCAGAGCGATGTGATCCTCGTCGACGCCCGGCAGGACCTGGCGAGCGCGAAGTCTCTCTGCAAGATCCTGCAGACCACCGGGATCACGGTTCCGCTGATGCTGATCCTCACCGAGGGCGGCCTCACCGCGGTGTCCGCGGATTGGGGCGCGAACGACGTGATCCTCGAGACGGCGGGGCCGGCGGAGGTCGACGCCCGAATTCGCCTGGTGATCGGCCGCAGCGCCCAGGAGCAGGCCGGCTCGAAGATCCAGGCCTCCGGTGTCGTCATCGACGAGGCCAGCTACTCGGCGAAGGTGCACGGGCGCCCGCTCGACCTCACCTTCAAGGAATTCGAGTTGCTGCGCTTCTTCGCCACCCACCCGTCGCGGGTGTTCACCCGCGAGCAGCTGCTCAGCGAGGTGTGGGGCTACGACTACTTCGGCGGCACCCGCACGGTCGACGTGCATGTGCGCCGCCTGCGCGCGAAGCTCGGCGACCTCGAATCCCTCATCGGCACCGTCCGCAACGTCGGCTACCGCTTCAACGTGTACGAGGAGGACGCCGAGTCGTCCCTCACGCCCTCCCGCGGCTGAACCGGCGGCGACCGTGCGCTGAACAGCGGCCGAACCCGACCCGTCCAGGGGTTTCCCCGCCCCCACCCGGGCAGGGCAAGATGATGCGATGGACAGCGACACGTATCTCGGGGAGCCCGGTCTCGCCGCCGACGTGTTCGATGAGTTCGACTCGACGGCGATCCAGGACGACAGCCTCCCCGCCGACCGCTACCTGGACCGCGAGCTGAGCTGGCTCGCGTTCAACCAGCGCGTCCTCGAGCTCGCCGAGGACCCGAGGCAGCCGCTGCTCGAGCGGGCGAACTTCCTCGCGATCTTCGCGAGCAACCTGGACGAGTTCTTCATGGTCCGGGTCGCGGGCCTGAAGCGGCGCATCGCCACCGGCATCGCCGTCCCCACCAACATCGGGCGCGCGCCGCTCGAGGTCCTCGCCGACATGAGCCGCATGGCACAGGCGCTGCAAGCGCGGCACGCCGCCGTGTTCCGCGACGTCATCAAGCCGGCCCTGGACAAGGCGGACATTCACATCGAGACGTGGGCGGACCTCGGCGAGGACGATCGCGAGCGCGTGCACGAGCTGTTCAGCGCGCAGATCTTCCCGGTGCTGATGCCGCTCGCGGTGGATCCGGCCCACCCCTTCCCCTACATCTCGGGCCTCTCGTTGAACCTCGCCGTGCGCGTGCGCAACCCGAAGACGGGCAAGGTGGAGTTCGCGCGCGTGAAGGTGCCGTCGATGCTCCCCCGGTTCGTGCTGCTGCCCGATGACGGCACCGGCCGCACGCGGTTCATCCCCCTCGAGGACCTCATCGCGAACCACCTCGACGCGCTCTTCCCGGGCATGGAGGTGCTGGAGCACCACCTGTTCCGCCTCACCCGCAACGAGGACGTCGAGGTCGACGAGGACGAGTCGGAGAACCTCATCCAAGCCCTTGAGAAGGAGTTGCTGCGCCGCCGCTTCGGGCCGCCGATCCGGCTTGAGGTCACCGACGACATGGACGAGGTGACCCTCGACCTGCTCGTCCGCGAGCTGGGCATCTCCGAGCTGGACGTCTACCGGCTGCCCGCCCCGCTCGACCTGGTCGGGCTGTTCGAGATCACGAAGCTGGACCGGCCGGCCCTCAAGTACCCGCCGCACCTGCCGACCACCGCGGTTCAGCTGCTGCCGAGCGAGCCGAACTCCCGACCCGATGTGTTCTCCGCGGTGTCCAAGTCGGACGTGCTGCTGCACCACCCGTACGAATCGTTCGCGACCAGCGTGCAGGCCTTCCTCGAGCAGGCCGCCGCGGACCCGAACGTGCTCGCCATCAAGCAGACCCTGTACCGCACATCCGGCGACAGCCCCATTGTGGAGGCGCTGATCGACGCCGCGGAGTCAGGCAAGCAGGTGCTCGCGCTGGTGGAGATCAAGGCCCGGTTCGATGAGCAGGCGAACATCAGCTGGGCCCGCAAGCTGGAGAAGGCCGGCGTGCACGTCGTTTACGGGCTCGTCGGCCTGAAGACGCACTCCAAGCTGGCGCTCGTCGTGCGCCAGGAGAAGAACGGCACCCTCAAGTACTTCACGCACATCGGGACGGGCAACTACAACCCGAAGACGAGCCGGATCTACGAGGACCTCGGCCTGCTCACCGCGGACCCGCAGGTGGGCAAGGAGGTCACCCGGCTCTTCAACGAGCTGTCCGGGTACGCCATCGAGAAGAAGTTCTCCCGCCTGCTCGTCGCCCCCCGCTACCTGCGCAAGGGCCTCGTCAAGCGCATCGAGAACGAGGCGGCGAACGCGAAGGACGGGCGTCCGGCGCGGATCCGGATCAAGGTCAACTCGATGGTCGATGAGGCCGTCATCGATGCCCTCTACCGCGCGAGCAACGCGGGCGTGACCGTCGACGTATGGGTGCGCGGCATCTGCGCCCTCCGGCCCGGGGTTCCCGGCATGAGCGAGAACATCCGTGTCCGCTCGATCCTGGGGCGCTACCTCGAGCACTCGCGCATCTTCGCCTTCGAGAACGACGGCGCGCCCGAGGTACTGATCGGCAGCGCGGACATGATGCACCGCAACCTGGACCGCCGCATCGAGGTCCTCGTGCGGCTCATCGATCCCCGACACATCAAGGAGATCGGCAAGCTGTTCGACCTCGCGATGAGCGAGCGCACCGCCGCCTGGCACCTCGACGCGGACGGCACCTGGACCCGCGAGCACGTCGGCGCGACGGGGCGACCGCTCGCCGACATGCAGGACGTGCTGATGCGCGAGATCTCCGCGCGGAGACGCAACCGGTGACCATGCCGGACACGGCACCGGTGCTGGCCGCGGGTGCGGTGTGCTGGCGTGCCGGCCTCGCGGGCGTCGAGGTGCTGCTGATCTCCCGGGCCCGGCACGCGGACGTGAGCCTGCCCAAGGGCAAGGTGGACGACGGGGAGACCCTACCGGCCGCGGCGGTCCGGGAGATCCGCGAGGAGACCGGCTACACGGTGAATCTGGGCGCCCCGCTCGGCATCACCGAGTACGTGCTGCCGAGCGGCCGCGACAAGGTCGTGCACTACTGGTGCGCCGAGGTGTCCGCGGAGGAGCTGCGCCGCGGCCGCTTCCGGCCCAACGACGAGGTGCAGTCGGTGGAGTGGGTGCCCGTTGCGAAGGCCGCCAAGCGCCTGAGTTACGAGCGCGACCGCGAGCTGCTCGAGCGCTTCGCGGTCCTCGTCGACCGTGGCCGGCACCGCACCTTCGCCCTGCTCGCGCTGCGCCACGCGAAGGCCGACGCCGACTCGCCCGATGGCAGCGACGCGGGCCGGCCGCTCAGTGCCCGCGGGAAGCGCCAGGCGGACGCGGTCGCCGAGGCGCTCGCCGCCTTCGCGCCCCGTAAGATCCTCTCCAGCCCGGCGAAGCGGTGCCTCGACACGGTCCAGCCCCTCTCCCGGGCGCTCGACCTGCCGGTCCGAGCCTCCACGCTGCTGTCGCAGGGGGCCTGGGAGGGCGACGACGCACCGCTGCCGCGCGATGAGCTCGACCGCTTCGTCGCCAAGCGGCTGGCCCGCGGCAAGACCGCGGTGCTGTGCACGCACGCCCCGGTCCTACCCGAGCTGCTCGACGCCATCGTTGCCCGGGCAGGCGGCGAGCGCGACGGCCGGCTGACTCGCGCGGCGATCCTGACCACCGCCGCGTTCACGGTCGTGCACCTCGCCGTCGACGACCCGCGCAGCGGCGTCGTGGCCCTGGAGACGCACTCGCCTCAGCTCTGAGGACGCGTTGCTCCCGACGCTGTTCACCTCCCGTTCACCGGCAGTCACGATGCTCGTCACGAGCGGTGCCTACCGTGCAAAGCGAGCCCGAGCCTTTCCGCGTGCACAGTTGCGGGCCCACTCCTGCATCAAATCGAGAGGGAATCCCTTTGATCTCCAAGCGTTACGCGGGCCTCGCCGGCCTCGCCCTCGCAGGCACCTTCGTCCTCACCTCCTGCGCGGCGAACGAAGGCGACGCAGCCGCCGGCACCGGCTCTGCGGCCTCCGAGAGTGAGCTGTCCGGCGACCTCGTCGGTGCCGGCGCCTCCTCGCAGGGCTCCGCCCAGGAAGCGTGGTACGCCGCGTTCCAGGGCGACAACCCGGGCGTCACCGTCACCTACGACCCGAGCGGCTCGGGCGCGGGCCGTGAGGCCTTCAGCGAAGGCGGCGTCGACTTCGCCGGCTCCGACCGGGCATTCAAGGACGAGGAGATCGCGGAGGGCGGCTGGGCCGCCTGCGCGCCGGACACCGACATCGTCGAGCTGCCGCTCTACATCTCCCCCATCGCGGTGATCTTCAACCTCGAGGGCGTCGACAGCCTCAACCTGGACGCGGCCACCATCGCCGGCATGTTCGCGGGCAGCATCACCAACTGGAACGACCCCGCGATCGCCGCGCTGAACGACGGCGCGTCGCTGCCCGACCTCGCGATCACGCCGGTCCACCGCTCGGACGACTCGGGCACCACCGAGAACTTCACCGAGTACCTCGGCGCGGTCGCACCCGACGTGTGGACCTACGAGGCGGACGGCGTCTGGCCGATCGAGTCCGGTGAGGCCGCCCAGGGCACCACGGGCCTCGTTGACGCGGTCAACGGCGGCAACGGCACCATTGGCTACGCCGACGCCTCGCGCGCCGGCGACCTCGGCACCGTCGCGGTCCAGGTCGGCGACGAGTTCGTCTCCTACTCACCGGAGGCCGCAGCAGCCATCGTCGACGCCTCCCCCGAGGCCGAGGGCCGCGCAGACGGCGACCTCGCCATCGAGATCGACCGCAGCACGGACGAGGCCGGGGTCTACCCGATCGTGCTGGTCAGCTACCTGATCGGCTGCCAGCAGTACGCCGACCCGGAGGCCGGTGCCCTCGTCAAGGCGTACTTCAGCTACATCGCGAGCGAGGAGGGCCAGGACGAGGCCGCCTCGTCGGCCGGCTCCGCGCCGATCTCCGACACGCTCCGCGGCGAGGTCGAGTCCGCGATCGAGCTGATCAAGTAACCCTCGTCTGCCCGCCCGGTCGCTTGCGCGGCCGGGTGGGGCAGACTGAGCAGGGGTTCGGGGGCTGGTCCCGCGCCTCCGCTGAGTCCCACGACACCCCGGAGGAAATCCCCCAACATGACTGGTGCAGCCCTCCCGGCTCCCCGGATCACGGCGAAGCAGCGACCCGGCGACCGCATCTTCTCGAGCGCCGCCGTCCTCGCCGGCTCGCTGATCCTCGTCACGCTGGCGGCGGTCACGATCTTCCTGATCGCGCAGGGCATCCCGGGCATCCTCGCCGAGCCGGGCGAGACCACGATCCTCCGCGACAGGGACTTCTGGTCTTACGTCGGCCCGCTCGCCTTCGGCACGCTCTGGGCGGCGGCGCTCGCCCTCGTGATGGCGACCCCGCTCTCCGTCGGGATCGCCCTGTTCATCTCGCACTTCGCACCCCGCCGGCTCGCCCAGGTGCTCGGCTACGTCATCGACCTGCTCGCCGCGGTCCCCTCCGTCGTGTTCGGGCTCTGGGGCGGCTTGGTGCTCGCCCCGCTGGTCCGCCCGATGTACGCGTGGCTCACCGAGAACGCCGGCTGGATCCCGATCTTCAACGGTCAGGCGTCCGCCACCGGCCGGACCATCCTCACCGCGGCGATCGTACTGGCGGTGATGATCCTGCCGATCATGACCGCCATCAACCGAGAGGTGTTCCTGCAGACACCGCGGCTGCACGAGGAGGCCGCCCTGGCCCTCGGCTCCACGCGCTGGGAGATGATCCGCATGGCGGTGCTCCCCTTCGGGCGCGCCGGCATGGTGTCGGCGGCGATGCTCGGCCTCGGCCGCGCACTCGGCGAGACCATGGCGGTCGCGATGGTGCTGTCGCCCTCCACCGTCGTGTCGTTCTTCGTCCTCGGCTCGACGAACCCGAACACGATCGCCGCGAACATCGCTCTCAGCTTCCCCGAGGCGTACGGCGCGGGAGTCAACGTGCTGATTGCGACCGGCCTGGTCCTGTTCGTGGTGACCTTCGTGGTGAACGCGCTGGCGCGCTACGTCGTGAACCGCCGCAGGGAATTCTCGGGAGCGAACTGATGGCCGTCACGACCGCGACCCCGAACGCCCTAACGAACGGGCGCCTGCCCCGCCTCGCGCCCTGGGCGATCCTGCTCGGCAGTTGGGCGGTCGTCGCCGTCGTCATGGGCCTGTTCACGCTGGCCGGCACGGTCGGCGAGTTCAGCCTCGTCGGCACGATCTTCTTCGGCACGATCCTCTACGGGGTCGCGATCTACGTCGTCTCGCTGTCCGTCGAGGGGAGGCGGCAGGCGGTCGACCGGCTGGTGACCGCCCTCGTCCTCACCGCGTTCATCATCGCGCTGCTGCCGCTGGTGTCGCTGCTGACCACCGTCGTCGCGAACGGCACGGCCCGCTTCGACCTCGACTTCTTCACCATGTCGCAGCGCAACGTGGTGGGCGCGGGGGGCGGGGCCCTACACGCGATCGTCGGCACCCTCCTCATGACCGGTGTCGCGACTCTGATCTCGGTGCCGATCGGGCTGATGACCGCCGTCTACCTGGTCGAGTACGGCCGCGGCGCCCTCGCCCGCGCGATCACGTTCCTCGTCGACGTGATGACGGGCATCCCATCGATCGTTGCCGGTCTGTTCGCCTACGCGATGTTCGCGCTGATCTTCGGGCCGGGGGTCCGCATGGGCTTCGCGGGCGCCGTCGCGCTCTCGGTGCTGATGATCCCGGTCGTCGTGCGCGCTTGCGAGGAGCTGCTGAAGCTCGTTCCCAACGAGCTTCGCGAGGCGTCATACGCGCTTGGCGTGCCGAAGTGGCTGACGATCACGAAGGTGGTGCTGCCCACCTCCATCGCTGGCATCACGACGGGCGTGATGCTCGCCATCTCCCGGGTGATCGGCGAGACCGCCCCGTTGCTGCTCGTCGCCGGCTTCACGCAGAGCATGAACTACGACCCCTTCGACGGGCGCATGCAGAGCCTGCCCGTGTTCGTGTTCACGTCCTACGCCAACCAGGGCACCGACGGTGCCGCCTACATCGAGCGCGCCTGGGCGGGCGCCCTGACGCTCATCGTCATCGTGATGGTGCTCAACCTCGCGGCCCGCCTCATCGCCCGGATCTTCGCGCCCAAGCTGGGCCGCTGAGAACGACAGAAGGAACAACGTGTCCAAGCGCATCCAGGTCAGCGACCTCAACGTCTACTACGGCAAGTTCAAGGCCGTCGAGGACGTCACTCTCACCATCGAGCCCCGCACGGTGACCGCGTTCATCGGCCCGTCCGGCTGCGGCAAGTCGACGTTCCTGCGGACGCTGAACCGCATGCACGAGGTGATCCCCGGAGCCTACGTCGAGGGCGAGGTGACGATCGACGGCAACAACCTCTACGCGCCCGGCGTCGACCCGGTGCTCGTGCGCCGCCAGGTGGGGATGGTGTTCCAGCGACCGAACCCGTTCCCCACGATGAGTATCCGGGAGAACATCCTCGCGGGCGTGAAGCTCAACAACCGCCGCATCTCCAAGACGGACGCAGACGACCTGGTCGAGCGGTCCCTCAAGGGCGCGAACCTCTGGAACGAGGTCAAGGACCGGCTGAACGCCCCGGGCTCCAGCCTGTCCGGCGGCCAGCAGCAGCGCCTCTGCATCGCGCGGGCGATCGCGGTGCAGCCGGACGTGGTGCTGATGGACGAACCGTGCTCCGCCCTCGACCCGATCTCCACCCTCGCGATCGAGGACCTCATCGAGGAGCTCAAGCAGGACTACACGATCGTCATCGTGACGCACAACATGCAGCAGGCCAGCCGGGTCTCCGACCGCACCGCCTTCTTCAACATCGCGGGCACCGGCAAGCCGGGCAAGCTCATCGAGTACGACGACACCACGACGATCTTCTCCAAGCCGAGCGTGCAGGCGACGGAGGACTACGTCTCCGGCCGCTTCGGCTGAGCACGCTCACCGGGCTCAGGAGAACAGGATCATCGGGTCGGTGGTCGGCTGTTCGGAGCCGCCGGCCGGCTCGACCGTCATCGCCACGGTCTCGCCGCCGGTGTAGTCGCCCTCCAGCACGAGGTAGCCGTCCTCGACCGGCGGCATGACTCCGGCACTCACCGGTCCCTCGTCGTCGACGTACCAGAGCTGGAACGCCTGGTTCTCCGCGAGGCTCGGGGCATCGTGCATGACAACCGCGGAGTAGCCGAGCTCCTCGGAGGCGACGACGGAGGCGGTGCCGCCGTTCGGCAGCCCGAACTCGCTCCGCTCCACGTCCGCGGCCGCATTGAGCGCCGCGAACCGGTCGGACGTATGCGAGTCGGAGACGGCGTCGAACATCCCCCCGAGCAGCGCTCCGCCGAGGAACAGCACCACCGCGGACGCTGCCCCGACGAGCGCGGGGAAAGCCCGCACCCTGCCCGTGCGCGGACGCCGGCGGGCGACGTGCTCACGGGCCTCGCGGCGATCCGTCATCGGCTCCTCCGGCGCTGAGGCGGCGCCTTCCGCAGCGGATTCGGCGGCCGACCCGTCGGCGGGGCGCTGGGGCAGGGAGCCGATCCGCGCCAGCAGGTCGGCCTTCAGCTCGGCGGGCGGCTCCACGGGCGCGACCGCCAGGCCGAGCTCGGCAGCCGTCGCACGGAAGCCGTCGACCTCCGCCCGAAGTCCCTCGGACGTCTCGACGGCACCCTCGAACTGATCGCTCTCGGCCGCGGAGAGCGCGTCGAGGGAGTAGGCGCCGGATGTCGACGACGCGTCGTAGCAGTCCTTCACGAGGTCACCCCCAGCTCGTCGCGGAGGCGAATCATGCCGTCCCGCAGGCGCGTCTTCACCGTGCCGAGGGGAACTCCGAGGCGGTCGGCGATCTCGGTCTGGGTGAGGCCGCCGTAGTAGGCGAGCGAGATGGCCTGGCGCTGAGCGTCCGACAGCCTGTCCATCGCACGCACCACCCTCTCGTTCTCGAGCCGGATCTCCGCCTTCTCGGCGACATCGTCGTAGTCGCGGGCGAAGTCGCGCACTCCGATGCGGAGGTCGCGGTCCCTGCCCGCCTGCGACGAGCGGATCCGGTCGATCGCCCGTCGGTGCGCCATCGTGAGGATCCACGTGGTCGCTGAACCTCTATTCGGATCGAACCGCGCCGCGGATTGCCACACCTCGAGGAACACCTCCTGCGCGACCTCCTCCGACTGGGCCGGATCGACGAGCACGCGGCGCACCAGACCGAGCACCCGGGACGCAGTGCGGTCGTACAGATCGGCGAATGCGCCCTGATCGCCGGCGCGGACGCGGGCGAGGAGATCCTCGTCGGTCGCCGCCCGCTGCGCGGCGGTCACGTCGTCGTGCACGTGTCCAGCATCGGGCAGAACCGCTCCGTTCCGACGTGCTTCTCTCCGACGTATGGTGCCGGACCGCAGTGAACGCCTCTCGGCGCGAGGCCGCTCGAAGCGGCGAACTTTGGAGCCCGGGGTTACTGCGGCCCGACCCGATCAGTCTAAGCCACCGCTGCGCCACAGCTTGGAGCTTGCGCTCAGGTCCGCGGCGATGCCGGTGAGCCGGAGAGCCCGGGTGGTGAGGTCGGACGCACGACTCGGCTCGGTCGGATCGGCATCGTCGGCGAGGCTCGTGCAGCCGGCGGCGACCACCCGGCAGAACGCGGCCGCCCGGTCGAGCGCGATGGAGAGGTCGCCGGTGAACACGCCGCGGAGGATCTGGTCGGCCACCTCGAGCACCTCGTCCGGGCCGGCGGGCTCCGCAGCGCCCGCCACCAGGGTGTCGATGGTGCCCATCGTGACGACGCCGCGTTGGTAGAAGAGGCTGATCGCGCGCGCGTCGGCCCGGATCATGGCGCGCAGGAGGTAGATCCGCCAGAGCGCGCCGGGCAGGCTCCTCGGAGTCGCGCGCGACCAGAGCTCGGCGATCGCGTCGATGCCGTTGTCGTCGGTGAAGGTGAGCAGCCGCTCGACCACCTCCGGGTCGCGCGCCTCGCGCACGCGGGCGACGAGCGCCGCCGCCGTCTCGTGCGCCACCCGGCTCACGGCCGCCGGGTCCTCCCCGCCCTGAATGTCGGCGAACTGGTGTCCGGCGAACTTGACGGGCTTCGCGAACCGCTCGGTCATCGCTCCAGGCTACGCGCCGTTGTCCGCGGCGGGTCTCGGCTGAGGGCTCCGCTGGTCGGCCCGCTCCCCGCTCGCCGCCTTCCGAGGGATCTCCGCGATGCGGCCGACCCGCGTCTGCTCGCGCTTGGCGTGCACCAGCCATTCGAGGGGGCCCGTCGCGCGCTCTTCGGGAACGCGTCCCAGTGCTCGCGCGCCCGGGGCTCGGCGGCCAGCGCGGCGGCGCGGTCGCGGGCACGATCAGGTCCTCGACGTCATCCAGGAGTGCCGTCCGCGATGGCGGCGCCGATCACGCGGCGGCCCGCCTCGAGCTGCTGGAGAAGACGGTCCAGCCCGCTCACGATGCCCCGCTGCCGGCGCCTCCAGGACGGACGCCCGCCCGCCGCAGCTCCAGATCGGCGAGCGCGCCGACCGTGCCCGGGTCGCCCGCCCGCCACGACGCGACCGGGTCGCCGGCGATGCCCGCGATTACCTTCGGAGGCGCCTGGACGAGGGCGCGCAGCGCGAGCAGCTCGCGCCCGGACGCGGTGGCGCCGAGCCGTCGGGTCGCCGTCGCGCGGCGGGCGAAGCGGAGGCGGCGCGGCAGCCAGAGGAGCAGGACGACGAGCAGCGGCCCCAGGGCGACGAGCAGCCCGACCGCGACGGCGAGTGCCGTCGCCATGCGCTGCTGCTCCTCGCCGGAGGCGACGAGGGCCGACCCCACGCCGCCCGCGTCGCGGAACGGACCGGCGAGCGCCGAGCCGACGATGGGCACCCCTTCCGCCACCCCGGCCGCGTCGTCCATCGCCGAGCGCAGGCCGGCACCCGCCTCCGCGACCTGCCGGCCGAATGCGCCGAGCCCCGCAACGGCGCCGCCGACGGCGATCCCGAGCGCCGCGGCGATCGCCACGATCGTCAGGGCGACGACGTCGGCGACGATCTGGCGGGAGCGCGCCGCCGGGTAGCAGGAGTACAGCTGCATGAGTCCACTCTGCCCGGCCACGACGCCCCGTGGGTACGCTCGACGCCATGACGGAGGAGCCAGCGACCCCGCTCGAGGCCAGGCCGGACGAGCCGGCCCGTTCGCTCGAGACCGAGCGGAAGTACGACGTCCCGGAGCCGGCGGAGCTGCCCGGGTTCGCGGGCATCGCGGCCACCACCGAGCGGAGACGCTTCCTGCTGCGGGCCACCTATTTCGACACCGCCGACGACCGCCTCGCGGCCGCGCGGATCACCTTCCGACGGCGCGAAGGCGGATCCGACGCCGGCTGGCACCTGAAGACGCCCGGCACGGGCGGCCGCGTGGAACACACCGCGCCCCTCACCGACGACGCTCCGCCCGCATTGCTGGCCCTGGCGGGGCCGTTCCTCGGCGGTGCGCCGCTGGAGCCGATCGCGCGCCTCGACACCGACCGGGACGCCACCACCCTTCTCGACGCGTCCGGGCGGGTCTTCGCCGAGATCGCCGACGACCGAGTCATCGCGGTCGACCTGCGCAACGGCCGGACCCGCACGTGGCGCGAGTGGGAGGCGGAGCTCACGGCCGCGGCTCCCGCCGACCACGACCAGCGGGCGGCGCTGCTCGACCGCATCGAGGACCGACTGCTGACCGCGGGTGCTGCCCCGTCCCGCTCCGCCTCGAAGCTGGCGCAGGCGACCGGACGTTCCACCCTCGGCACCGCCGATGCCGGCGCCGGCCCGGCCTAGCGTTCAGACGTCGTCGCCGGACCCGTGCCGCTCGGCGGCTCTCGCGTCCTCAGGCGACTCCTGGCTGAGCCGGTACGGCGGCACTCGGCCGAGGTCGGTGAGCGAGTCGGCGAGCGAGCCCAGCACGAGCGCGACGAAGCCGGCACCCAGCGCGACGACGAGGCTCGACGTGAGCAGGAACGTGATCGCGAAGACGATCACCACCGCGATGCCGAGGATGCGCCAGCTCATGGGTCCAGTGTCCTCCCTTCCGCGCGGGTTCGTCCGGCCGGATGGCGGAGTCAGCGCTCGGACGGCCCGCGGCCCATCCGCCAGGCCAGGACCCGCAGCAGCGCACTGCCGACCAGCAGGGCGGCGGCGATGCGGGCGGCGGGCGAGTCGACGAGGAGCACCACTCCGACGGCGAGGGCCAGGGCCAGGATCACCTGCGCGAGAACGACCTTCGGCCGGCGCCAGAACGGCGTCGGTCGGTCGGTCATGAAGGCGATGCTACCCGGTGCCGTCCGACCTCGAGTCGGTCGCGGCTCGGGCCGCATCCGTGCGGCCGAACCGCCGCGCGCCGACACCCGCATATCGGTGAATGCCCCCAGATGGAGGACACGACAGAATTCTTGACGAGGGGTACAGAGGGGCCAACCCGAAGGTCCTCCCTTTCCCCGAGATCTGGGCGCCTCCCACCGTCGCGGCCCGGCGACCCCCCACCCCGGCTCCGTGGATCCCCCCTCCAGAGCCGGAGGTGTGCGCATTACGATGACTTGATGGCCGACCATCCCGGCCTTCTAGCGAGACGCCGCTAGGGTCGAGCCGTGAGCCCGCTCTGCCAATGCCGACACGACTGCACAGCGGTCGACTGCCTGCACGGCAGCAGCTGCGACGCCTGCTCGCACGCCTGAGCGGTCAGCCTTCGAAGTCCTCCGGCTCGACCTCGTCGAGGAAGCGCTTGAACTCCTCGACACGCTGCTCCTCGCCGGGCTCCGCCTCGGCCTCATCCGGGATGCCCGCCTCCTCCAGCACGTCGTCGGCGACCCAGATGGGCGCGTCCACCCGGCAGGCGAGCGCGACCGCATCGGACGGCCGGGCGTCGAGGACCTTGCCCCCGGCGGGAGTCCGCACCGCGACCTCGGCGTAGAACGTGCCGTCCTCGATGCGCGTCACCTCGACCCGCTCGACGCGCGCGTCGGACGCCGCGAGGAGGCTCTTCATCAGGTCGTGCGCGAGCGGGCGGGGCGGGCGCACGCCCTCGACCGCCATCAGGATCGACGTCGCCTCCTGCGGGCCGATCCAGATCGGCAGGACGCGGCCGACACCGGGCTCCTCGGTGAGCGGCTTCAGAAGGATGAGGTGCTGACCCACCACATCGCGGGCGACGCCGAGCACACGCACCTGGACCATGTGGCACCTCCCGGAACGCCTGCCGAAGGAACTGCCATGGTAGGCCCGCGATCTGGATGCGCCAGCGGCACGGGCACCGCCGCTTAGGCTCGTCGGGGTCCGCGGGAAGGGGCACGATGTTCTCACTGGTGTACGCGAGCGAGGCCACGGCGCCGTTCTCCGCGGAGGCGCTTCGCGCACTGCTCGCCGTGAGCCGCCGGAACAACGCCGACAGTGCGGTGACCGGCATGCTGCTCTACAAGGACGGCCAGTTCGTCCAGGTGCTCGAGGGCGACGAGGACGTCGTCCGCGACCTGTTCGACCTCATCACCGGGGACGCCCGCCATCGGGAGGTCCGGATCCTCCTGGAGTCGGCGATCGAGGATCGCCACTTCCCGGAGTGGACGATGGGCTACCGGCAGGTGAGCGAGGACGCCGACGCCGACGGCTACGACCGCTTCCTGGAGGAGTGGGACAGGACCCTCTCCTCCTCCTGGGCGTCGCCGTCACGCGCGCGCCTGCTGCTGGACTGGTTCCGGACACACCGGCTCTGACCGCCGACGAGCGGCTCAGGCGGGGAGCAGCTCGCTCAGCAGGGCTTCGACGCGGCGCCGGATCTCATCGCGGACCTCCCGGACGATCGGAAGGTCTTTGCCCGCGGGATCGGCGAGCTCCCAGTCCTCGTAGCGCTTGCCGGGAAAGTACGGGCACTCGTCGCCGCAGCCCATGGTGACGACCACGTCGGACTCCTGCACCGCCTCCGTGCTGAGCACCTGCGGGCTGCGACCGGCGATGTCGATGCCCTCCTCCGCCATCGCCTCGACGGCGATGGGGTTGATCTGATCCTTGGGCGCGGTGCCTGCGGAGAGCACCTGGACGCGGTCGCCGGCGAGCGCCTCGAGGAAGCCGGCGGCCATCTGCGAACGGCCCGCGTTGTGGACGCAGACGAACAGGACGGTCGGCTTTTCGGCCATGGGGCTCCTTCAGGTCCGTTACAGGATAGAAAGACGTCGGTGGACCGGTGTGCGCGCCGCCGGCAGCGTTCACCGGATGTTCACGCAGCGGCTCTCGCTCGCCTGCGCGACGGACACCGAACACGCGGCGTCGGATCGGCACACGACGGTGGTGCCCGGGGTGCTGGAGGCGGTGGCGAAGCCGCTCGTCACCGCCTGAGCGGCGAGGTCAGGCCGCCCCGTCCACGTCAGGCAGCACGTCCAGCTCCTCGAACGCGACCGGCTGCGCGGGCGCATGCATCGCGAAGGCGCGGCGGCGGAGCTCGTCGACCGCCTCCGCCTCCCCTGGCAGCTCGCGCTCCGGATCCGTCGTGTCGAGTGCGGTGATCTGACTGGCCGGTCCGATGATCAGCTCCGCCTGGCGCGGCGCGCCGCCATGCAGGGTGGGGATCGACACCACGTCGCTGCTGCCGGCCTGCGCGAGGCCCTTGGCGTATTGGAGGAGCGCGTCCGCAACGGCCGCAGAGGTGAGGAGGTGCTCGTCGGCGTAGGAGATGCGCTTCATCGTTTCAGGCTCTCCGCCCGACGCCCGCCGGACAACCGGTTGCGCCGAGGCGCGGGTGCATCTAGGGGCGCAGGAGCGGGAGCGTTCAGGGCCACCGCTCCGGCGACGTCGTCACAGCGGGTGCGGCACGTGGCCGCCCAGGCGCCGCCAATGCGCCACGAGGGCAGCATCCGCCGCGATCTCGCTGAGCGAGTCGGCCACAACGGAGCGAGACCGACCGAGGGCGGCGCCCGCCTCGTGCTCACGCAGCTCGCGCTCCGCCTCGCGCGACTCCCCGGCTCCCGCCGTCGCCCGTTCGGCGTACCCGACGCTCATCCGCTCCCGCGCCCCGCGCGCATCGTCGCGGGTGTCCACGAGACGACGGGAGAGGTGGTGGTCGCTGATGACCGCGCCGTCGACGACGATGCCTCCGTAGACGGCGGCGCCGCGGCGGAGTGCGATCCGGATCATCGTCTCGTCCGCGCGGTCCTCCGCGGGCGTCCAGTCGAGCGTGCTCGGATCGACATCGGTCGCCGCCGCGGCGGTCGCCGCCCAGGACATCCGCCCGCTCGGCGCCAGCAGATAGAGCACGGCCGGAAGCGCGTCGAGGCGGGAAGGGTCAGGCGGCCGGAACGAGCCGGACCGAGCCCAGGCGGATCTCGATGCCGGCGAGCGCCTTGGAGATGGGGCAGTTCGCCTTCGCACCTTCGGCCAGGCTCGCGAACGTCTCCTCGTCGACCCCGGGGACGACGCCCTCGACGTCGATGACGGCGCCCCGTACCCCGACACCGGCCTCGAACTCGACCGCGACGTTCACCCGCAGCTCCTGGGGAGGAGTCTCGTTCTGGCCCAGCTGGTGGGAGAGGGCCATCGAGAAGCAGGAGGCGTGCGCCGCGGCGAGCAGCTCCTCGGGCGTCGTCTTCGTGCCGCCTCCCGCGGACCGGGCCTTCCAGTCGACCTCGAACGTCGCGACACCCGACGTGTCGAGCGACGTCGTCCCGTGTCCGTCCGCGAGGGCCCCGCTCCAGACGGTGCTCGCCTTGCTCGTGACTGCCATATCGGCTCTCCCTCTGCTCGGGGCGGCCCGCGCCTCCTCGGGAGGGCGCCGCCTCCCCGACTCTTCCACGAAGCGCCCGTGCGGGGGAACCCCTTCGCTGGACAGTGCCTGAGAGAACGGGAAGCAGAGCGCCGCTTGGCGCTAGAAGGGGGACGGGCAGACAGATCCGTCCACACCGGTAGTCTCTGACCGTGCTCACCTCCGTGATCCGTGACGACCTCGCCGCGCTGCATGAGGCAGTGTCCCGGGATTCGATACTCACCTTCACGACGCGCGGCTGGGACGAGTGGCCGGAGTGGTACCAGCGGCTGCTGACCAAGCTGTGGCTGCTGCTCGCGGGCGAGGACGTCGTCTACATGTCGAGCAACGTGAGCGACGAGGAGGGGCCCGCCGGCTCCGTCGTCGTGTTCACCGGCGACCGGGTCATCCTCGGCGAGGTCGGGCACACCCTGGGCGCCGCGACGGTGACCACCTGGCGACGCCGCGACATCCGGTCGGTGGCCGTTGAACACCTCACGCCGTTCACCGAGGGCCACTCCTGGCCGGCCCGCCTGCGCTCCGAGGTGGTGTTCGAGGAAGGCTTCGCGGTGATCCTCCCGCTCGCCCCCCGGCCCCGGCAGGCCCATCTGCGCGAGACGATCGAGCTGCTGCGGCTGCTGACCCGGAACCTCGCCGCGCCCAGCTGAGCGGTTCAAGACTGGGCGAGTGATCCGCTCCGTCCTGTCGACGTCGGCCCGGCATGAGGAGATCGTCGGCGTTCCCCCACGCCGACCGGATCTGGTCCGGCCGCGCATTCCGCGCCCGCGCTCGAAGCACCTCGCTCCGCCTCTCCTCCCTTCGCCCGACACGCCGTGGGCGCGCATCGCTCGTCGGTGACGCGAATCAGAACAGAAGACCCATGCAGCCGATCCTCGGCGCGGACATCCGGGCCTCCTTCCTCAACACCACCTTCCGTGAGCGGAACGAAGTCCCGCTCCAGTGCTCGCTGTGCGAGGACGTGCGGCTGCCGAACCCCGTCGTTTTCTTCGGCACGAGGGGTGCTGGCGAGGCAGGCCGTCGGGGAGACACGGTCGGCACCCTGATCTGCGAGGACTTCGAGTGCTCGGCCGGCGTCCGGCGCCGGCCGGCACTCGCCCACGTCGGCTTCGCCCTCGAGGCGGAGCGGCGGCGCATCGCCTCGCGGCAGGAGCGCGTGAGGGATTCGTCCGCGACGTGCTCGACGGCTGATCCGTCCGAGGTGCGGCCCCGTCGCGCGGTACGAGCGCGCGTCGGCGACGGGTCGCGCCGCCCCGGAATTGCGCAGAGGTCGTGGGACAGGATTGAGTGGGCTCATCGCGCAGCGCCGCGCTCGCGTCGCCGCGTTCGAGCTTCAGCATCCGCTCCAGCAGAAGGAGAACCATGCCCCAGTACGCCGTCATCGATCCCAGCACCGGCGAGACCGTCCGCACCTTCGACTCCATCGCCGACGAGGAGCTCCGCGCCGCGATCGGCACCGCGCACGAGGCGCACCAGACGTGGTCGCGGTCGACCACGATCGAGGAGCGCGCCGCGATCATCCGCCGGGTGGCCGAGCTGCACATCGAGCGACGCGAGAAGCTCGCGGAGATCATCGTGCAGGAGATGGGCAAGACCACCGAGGCCGCCCTCGGCGAGGTGGACTTCGCCGCGGACATCTATTCCTACTACGCCGACAACGCGGCCGAGTTCCTGAAGGACGAGCAGATCGAACTGCGCGACGGCGGCGGCGACGCGTTCATCCGCCGCTCCTCGCTCGGCGTGCTGCTCGGCATCATGCCCTGGAACTTCCCGTACTACCAGGTCGCGCGCTTCGCCGGCCCGAACATCATCATCGGCAACACGATCCTGCTCAAGCACGCCGAGCAGTGCCCGGAGTCCGCTCTCGCGATCGAGGAGATCTTCGCCGATGCGGGCGCCCCGCGCGGCGCGTACACGAACATCTTCGCGACCCACGACCAGATCGCGGACGTCATCGCCGACCCACGCGTGCAGGGCGTCTCGCTGACCGGGTCGGAGCGGGCGGGCGGCGCGGTCGCCGAGCTGGCCGGCCGGCACCTGAAGAAGGTCGTGCTCGAGCTGGGCGGCTCCGACCCGTTCATCCTCTTCTCCACCGACGACCTGGACGCCACCGTCGAGGCCGCCGTCAACGCGCGCCTCGACAACAACGGCCAGGCCTGCAACGCCGCGAAGCGCTTCATCGTCATCGACGACCTCTACGACGCCTTCGTCGAGAAGTTCACGCGGGCGATGACCGCCGTGCAGCCGGCCGACCCGAAGGCGGAGGGCACGATCCTCGGCCCGCTGTCGTCCGCGGCAGCCGCTGAGCGGCTGCAGGAGCAGCTCGACCGGGCGGCCGAGCAGGGCGCCACGGTGCTGACGAGCGGCGAGCGGAAGGACAACTACTTCCCGCCCGCGGTGCTCGCCGACGTCACCCCGGACATGGATGCGTACCGCGAGGAGTTCTTCGGCCCCGTCGCGCAGGTCTACCGCGTGAAGGATGAGGACCAGGCGATCAAGATCGCGAACGACACCCAGTTCGGCCTCGGCTCGTACGTTTACACGACCGATCGTGAGCAGGCCCTCCGCGTCGCCGACCGCATCGACGCCGGCATGGTGTGGGTCAACCTGGTGCTCGGCGACGCGGCCGAGCTGCCGTTCGGCGGGGTGAAGGGCTCCGGCTCCGGCCGCGAGCTCGGCCGCTTCGGCGCCGACGAGTTCGTCAACAAGAAGCTCATCCGCATCGCGGGCTGAGTCCGTCGACCTGCAGGGAGGGTGCGGCGACCGCCGCCCCCTCCCTGCACCGTTTCGTCGGTGGCGCGGCGACACGGGTCACTCAACCGCGGCCAGGACGCCGAGCGCGGTGACCCAGCAGAGCGCGGGGACAGCGGTTGGAGGACCGATTGCCGGCTGGCAGGACGGGCCCCGGTCGTGCCATGATCGCCAGCACAGGCCGCCGTGATCCCGGCCCGCCTGCGCTCCGGGTCCACCGACCGGGAGACGACCAGCCCACCGAGAGCGCCGTGAACCGGCGCTCGGGCCTCCTCTCTCCCGCATAGGACCCTCATGGCCGCCATCCGCATCCGCGACTTCCATCCCGACGACATCGACGGCATCCTTCACCTCTGGGAGCAGATGCGCGCCACATCGTTCGAGCCCGTGTACGCCCTGTCGGAGGTGCTGTCCTCCTGCCAGAAGGACCACGCGGTCGTCGCCGTGCAGGACGACGTGGTCGTCGGCGCCGCGGTCGGCCGGGCCGCGCACGCGCAGGGCTGGATCGTGTTCCTCGCGACGGCGACCGCCTTCCAGCGGCGCGGGATCGGCGGTTCGATGCTCGCGGCGCTCGAGCGTCGGATGGCGCCGCTCGGCCTGTCGAAGCTCTCCGCGCTTCTGCCGGACACCGCCGTGCGCACCGACGCGTTCGCCTCGCAGGGCTTCGAGGGCCGGAAGAACCTCCGCTACTTCGAGCGGCGGATGCCCGTGCAGCGCAAGGAGCTGGACACCCTGACCGCGCTCGGCGGCCGGGTGCTGCCGCGCGGGCTCTGGGACTCGATCGGTGGCATGCAGCGGGAGAAGGAGCTGCTCGAGCGGCGACTGGTTCTCCCCCTCTCCCGAGCGGAGATGGCGGAGCAGTACGGCGTGGTGCCGCCGAGCGCCGTCGTGCTGTTCGGGCCGCCCGGCACGGGCAAGACGACGTTCGCGCGTGCGATCGCGTCCCGGCTGGAGTGGTCGTTCATCGAGGTGTTCCCCTCACGCCTCGCCTCCGACCCTGCGGGACTCGCCGGCGCGCTCCGGGAGACGTTCACCCGGGTCGCGGAGCTGGAGCACGCCGTGGTGTTCATCGACGAGGTTGAGGAGATCGCGGTGCAGCGCGGCGGCGAGCCGCCTTCGGCGATGCAGGGCGTGACCAACGAGCTGCTGAAGATCATCCCCGCATTCCGGGACCAGCCGAACCGCCTGCTGGTGTGCGCGACGAACTTCATCCGCGCGCTGGACACGGCGTTCCTCCGGCACGGGCGCTTCGACTATGTGATCCCGATCGGCCTGCCGGACGGCGAGGCGCGGCACTCGATCTGGTCGCGCTACATCCCGGTGAGCGCGCTCGGCGCCATCGACGTGGAGTCGCTGGTGCGCCTCACCGAGGGCTTCTCCCCCGCCGACATCGAGTACGCGGCCCGGCGCGCATCCCAGCGGGCCCTGGAGAAGGCGTACTACGCATCGCCCGATTCGTCGCCCGCGCCGGCGCCCGTGACCCCCGACTACGTCGAGGCGATCGGTCAGACCCGGGCGACCGTCTCGGACGAGGTGGCCGCGGACTTCCTCGACGACATCGGCGCGCTCGCGCGGGTGTAGCCGCCGGGAAAGCGGTTGGAGGTACGGACGCAGCGCGGGCAGGATCGACCACGCGGTGAAGCCGTCGGCGATGAGCGCGTCCCGGACCACGCCGACGCCGTGGGTGGTCGTCAGCCCGATGGTCGAGGTGAGGAGTCCGGACTCGGCGATCCACGCGTCCCCCGTCATCCCCGGTTCCCGTTGAGGCGGTGGGTCCCTGCGAAGACCGGCTCCTTCAACGGATCTCCGTCGGAGGGGCTGACCACGGTCACCCCGGTGCACACGGGTCCTTGCCCGACCGACAGGTCACCTTCGCCTCGCGCTACGGTCGCGTGGCCGATTCCGACGCCCGCGACATCGGTGATGGCGCGCCGTGTGCGCCGGGGCGGAAGCGCGAGAGATCGAAGGCGGCGGGCATCTCCATCAACGCGTTCTTCTGCTGTTCTCGGCACCGCGCGACGCGCGTGCCCCGCGAGGCCGCATGCTCAGCTGGATGGTCAGCGCGGCGGCCAGCATCAGCACGACGGCGATCAGCGAGGTCGCCCCCACCCCGCTGTCGAACGCCGCCCGTGCGGAGCCGACCAGTGCCGCGGCCTGCCGGGCGGGCAGAGACTCCGCCACGCTGATGGCCCCGCCCAGGGTCTCGCCGGCCTGGCGAGCGGCTTCCGGATCGACTCCGGCCGGGATCGAGACCGCAGTGCGGTACGACGCGGCAAGGATCGCGCCGAGCACCGCGGTGCCGAGCACCGCGCCGAGCTCGTAGGCGGTCTCGGAGACGCCGGAGGCCGCCCCAGCCCGCTCCGGCGGCACCGAGGTGAGGATGGTGTCGTTCGAGATGGTCTCGGCGGTGCCGACCCCGACAGACAGGATGGCAAAGGCGAGCGCGACGACCGCGGCGTTGAGGTCGTGCCGCAGCACGATGATCAGCGCGAAGCCGGCGGCCGTCAGCAGGATGCCCGCCACGATCACCAGACGCGGCGGAACCCGTCGCACCGCGTACGCCGCGCCCAGTCCCGCGGCCACCGACAGCACCGCACCGGGCAGGAGCAGCAGGCCGGCGGGAAGCGGATCGAGGCCAAGCACGAGCTGCAGGTGCTGCGACACGAAGAACAGGAAGCCCACCAGGCTGAAGACTGCGAGGAAATTGGCCAGCACAGAGCCGGCGAACGGCGCGTGCCGGAACAGGCTCAGATCCAACAGGGGGTTCGGGATCCGGCCTTGACGGCGCAGGAATTGGGCACCGCTTCCCAGCGCCACCGCGAGCGCGGCGAGGCCGAGCACACCCACGCCGTCGTGGGCGAGGACCTTGATCGCATACACGAAGGGCGTCAGAGCGAGCAGCGAGAGCAGCACGCTCAACACGTCGATGCGGAGCGGAGCCGGATCCTTCGATTCCGGGATGACGAACGGCGCGAGCGCGAGCAGCGGCACCAGCAGCGGCACCGCGATGAGGAACACCGCGCCCCACGGGAAGTGCGCGAGGACCGCCCCGCCGACGATCGGGCCGAGGCTGGTGCCGGCCGCGAAGGCACCAGCCCAGATGGCGATGGCCATGGTCCGCTGGCGCGCGTTCGTGAACAGGCTGCGCAACAGGGACAACGTGGAGGGCATCAGCATGGCGCCGAAAAATCCCATCGCGGCGCGAGCCGCGATGAGCAGCTCGGCGCTCGGCGCGAACGCCGCCGCGGCCGAGATCACCCCGAACCCGGTGGCGCCGATCAGCAGCAGCCTGCGCCGGCCGATCCGGTCGCCGAGGGTCCCCATCGCCACGAGCAGGCCCGCCAGCACCAGCGGGTAGATGTCGACGATCCAGAGCAGCGTCGTGCTGTTCGGGCGGAGGTCCCGGCTGATGGCGGGCAGCGCGAAGCTGAGCACCGTGTTGTCGACGGAGATCAGGAGCACCGGCAACATCAGCAGCACGAGTCCGGCCCAGGCGCGCCGGCCGGCGGCCGGCCCAGCGGCTGTCCGGCGGGGGTCGGCGGTACGCGAGTGGACGGCTGGCGGGGAGGTGGGCGTGGTGCTCATGGCGATCGGAGAGTGGCGCGTCCTGCGCGTGGCTAGCAGTTCTTACTGGACCAGTTAGTACAGCGAAAAGCGACTATACCACCAGGTACAGTAAACTCGCTCGACATGGCCCAACACCGCGACAGCGCCCGCGAGCGCATCCTCACGGCGTTCCAGGAGCTGCTCATCACCACCAGCGGAGCCGGCGCATCCCTCGATGCGGTGGCCCGGGAGGCGGGCGTCACGAAAGGCGGTCTGCTGTACCACTTCGGGTCCCGGGACAACCTCGTCAGCGCGCTGATCGATCGCGCGGAGGCGCTCGTCGCCGAGGAGCTCGCGCGGATGCGCACGGCTCCCGACGGCGCCGCCGCGCACTATGTGGCCCTGGCGGAGTACATCAACAGCCCGCTCGACCGGGCGGCGCTGGCCGTCGGGGTCCTCGCCCGACAGCATCCGCGCGCCCAAGCCGTCGTCCTGGAGATGCGTCGGCAGTACTTTGCACTGCTCGATGAGGATCTCGGCGACCCCGAACTGGCGCGGGCCACGATGCTCCTCGCAGACGGCATCTACTACGACGCCACGACGATCGGCCAGCCCTTCGAGCAGGAGCTGGACATCGCGGCATTCCTCGCCCGCATCCGGCCTCGGCCGGAGGGCTGATCGGCGGAGCAACCGCGGCACCGGCGCGACTCGGCGGCCCCGGGTGCGGTGTCGGTGGGTGCTGGCAGGGTTCGGTGATGGCAGCTCTTCCGCCGACCGCGACGCTGCTGGCGGAGCAGTCCGCGCGCCTCGTGGTGCGGGTCGAGACGATCGCCGACTGCCGGTCGCGGACGCGCTGATGGCGGCGTCGGACACCGACCTGCTGGACTTCCATCGGGCGGCGGTGAGGTGCGGCAGCCGGCCGCGGCGGCCGTCGTGACCGCCGCCGGTGAGGTGGCGCGGCGCAGCGAGAGCGCCCTGCCGGACTCGCTCGCCCGCCGGCACGGGGAGAAGAACGCCGCGGCACTGCCGGCGACGTGTGACCGACTTTCAGCGCCTACATCACTCGGTCAGATGGTTGGCCTGAAGCCGTCCGGTGGCAGCTGCTCGTGGTCAGTTCTCTGCGCCAATCTGCGAGTCGCCAGCTCGGCCAGCAGCCGGGCGATGTCGTCAATCACGCCGTCGTCGAAAACCACCCTTGGTGAGTGATTCGATTCTGGTTGATCCGCGTCGCCACGTGCGCCGACGAAGACGAAGGCCCCTCCGGTCACGTCCAAGACGTAGGAGAAGTCCTCGGACACCATCTCGGGATGGACCAGCTCCTGGAAACGCTCGGGGCCGAAGAGATCGGTCACAACCTCGCGCACGAGGCGCGCACCTTCCGGGTCGGAGATCGTCGGAGGCATCAGCGCCCCCCGGCTGGTGATCACGGTCATGGAGAAAGCCAGTGCGATGGACCTTGCTAGAGAATTGATGCGGGCCTCGACCTCCGCCACTCGCTCGGTCGTGGTCGCGCGGATGCTGACGCGCAGGAGCGCGCGTTCCGGGATGACATTGGCTGCGTCGCCGGACTGGAACGAGGCGACTGTCACCACGACCGGGTCCCCCGGGCTCGTCGTCTGCGTGGCATAAGCCTGGATGGCCTGGACGACGAGGGAGCCAACGAGGATCGGGTTGCGCGCGACGTGGGGCCGCGCGGCGTGACCGCCGGTGCCGACGAGGTCGAGGGCGAGGTTGACTGCGCTCCCCAGCACGACGCCGTTCCGGCAGAGGAAGACGCCGCTCTGAAGGAACGAAAACACATGCACCCCGTAGGAGGCAACCGGTGCCTGCCCGGTCAGCGCGAGCAGTCCTTCGCCGATCATCGCCTCCGCCCCGCCATGGCCCTCTTCGCCCGGCTGGAACACCGCTACCACGGTGCCCGCAAGCACTTCCCGCCGTGCACAGAGCAGGCGGACCGCACCGACGAGCGCCGCCATATGCAGGTCGTGTCCGCAGGCATGCATCGCACCGTTATCGGAGGCGAACGCAACTGGAGCGATTTCCCGCACCGGCAGCGCGTCCATGTCCGAGCGCAGGAGCACCGTCGGCCCCGGTCTCGCCCCGGCAATCACCGCTACGAGGGAGGAGAGGCTCTTGCCGAAGTGCAGCTCGACCGGCAGGCCCTCCAGCTCCTCCCTCAGGGTCTGCTGAGTAAGGGGCAGGTATAGGCCCACCTCGGGGATACGGTGCAGCTTGCGGCGGAGGATCACCAAGTCGGATGCTTCGACGTTCTGCTCGTCCACTGGCTGGTGCGTCATCTTCCCACCCTGCTCGAACCGCCGTCCCCGCGGAAGAGGCCGTCCGCCGCTTCCCCCGCCCGGCCATTCAACACGATCAATTCAGGCCGCAGGGGGCACCGCTCGCGAGAGGCACGTCGGAGGGGTCCGCCACGGCGGTAACCCTTCCCTTACCACTGAATCGGCATCGTCAAAGCCGAGGTTCTCGAGATATGTAGTGTGCGCCGTGGCCTCAGGAGCAGATGCTCGCCTACGATCGCGATGGGCTCCCCCACGTTCACAGTCACGGACACGCCATCGCGAGCGTCGAAGCGCGCCGCGCCGCTCCCGAATGACTTCCGGATGCCCTTGGCCTGACGTATCGGCGTGGTCGATCGCCACTCTCGAAGGTTGCGTCAGCGGTACTGCTCTCTAGCTGCATCTAGGTGTACCCGGCCATGACGTTGGTGGCGGTTCGGGTCT
>JAODAX010000069.1 GCA_025463675.1 Naasia sp. | reverse complement strand
GGCCATGGTGCCGCCGTTGCGGGTCATCGCGGTGCGGACATCGGCCGCGGCGCGGTTCTTGTTGTCGGTGAGGCACTCGACGAGCAGGGCGATGCCGTTCGGGCCGTAGGCCTCGTACATGATCGTCGTGTAGTCGATGACCTCGCCGGTGAGGCCGGCGCCGCGCTTGATGGCGCGGTCGATGTTGTCGTTGGGGACCGAGGTCTTCTTCGCCTTCTGCACCGCATCGACCAGGGTCGGGTTGCCGGAGAGATCGGCGCCGCCGATCTTGGCGGCGACCTCGATGTTCTTGATCAGCTTCGCGAACGACTTCGCCCGGCGAGAGTCGATGATCGCCTTCTTGTGCTTCGTGGTCGCCCACTTGGAATGCCCCGACATGGCCCGCCTCCTCGTTTCGCGCGCCCATTCTACGGGCGGAGCTCCGGCCTCACTCCCGCAGGTGGCGCAGGAACCGCTCGGGGCGTCCAGGACGGAGCGCCAGGTCCGGACCAGGTCGAGGTCTGCCCAGTCGGCCCGCCGGATGCCCCAGTCGCCGAGCTCGAGGATGGCCGCACCGTCTCGGCCCATGCTCCTGCACCCGCCGGATGGGGAGGGCGGAGATGAGCACCCGGCTCAGCCGAGCTTGCCAAGGAAGTAGCGGTGGAACCGGTCGTCGCCGGTCATCTCGGGGTGGAACGACGTGCCGAGCAGCGGGCCCTGCTCGACCGCCACCACCGTGCCGTCGTCGAGTTCGGCGAGCGAACGCGCAGCGTTGCCGACCTCGTCGACGATGGGTGCGCGGATGAACACGGCGTGCACGGGCTCGTCGCCGAGCACCGGCACGTCGAGGTCCGTCTCGAACGAGTCGAGCTGCGTGCCGAACGCGTTGCGGCGGACCACGACGTCGAGGCCGCCGAAGCTCTGCTGGCCGTCGATGCTGTCGCGGACCGTGTTGGCGAGCATGATCAGGCCGGCGCACGTGCCGTAGACGGGCATGCCGCCCGCGATCGCCGCCTTGATCGGCTCGGCCATGCCGAACGCCCGCGACAGCTTGTCCATCACCGTGGATTCGCCGCCCGGGATCACCAAGCCGTCGATCTCGGCGAGCTCCTGCGGCCGCCGCACCGGGCGCGCGTCGGCGCCCAGCGCGCGGAGCACCTTCAGGTGCTCGCGGAAGTCGCCCTGCAGGGCCAGGACACCGACGGTGCGGGGCCTACCAGCCACGCGTGGCGAGGCGGTGCGGCGCGGGCAGGTCGGCGACGTTGATGCCCACCATGGCCTCGCCCAGTCCGCGCGAGGAGTCCGCGATGACGGCCGGGTCGTCGTAGAAGGTGGTGGCGCGCACGATGGCGGCCGCCCGCTTCGCCGGGTCGCCCGACTTGAAGATGCCGGATCCCACGAAGACGCCGTCGGCGCCGAGCTGCATCATCATGGCCGCGTCCGCCGGGGTGGCGACGCCGCCCGCGGTGAACAGCACGACGGGCAGCTGGCCGGTGCGGGCGATCTCGACGACCAGGTCGTAGGGGGCCTGCAACTCCTTAGCGGCGACGTACAGCTCGTCGGGGCTCTTCGCGCCGAGGGCCGCGATCTCGCCCTTGATGGTGCGGATGTGCTTGGTCGCCTCGGAGACGTCGCCGGTGCCGGCCTCGCCCTTGGAGCGGATCATGGCGGCGCCCTCGGTGATGCGGCGGAGCGCCTCACCCAGGTTGGTGGCACCGCAGACGAAGGGAACAGTGAAGTCCCACTTGTCGATGTGGTTGACGTAGTCGGCGGGCGAAAGCACCTCGGACTCGTCGATGTAGTCGACCTTGAGGGCCTGCAGCACCTGCGCCTCGACGAAGTGGCCGATGCGTGCCTTCGCCATGACGGGGATGGAGACCGCGTCGATGATGCCCTGGATCAGGTCCGGGTCGCTCATCCGGGCGACGCCGCCCTGGGCGCGAATGTCGGCCGGGACGCGCTCGAGCGCCATGACCGCGACCGCGCCGGCGTCCTCGGCGATCTTCGCCTGGTCGGCGGTGACCACGTCCATGATCACGCCGCCTTTGAGCATCTCGGCCAGTCCCCGCTTGACGCGGCTGGTGCCGAAGGATCCCGAGTTCGCTGTGCTGTCCGTCACGTCCGTGCCCATCTGTGCTGCTGTGCTGCGCGCACGCCCCTCGCGGACGCACGACACCGGCGGACTCCCGCGGTGCGGCCCCTAGTCTACGCCCGGCCAGGCATCGGCCACGGCGGCGCGGACATCGCCGAGCAGCTGTGGCAGCGCCTTCGTTCCGGCGATGATCGGGAAGAAGTTCGCGTCGGTCGCCCAGCGCGGCACGACGTGCTGATGCAGGTGCGCCGCGATGCCCGCGCCGGCCACCCGACCCTGGTTCATGCCGATGTTGAAGCCGTCGGTGCCGGCGATCCGCCGGAGCACGCGCATCGCGGTCTGGGTGAGCGCCGCGATCTCGGTCGTCTCCTCCTCGGTGGCCTGGTCGTAGAGCGGCACGTGCCGGTACGGGCAGACGAGGAGGTGGCCGGAGTTGTACGGGAACAGGTTGAGCAGCACGTAGGCGGTGGTGCCGCGCGCGACGATGAGCGCCTCCTCGTCGCTGCGCTGGGGCGCGACGCAGAACGGGCAGTCGTTGGCATGACCCTCCGGCTGCCCGCCGCCGGTGATGTACGCCATCCGGTGTGGGGTCCAGAGGCGCTGGAAGGCGTCCGGCACCGCGGCGAAGGTGTCGGCGGGCGCGGCGTCGACGCCCGCGAACTCTTCCGCCGAGTAGGGCCCCGCGGTCATGCCAGGTCGTCCGCCGTCGACACCTGGCGGTGGTCGGCGATGCCCGCGCGGATCAGGTCGACGGCCTCGTCGACCGGCACGCCGTTGCGCTGACTGCCGTCGCGGAAGCGGAAGCTGACGGAGCCGGCGGCCCGGTCGTCCTCGCCCGCGATCAGCTGGACGGGCACCTTTGCCTTCGTGTGCGTGCGGATCTTCTTCTGCATCCGGTCGTCGCTCGCGTCGAGTTCGGCGCGCACGCCGGCCGCCCGCAGGGTGTCGACGACGCCGTCGAGGTAGTCGGCGTACTCGTCGGCGACGGGGATGCCGACCACCTGCACGGGCGAGAGCCAGAGCGGGAAGGCGCCGGCGTAGTGCTCGAGGAGGATCGCGAAGAAGCGCTCGATCGACCCGAACAGCGCCCGGTGGATCATGACCGGCCGCTGCTTGCTGCCGTCGCGGTCGGTGAATTCGAGCTCGAACCGCTCCGGCAGGTTGGGGTCGACCTGCACTGTGGACAGCTGCCAGGTGCGGCCGATCGCGTCGCGGGTCTTGAGGTCGATCTTCGGTCCGTAGAACGCGGCCTCGCCGGCGACCTCGGTGAGCTTCAGGCCGCTGGCCAGCGCGACCCGGCGGAGGGCATCAGTGGAGCTCGCCCAGTACTCCTCGGAGCCGATCCACTTCTCCTTGGCGTCGTCGCGCATCGAAAGCTCGAGCTCGAACTCGGTGAGGCCGAAGTCGCGCAGCATTGAGATGACGAACTCGAGGACCTTCGCCACCTCGCCTTCAAGCTGGTCGGGGGTGACGAACAGGTGCGCGTCGTCCTGGGTGAAGCCGCGCACGCGGGTGAGGCCGTGCAGCGCCCCGGACAGCTCGTTGCGGTAAACCGTGCCGTTCTCCGACAGCCGCAGCGGCAGGTCGCGGTAGCTGCGTGCCCGCTCCTTGTAGATGAGGATGTGCATCGGGCAGTTCATGGGCTTCAGGTAGTAGTCCTGGCCTTGCTTGACGATGGTGCCGTCGACGTCGCGCTCCTCGTCCATCCGGATGGGCGGGAACATGCCCTCCTCGTAGGTGACCAGGTGGTTGGACTGCAGGAACAGGTCCGACTTGCTGATGTGTGGCGTGTAGACGTAGTTGTAGCCCGCCTCACGATGCCGGCGCAGGGCGTGCTGCTCCATCTCCTGGCGGATCACGCCGCCCCTCGGGTGGAACACGGCGAGGCCGGAGCCGATCTCGTCCGGGAAACTGAAGAGGTCGAGTTCGGCGCCGAGCCGGCGGTGGTCGCGCTTCGCCGCCTCCTCTAGCCGCTCCTGGTGCGCCCGCAGCTCGTCCTTGGTGGGCCACGCGGTGCCGTAGATGCGCTGCAGCTGGGGGTTCTTCTCGCTGCCCCGCCAGTAGGCGGCCGCAATCCGGGTGAGCGCCCAGCCGTTCTGGAGAAGTCGGGTGTTCGGCAGGTGCGGCCCGCGGCAGAGGTCCCGCCAGACGACGTCGCCGGTGCGCGGGTCGACGTTCTCGTAGACGGTCAGCTCCGCGCCGCCCACCTCGACCGATTCGCCGTCGCCGGAGTCGGCGACATCGCCCTTGAGTCCGATGAGTTCCAGCTTGTACGGCTCCCGAGCGAACAGCTCGCGAGCCTCGGCCTCGTCGACGACCCGGCGGAGGAACCGCTGGCCGGCGCGCTGGATCCGGTCCATCTCCTTGCCGAACGCCTTCAGATCATCGGGGGTGAACGGCTCGGCGACGTCGAAGTCGAAGTAGAAGCCGTCGGTGATGGGCGGGCCGATCCCGAGGCGCGCCTCCGGGTTGACCGTCTGCACCGCCTGGGCGAGGACGTGCGCTGCGGAGTGCCGGAGGATGGACAGGCCGTCCGCCGACCCGATCTCCACCGGCTCGGCCGAGGCGCCGTCCGGCACGGTGCGGGCCAGATCCTGCAGCTGCCCGTCGACCCGCATCGCGATCACGCGCTTGTCGGGGAAGAGCTCGAAGCCCGTCGTCCCGTGGCCCTCGCCGGTGCGGGGGGCGTCGGAGGGGGCGTCGGATGGGGTCACTGGAGTAGGGCGCCTTTCGCGGCAAGGACTTCGGCTGGATCGTCCTTACCCTACCCGCGGGCCCACGCGCCCCGGTCAGCCGAGGTGCAGTAGCGCGGCCTCAACGACCGCGGCGAGCCACTCCGCGACGATCTCGCGGTCGAGGGCGGTTGCCCACGCGATTGGCACGTGCGCGAGCACGATGGCGATCACCGCCGCGGTCGGCCGGCCCCGCTCCGGGCGGGACAGCAGGGTGATGGCCAGCAGCACCATCAGCACGAAGGTCGAGCCGGCCGATGACGAGGGAACGAGGCCCACGCAGGAGCCGCCGAGGATGGCGAGGAAGACGAGCGTCGACGCGAGCATCCCGCCGGGACGCTTGACGATCAGCGAGATCACCCAGGCCGCGGCGACGGGAGCCGCGAGCAGCGCGCCGGTCATGTCGGGCAGGATTCCGGTCACCAGTTCGGTGAAGCGGGCGGGGGTGCCGGTCAGGAGCGGCATCAGCGGCCCGACCGGATCGACCCGGAACAGCACCTCCAGCCCGACCAGCGAGACGAACGCGGAGAGGGTGGGGAACAGCAGCACGAAGACGCTCGCGCCGCGCGCGCCCCGCTGCTCCCCCCGCCGCCAGGACAGGAAGGGCGCGGCCGCCGCGGCCGTCACGACGTAGAGGATGGCGCCCGAGTCGGACAGCGCGGCGAGCATGAACAGCAGGCCGGCGACGAACCCGTCCCGGGTCGACCCCCAGGTGATGAACCGGCGCATGTGGGAGAGGCCGACACCGAAGAAGGCGATCCCGACCAGCGCGGGCAGGTTGCCGACCGCGAGGAAGGCGAACAGGGGGTTCGCCGCGACGGCCGTGAGGTAGGCGCCGATCAGCCAGCCGCTCATCTCGCGCTGGACCATGATCTCGAGGAGCTTCTGCAGGAACACGCCGGCGACGAGCGCGCCCGCGATCCCGAGGCCTAGCGAGCCGCCCGGCAGCAGCGCGCCGGCGAGGCTGCTGACCGGCGGGTAGAACGCCGCGGTGTCCTCGATCCGAGTGCTGCCGAAGGGGTAGCGGGCGAGGTCCCCCATCAGCGCCCAGTTGCCGGTCAGCTCCACGCTCGCCGTGCCGTTCGCCACGACCGCCACGACTGCGAGAGGCGCCGCGAAGAGGAGGCGGAGGAGGTTCCGTAGCACGGGGTCGAATGGGTACGGGTCGAACCCGCCGCGGGTGAGGCGGTGCCGGCGCCGAGCGGTCGGGCCGGTCACCGGCCGAACGGGCCCCGTGGCGGCGGGAGGAGACGCCACCTCCAGAGCGGACGGCGACGCCCTGTCGAGAGGCGCCTGCGGCGCGGGCTCAGTGGTCGGTGTGAGCAGTGAGACCATGCGCCGTCTTCTCCCAGTAGTGCGGCTTCGTGAGCAGCTGCCAGAGCGCCTTGTAGGCGGCGATCGAGTGCAGGAGCCAGTACACGGGGTTGAGCAGGGACCAGGCGACCAGCCGGAACGCGCCCCGTTTGAACGGGCCCATCATCGACAGGTAGACGGTGACGCTGTTGCCGATCAGCACGTTGAGCAAGCAGATCCACAGGGTGACCAGCGGGAACAGCGGGCTCACCAGGTCCGGTCCGGCCACGAGCGTGACCAGGGTGAGCGCGTAGAAGGGAAGCACCCCGAGGAAGACGAGCGGGGTGCCGGCGATCAGCAGCACGAAGCCGAGGAACGCCTTCGGGCCGATCCGGCGCAGCAGCGACAGCGGCGTGCGGGCGTGCACGAGGCTCGTCTGCATGTAGCCCTTGATCCACCGGCTGCGCTGCCGCACGAAGTTGGGGATGGAGGTGTTGGCCTCCTCCATGGTCGTGGAGTTGATCACGCCGACTCGGTAGCCCAGCGCCGCCGCGCGGATGCCGAGGTCCGCGTCCTCGGTCACGTTGTATGGGTCCCAGCCGCCCAACTCGATCAGCGCCTGGGTGCGGAAGTGGTTCGAGGTGCCGCCGAGCGGAATGGGCAGCCGCGAGACGTCCAGTCCCGGCAGCATGTAGTCGAACCAGTAGCTGTACTCGAGTGTGAACATGCGCGTCAGCACGTTCTCCTCGGCGTTGAAGTAGTTGAGCGCCGCCTGCACGCACACGGTGCGTTCGCCGCCCCGTCGGAACGCGATCACCGCCTTCTTCAGCTGGTCGGGGTCGGGGCGGTCCTCGGCGTCGTAGATGACCAGGTAGTCGCCGGTCGCGAAGAACAGCCCGACGTTGCAGGCCCGGGGCTTGGTCTGCGGCGCGCCCCGCGGCACGGTCAGAACCCGGAAGTTCGGCGGCGGGTTCGCCGCGACGATCGCGTCCCGTGTCTCCTCGTCCTCCTCCTCGGTGAGGATGAGTACCTCGAGCTTGTCGGCCGGATAGTCGAGGGCGCCCAGGTTTTCGACGAGTTGGGCGACGATGTTGGCTTCGCGGAACACTGGCACCAGCACCGTGTAGCGCGGCAGCTCGATGTCCGGCAGGGCCGCCACCTGGGCGTCGGTGATGCGCTGCACGACGTCGAAGCGCGCGCCGCGCAACGAGACGAAGAACTTGAAGGCGGTCGCGGCGAGGAAGACGACGCCCGCCGCGGTGACCAGGGTCACCGCGAGCGGGATGGGGGCGACGATCGCGGCGGTGATCGCGCACGCCACCAGGAGGGCCAGTGCGACGAGCTGGCCGCGGCTGAAGACCGTCCGGGCGGACAGCCGGGGGTTCTGCTTCCACAGCTCGTTGGCCGCCTCGTCGGCGATCTGGGTGCGGTAGATCCGCAGCGCGGTGTTGCGCAGATCCCATGACGTCACGGCGACGAAGCGGAGCCGGCCGAGCACCCGGCGCGCGATCGCCGCGGCCAGCTCCGGATGCGGTTCACGAGCGGTCGCCACGACGACGGTGCCGTCCGCTTCCCGTCGCAGCGGCATCCAACTCTCGGCCAGGAACTCCTGGCCGGACCATTGCCGGACGAACTCCTCGTCGACGTGCTCGGCGTCGAGCCGGACGGCGTCGAGGTTCCAGGCCCGGGCGGTGACCCGCAGCAGCCGGGCGTCATCGACCATTCCCTGGCCGACGAGGAACTCGTCGAGGTGTCCCGCCCCGTGCGACTTGGCCACCCGGGCGAGCTCGACCTGCTCGGGCGTCGCGAGGCCCGAGTCGACGAGGAGCGACCGGTAGGCGGCGCGGCGATCGACCGGGGAACCGGGGCGGATCACCGGGTTCGGCGTGGTCGGCGGAGCGGACATCCCCCACATCGTGGGGCCGCGGCGCCGGCCAGGACCGCTGGACGAGGGCGCGTCGCACCCCCAGTCCGGGCGTCACCAGATGATGCCGTAGCCCGTCGAGTACAGGAAGTACGTCGCGACGGCCACCAGCAGGCCGCCGAGCGCCATGCCGAAGCCGGTGTTGCCCGGCAGCCGACGGGCGCGCACCAGGCCCACGATGCCGAAGACGAGCCCGAGCGTTGTGGGCACGATGCTGAGGAACAGCCCGATGAAGAGCGGGATGATGCCAACCACGATGCCGACGAGGCTCAGCACGAGCGACGCGAGAGCGAACCCGTTCCGATCTGCGCGCGGCGACGGGGGGACGCTCATGCGTGCGGGGCGCTTTCGGAGATGCGCCACGCGATGCCGGTCAGCACCTCGTCCGAGAGGAGGTCGGGCGCTCCCAGCTGCTCGCGGAACGCTGCGCGCAGCACCGCACCCACCTCGTCGACCGGCCGGCCAGCATGGCTCGCGGCCACGCCGCGGATTGCCTCGAGCGCCTTCGGCTCGTCGTCCGGGCGGCCCGCCGCCGCGAGAGCGCGGTTCACTTCGACCTGGGTGCCGTCGTCATCTGCCATGTGCCGACGGTATCGGCCGACCGACCAGACGACCAGGGGTGGCGCTCGACGCTGCAGGGTCATCCTTCCGACGGACACCGCTCGTCCTCTGCACCGATCCGCGCGACCGATGCCGGTTCTTAGCGTCGAAGGCATCCAACAGCTCCGCCGGTACCGCGCATGTCGTCCGTGTCGAGAACCTCTTGAAGACCTTCGGTGTCGGTTGCACCGGGGTCGTCGCGCTCGAGGACGTGACGCGCGGCATCGAGCGCGGCCGTTCACCGCCGTCACGGGTCCGAGCGGCTCCGGCAAGTCCACGCTCGTGCACATCATGGCCGGCCTCGACTTCCCCGCCGCCGCGTCGATCACCCCTTCGCGCCGAGCGACCTCGGTCACGCCGGCCGCGGCGCTGGCGATCAACTAGCGCCACCGCACGCGGAAAAGGGCCGGGAGGGAGTGCTTCCGGCCCTTTCGTGTGCTGAATGCGGCGTCAGTGCACGCCGACGGCGTGCCAGCGGTTGATCTGCTTGACCTGCCAGTGCATCGTGATGAGGTCGACCAGGAAGCCCAGGCCGAACACGCCGAACGTGAGCAGCCAGATGGTGCCCTTGACCGGCTTGCCCAGGTAGAAGTGCTGGATGCCGAAGACGCCGACGAGGCTGAACAGCATCAGGGCGTAGGCGCGGCCGGTCGACACGGGCGGAAGCCAGGTGTCGAACGGGTGGTCCTGCTGGGTCGGATAGAACTTGAGAGGCGCCGAGGGGTACGGCAGCGCAATCGTCTGGGGCATCGGGTCTCCTTATGACGGCTCGTTTACCCTAACGGGGATTGATCAGGTATTTGAGTCCCCCATCCTGGCGACAGTCCTCCATATGGAGGACACGCGGGGCGGTAAGGTACGACACGCGCGACGCGATTGCAACAGTTGGCTCTGACCAGGGTCTTTACCCATTCGTTACCTGGGCGGTGCAGGACGCGCCGCGTGCGTCGGAGGTTCAACCACAACCTGAAACGTGTTTGGCGGACGACCGCCTGTCACGGGTAGTCAGGGTCGTATTCGTCCGGAATGGCGGGAGCGGTCGTCACCACGTGGTGCCCACGGAGCGCCCTGGTGCGGTCCGCAAGGTCGCTCAGGGTCGCCTCGACCGGTATCTGCACTTGACGGTCCGCCACGGGGATGGAGGTGATCTGGCTGGACGGGCCGATGAGGAACTCGACGTCGCGCACCTCCCCGTCCTCCGCGACGGCGGGCATGGTGACCGTGTCCGCTGCGTGATTCGAGGCGAGCTCCTTCGCGTACTGAAGCACCCCGTCCGCGATCTCGTCGGCGGTGACCAGATGGCGATCTGCGTACGAGAGCTCCTTCATGACTTCAGCACACCTCGCCGCCGAGGCCAGGACAACACCTTGTCTTCCCAGTCGCCCTCGTCTACTCACACGGGCGCGACGGGCATCCGCGGAGCGGGTCGGACGCCGGGCAGCAACAAGCCGGACGCGGCCACCACACAGGACGGGGCGACACGCCCGGCGGCGGAGCTCCGCTAGAACCGCAGTTCGCCGCTCTCGTGTACGCCTTCGCCGCAGGTCAGGCACCAGAAATCGCCGAGCACGGGGTCCATATGGAGCCTGCAGCTCGGGCACAGCGGCGCATCGAGCACGACCAGTTCCTCCTCCATTCCGACAGCATGGCCGCGCCGGTCGCACCGGGTAAGCGCTTGACACCCGCGGGCGGGTATGCCCCGCCGCGACCGCTTTCGAACGCGCGAAATCCGCCGCCGATCTGCGCTTATACCGGTTGGAACCAGGGGCGGACAAGCCCCACTGCGCCCCAGTCCGAAAGCGAATACTTTCTCACTTAACGCGTCGTTGCCGCGGGCAGCGCGCCTGAAGGAAGGGAAGCACATCATGAGCCTCGGAGCAGGCATCGTCCTCTTCGTCATCGGCGCGATCCTCGTGTTCGCGACGGACATCCAGCTGGACTTCATTAACCTCGACACCGTCGGGTACATCCTCATGATCGCCGGTGTCGTCGGCGTGATCCTCGGCCTCGTCGTCCTGATGCGCCGTCGCAGTTCGGTGGCGACGACCCGTTCGGCCGTCGACCCGGTGAGCGGTGAGCGCGTCACCCAGAGCACGTCGGAGCGCGACCCGCTCGTCTAATTCGCAGACACAGAAGCCCCCGACCGGTCCGCCGGTCGGGGGCTTTTCTTGTGTCAGACGCGCCGCCCCGTGACAAGGCGGAGCAGGAATGCGATCGCGGCGACGATGAGCAGGACGAGTCCCACCCACAGCAGGAAGCTCACGGCCTCGGTGATGCCCCCGATGATGAGCAGCAGCACGGCGACCACAACCAGGATGACGAGCAGAAGGTTCACGGCGTCTCTCCCTTCCGGATCGACGCTACTCCGCCAGATTCCCGCCGGATACCCCACGCCGGGCGACCGGCGCCCTCACCACACTCGGCATACCGATGGCCGCCACCCTGCATGCTCACAGATCTGAGGCGGACCCTGGGAGCAATGGGAGCGGAGAGGGTCCTGATCGGGTACGGGATCTCTGCCTCTTCCCCCAGCCCGGAGACGATCCCCGTCGGCTCCGGCGCGCCGCCGAACGGCGCATGGTACGCCCGCCGAGAGCGGAAGCCCAGCCCTCGTCGCCGACTGAAGCCGTGCGTAGCTTGGCATCTCGGGTGGCAAAGAGGGAGTTCCGGTGCAGCAGAGCCCGAGACTTCTGTCCTTCTCTGCCCGGAGCCCCGGGGCGCGGGGCCGATTCGCGCCCCTGGGCTCCGCAGTCCTCCCCCACGGCAGTCGACAGCGGTCAGGGTCGACGGTCGTCCCGGTGCCGGAGCTGCCCGAGCTGCTGCTCGAATGGGTCGAGCACCTCGCGCCCGACCATGGTGATGGGCGAGGTGTCCGGCCCCTGCACCACGGGCTCCAGTCCCGGCCGCGCGGTCGGCACGACCGATCGGGCAGCCGGCGGCGAGCCCGGTGCGGAAGCCTTCGACCGGCGGCGCAAAATCGCGGCGATGACGCGCACGACAATGGCGACCGCGATGGCCGCCCAGAACCCGTACACGCCCCACGCGTAGACGCCTGGCGCGCCGAGCGCCAGCCAGCCGAGGGTCGCCGCGACGGCCACGATGAGCAGCAGCGCGGGCCACGTCCGTCGCATCCGCACCTCCTCGCCCCAGCCTCCACCCGCAGGGCCCATCCGGCAAGAGCGCCGCCGCTGCGGAGCACGCATTTGCCGGCTCAGCGGGTCCGATAGCAGGGCTGGGTTTGGGGCGCCGCAGACTGCCATGCTTCGGCCACGACCGTCGAGGATCGCGCCGTTCACCGACCCCGCCTCGACGGGCGGCCAGTGCTCGCGGTGCTTGGCAATGCTTGAGCAGCAGGCACTGGATGAGAAGCTCTTCAGCCGCACCAATGTGCTGAGTGGTCACGGGTGGAGCGTCCGGAGATCTCCGGCTTCAAGCTCGGACACCCACGATGGAAGCTCGCATTCTTGGTCGACAATGGGCCATGTCGTCCCCGTCGCGCCACGCTCGACGACGGAGGGGAAGAAGCGCCACAGTCGACCGCGTTGCGGCGGACAGTGTCGACGGAGACGCTGAGGAGCTTCGCAAGTCGTCCTCGACCCTGCGCAGATCAACGAGATCCGAATCGCCTGAAGGGTCGAATCTCGCGCCTGGATTGCAAACGGGCAGGGAACCGCGCCGCAGAAACAGAGGAACCCCCGGACAACCAGGGGTTTTCTTCTGTGGGCGATACTGGGATCGAACCAGTGACCTCTTCCGTGTCAGGGAAGCGCGCTACCGCTGCGCCAATCGCCCAGGTCTTAGCCGGATTGCTCCGGGCCGAGGTGGAGACGGGATTCGAACCCGCGTATACGGCTTTGCAGGCCGCTGCCTCGCCTCTCGGCCACTCCACCGTATGTGGATCTCGAAAGAAGTCCCACTCGAGCGGATGACGAGATTCGAACTCGCGACCCTCACCTTGGCAAGGTGATGCGCTACCACTGCGCCACATCCGCATTTCGCAGCCGCTGTTCACGACCGCCTGTCGACTCTAACCGATCCGTCGGACTCCCACCAAACCGAGCGGGCAGTGTCCCGGTGTCGCCCCGGCCGTGGCCCGGAAGAGGCTGCACCGTATGGCAAGATGGACGTCGCACGGGCGATTGGCGCAGTTGGTAGCGCGCTTCCTTCACACGGAAGAGGTCATCAGTTCGAGTCTGGTATCGCCCACCACGAACCCCCGGTCCGCCGGGGGTTTCCTCGTTTCCGGGCTGACCCGGGAGCCGACTCGCCACGTTCCCGCAGAATCGCAACGGTGCGCGGCTGCGATTCTGCGGGAACGTTGC
>JAODAX010000096.1 GCA_025463675.1 Naasia sp. | reverse complement strand
CCGATCTGACGAACGACCTGACTCCTCAGTTCCTTGAGGGCTGCTAGGGGAGCGAGACAAGAGAGGGGGGGTGGCCGACTGGCCGCCCCCTCTCTCGATTACGGCCGGAAGACCCTGGTGCCATCCCGCGTGAAGCGGGCTACCGCACAAGACACCGGCGGGATTCCGGCCTACCGACCGGCCGCCTCCAGCACGAGGTCTGCAGCCCGGGCCGCGCCCTGCTGAGCACGAAGGCGTGCACCGATCCGCTGCGCTCCTGCGCGATAGCGGGAATCGCTGAGCACCTCGTCGAGCGCGGCGCGGATTTCCCCGGCGGTCGCACGCATCGGCAGGTGGATGCCGGCGCCCGCGCGCGCGATCGAGGCGGCCACCAGCGGCTGATCGATCCGGGTGTCGCACGGGATCAGAACCATGGGGACGCCATGCAGGAGTGCCCGCATGGTCGTGGAGTGGCCGGCATGCCCGACCACTGCGGAGCAGGTGGACAGGATGCTCTCGTGCGGCACCGTGCGCACGAGAGTCGTGTTGGCGCCGCAGTTGAGAGCAGCCGGGTCGATGGTGGGGCCGGAGGTCGCCGTGGCGTTGACAGGCATCCCACCCACCGCGTCGAGGATGCGCTGCAGGATCCGGTCCTGACCGCGGATCGCCATCGAGCTGAGGCTGGCCAGCACGCGCGGAGACGTCTGCGGGCCTACATCGCCGACGACCGAACGGCCGGCCGGGTCGAGCTCGCGATCGGCCATCACGAGGACTCGCTCGGCGGCAGCCCACGCCCTCACGGGCGGGACGCCCTGGAGCACACTGAACGCCGCGACGGCCAGGTTGCCGAGGAAGAACTCGCCGAACGTGTGCACGAGCACCACCACCGGCGGCCCGAGCCGGATGGCCGGCGCGACGGCGCCCGGCAGCATCCCGTCGAGGACCACGACGTCCGCGGGATCACGCTCGAGCGGCGTCCGCGAGGTCCCGGGCGTAACCGCGGTCGCCGAGGAGCGCCGCGAGCGCCAGTGCGTCCCTGATCGGGGTGATCCCGTGCCAAGGACTCCAGTTCTTCGCATGTCGATACGGCGTCACATCGAAGTCCGCCGCTCGGATGCGCTCCTGCTGCGCGGGCGCGGCGAGGAACCGCACCCGGTGGCCGCGCCGCTGCAATTCCGCGCCGAGCGCGAGGGCCGCCGGCACGCAGCCTCCGCCGTCGAGCGTCAGGATGACGATGCCGGACACGAGGTACTCCTATCGAGGCGCGGCGGGGGAGAGGACCGCGGACGAGGCGCCGCAGGTGACGCTCGGTCGCCGAGCGGGGCCGGCGCATGTACCGCCGCAGCAGCTTCCTGCCGTCGATGTCGGTGGTGACTCCTAGGCGTGCGCACGAGCTCATCGCCCTCCCCGGCCGTTTCATGTGGGTCGCAATCAACTCCCGTCAGCCAGGCCTGTCAATGATTCTCCGCCGCGAATAGGACGCAGTTGGGTGCCGGCGAAAGCGGCTCTGTCTCAGGGAGGCGCCGAGCGTAAGGTGTGCCGCATCTCGAAGGGGAGGCGTCATGGGCGTCCAGTTGCTCGACCTGCTCCGCGACCAGACCACCGCGCTCCGCTACGCTCCGACGCCGAAGCGCATCCGCGCCCGGATCGGCGGCCGGACCATCGCGGACACGCGCAACGCGCTCCTCGTCTGGGAGCCGCGCTACGTCACCCCCTGCTACGCGCTGCCCGAGGAGGACATCGATGCCTCGTTCTCGACGAGCGAGTCGACGCTCACCGCGGCCGAACGGGCTCGGTGCGAGGCCCGGCCCGTGCTCGACCCGTCCGTTCCGTTCGACTTCCACACGACGCCGGGGGAGCACCTGGTCGCGCATATCCCGGGGGAGCCGCGCACCGTCTTGGCCTACCGCCCGTCGGACCCGGACCTCGGCGGCCGCGTCATCCTCGATTTCGCCGGGGTCGACGAGTGGCTGGAGGAGGACGAGCAGATCGCCGCGCATCCTCGGGATCCTCTGCACCGCATCGACGTCCTGCCGACGTCCCGGCACATCCGGGTCTACCTCGACGACGAGCTGGTTGCCGAGACCAACGAGGCTCGGATGCTGCTCGAGACCGGCCTGCCACCCCGCTACTACCTGCCGCGAGGCGCGCTGGTTGCTCCGGTCACCGAAACCGCCACCCACACCTGGTGCGCCTATAAGGGCCGGGCTTCCTACTTCGCCGTCGGCTCGCGGCCGGACATCACCTGGAGCTATCCGGACCCCCGGCACGACGCGGAACCCGTGCGCGGGCTGATCGGGGTCTTCAACGAGTTCGTGGATATCGAAGTCGACGGCGTGCGGGACGACCGCCCGGTCACGCCGTGGAGCCGGCAAGAGGACTGACACGCGGCTGAAGTGGCTCTTGCGTTGAACGCTTCGCCGTCATAACGTACAACCAAATGGTTGTACAAACTGAACTGACCGACGAGGACGTGGACCGCATGTTCCGCGCTCTCGCCGACGCGACCCGTCGCGACATCGTGCGGCGCACGCTGCGCGCGGAGGCGACGGTGTCGGAGCTGGCCGGCTCGTACGACATGTCCTTCGCGGCGGTGCAGAAGCACGTCGCCGTACTCGAGGAGGCGGGACTTGTGAGCAAACGTCCACGCGGCCGAGAGCGGATCGTCCGCGGTAATCCGGAGGCCATACGCCGGGCGCAGTCGCTCCTCGACCAGTTCGAAGAAATCTGGCGCGCACGCATCGATCGCCTCGACGCCCTGCTGGACGCCGACACCCCCAACAATGCGAAGGAAAGGTAAGACAATGCCCGTCACCTCCGTCGAGAAGGACC